>CALVVZ010000029.1 GCA_944364075.1 uncultured Clostridia bacterium
CGTCGGATACGAATGAAAGTCGGAGGGGCTGCGGCCCCTCCGACACCTCCCTGGGGTTTTTTGACAGTCTGAGCGCCCTTCCCGCAGGGACGGCGCGCAGCTGTCCACCTGAGAGGCGTCGGAGGGGCCGTAGCCCCTCCGCAGCCTGTTGAAAAAGGCACGTTTTTTCATAGAGCCGCAAGAAAAAGGAAGCTTCAGGCTCCCAAACTTGCAAGTATTTCATAGCGTTTGGGTCCGAAGGTTTCCAAAGGGCGATCGCAAAGCCCTTTGGTCGCGCCCGCAGGCGCGAAACCTTTCGCATCCGCAAGCATGCTTACAGAACTTGCAAAAGCGACGCGGCAAAATACTTTGTCAGCAATCTGGTCGGAGGGGCCGTAGCCCCTCCGGCTTTCCTTTGTATCCGAAGGCTTTGCCGGCGGAAGATTGGCTTCTCCATTGCCCCGCTGCGACCCCTTTCGCGGCCTTCCACGGTTGTTTCTGCCATCCGGCGCTGCGCATCCGCTTCCCGCAGCGTTTTTTTTGCAAAAATTTCATGCTGCCTTTGCGCTGCCCAGACGCGGATTTGACACGAATACGGTATCTTCATTGCCGGTAACGAAAATAGGATGAAGAAAGGGAGAAAACATCATGAAACGGATTCTGGCTCTTTGTTGCGCCCTGGTACTGGCGCTGGGCATGCTGGGCTGCGCCTGCGCGGAGGAAGCGGCCGCGCCCAAGTATGTGTTCATGTTCATCGGCGACGGCATGGGCAGCCCCCAGGTCAGCGCCACCCAGTACTTCCTGGGCACCCTGCAAAACCCCGACGCCACCCTGCCCACCCCGGCGGAGCTGAGTTTCACCACCTTCCAGAACGTGGGCATCATGACCACCTACGACGCTTCCTCCTTCTGCCCGGACAGCGCTTCCACCGCCACCAGCATGGCCAGCGGTGAAAAAACCCTCTCCGGCGTCATCAACTACAACATCGACAAGACCGAACCCTTCAAAATCATCACCGAGTACGCCAAGGAGGCCGGCAAGAAGGTGGGCGTCATCTCCACCGTGAGCCTGAACCACGCCACCCCCGCGGCCTACTACGCCAAGATGCCCAGCCGCAACGACTATTACGACATCGCCGTGCAGGGCATCACCGGGGATACCCTGGACTTCATCGGCGGCGGCAACTGGAACAAGCCCGACGGCGACGGCACCCAGGCCAACCTCTATGACCTGGCCAAGGAGAACGGCTTCAACGTGGTGAACACCAACGAGGGCATCCGCGCCATCAACGCCGAGAGCGGCCGCACCCTGGCCGTGGTGCCGGACCCCAACGACGACTACGCCATGCAGTACGAAATCGACCGCCTGCGCCTGGAAGCCGAAGGCGCCGACTCCCTGGCCCTGTCCGAGATCGTCGAAGCGGCCATCGCCAACCTGGACAACGAAAACGGCTTCTTCCTGATGACCGAGGGCGGCAAGATCGACTGGAGCTGCCACGCCAACGACGCCATGACCAGCATCTATGACACCATCGCCCTGAGCGACGCGGTGCAGGTGGCCATCGACTTTGCGGCGGAGCATCCCGACGAGACGCTCATCATCGTCACCGGCGACCACGAGACCGGCGGCCTGACCATCGGCTTTGCCGCCACCGCCTACGATACCCACTTCGATTACCTGCAAAACCAGAAGATGAGCTTCGTGGACTTTGACAAGGAGATTGTCAAGCTTCGGGAGGAAAAGGCCGACTTCGCCAAGGCCCTGGAGGTCATCGAGGCCAACTACGGCCTGACCACCACCGCCGGTCAGCCCCTGACCCTCACGGAGGAGGAGCTCGCCCGCATCGAGAACGCCTTCAACCTCTCCATGGTGGACCCCGACGCCCGGGAGCTTACCGAGAACGACCAGCTGCTCTACGGCGGCTATGAACCCCTGAGCATGGCGGTGAGCCACATCCTGAACAACAAGGCGGGCATCGCCTACACCAGCTACGCCCACACTGGCCTGCTGCTCCCCGTATACGCCATGGGCGTGGGCGCGGAAACCTTCATCGGCAGCTATGACAACACGGACATCTTCCACAAGACCATGGAGGTTATGGGTCTAAGCGAGGAGTAACCCCTGCCGCGGCCCTCCGGCAAGGTCCCGGTCCGCGGCAGGGCTGCGGTTTTCCGCCACGGCAGCGGGAAGCCGCCGCCCCATCCCCTAGGCGGGCAAGGGTTTGCCGGCGCGTTGCGATCGAAACGCACTTTTTCGGGAGACAGTTCGCCCTGCGAGCTGTCAGACTGTCGAAAAACCCCGGGGAGGCATCGGAGGGGCCACAGCCCCTCCGACTTTCATTCGTATCCGCCGGCTCTGCCGGCGGGACGGGTCGTCGATTTTGCTTGCAAAAACCATTCCTTACACCTTCGGACGACCTCTGGTTGGCCGAAGGTGCTTCCTCAAAAAAGCGGCAGCGCCACTTCAGACTGGTGAAAAACGCATGTATTTTCATACAGACGCAAGAAAAATGAAACTTCAGATTCCCGAACTTGCAAAAAATTTCATAGCGCATGGGACCGAAGGTTTCCAAAGGGCGATCGGAAAGCCCTTTGGTCGCGCCCGCAGGCGCGAAATCTCTGCGTTTGCAAGCATGCAATGCACAACTTGCATAAATCATGAGATTACATACTTTGTCAACAGCCTGAAGTGGCAGCGCCACTTTTTTGACACGCTAGCAGTTCGCTCTGCGAGCTGTCTCCCTTTTTGCAAAGAGAGGAGAAGGAAACCGCATGCTCCGTGCCATTTTTCGCGGGAAGAAACGCGACTGGATATTCTGCCTGGTGACGCTGCTGCTGTGCGGCGCGCTGTATTTTTTGCCCAACCCCTATGCAGGGGATTACGCGGCCATTCCCCGGGTACAGGTGGAGGTGCTTTCGGTAAACAACGATGGCCTGGAACCTTTGGGCATCGTGAACGCCGGGGCGCAGACCTGTGTGGTCCGCGTGCTGGAGGGCGCGTACAAGGGCCTGGAGGTGACCGCCAACAACCTGCAAAACGCCGCCCTGGACAAGGACAAGCTCTTTTCCTCCGGGGACCGGGCGCTGGCCATGATCCAGGCCACGGAAAGCGGAGAATACCGCGTGACCATGATCGACCACTACCGTCTGGATACCGAGGGGCTGCTTTTCGGGCTGTTTGGACTGCTGCTGATTTTGTTCGGGGGCGTGTCCGGCTGCGGGGCGCTGATCTCCCTGGTGCTCAGCGTCATGCTGGTGTGGAAGGTGCTCATCCCGCTGATGCTGGCAGGCTACGCCCCCATCTGGATGGCGCTGCTTATGGTCGTCGTGCTTACCGCCATGATCGACCTGCTGGTGGCAGGCTTCACCCGCAAGGCGCTGGTAGCCATGCTAGGGTCCCTGCAGGGCACGGCCCTCACCTGCGTGCTGGCGGTGGTGTTCGGCAACCTGCTGAAGTTGGACGGGGGCAGCCTGCCCTATGTGGTGCCCCTCATTGCCCAGAGCACCATGCGGCTGGACATACGCTCGCTGTTCTTTGCCATGGTGTTCATCGCCAACTCCGGGGCGCTGATGGATCTGAGCATGGATATCGCTTCCGCCGGTGAGGAACTGGTCCTCCACAAGCCGGGCATCACCCGGCGGGAGCTGCTACGCAGCGGCTTTTCTGTGGGCCGCAGCGTCATCGGCACCATGACCACCACGCTGATGCTGGCCTATTCCGGCAGCTACCTGTCCATGCTCATGTACTTCGCGGGCCAGGGCACGCCGTTGATGGACATCGCCAATCTGAAATATGTGGCCAGCGAGGTGCTCACCACCCTGGTGGGTTCCTTCGGGCTGGTAACGGTGGCGCCCTTCACGGCAATCACCGCCAGTCTGCTCTATACCAGCCGCCGGGCGCCGCGCGCACCCATGAAGGCAGCGCAGGGCTGAACAGAAAAACCGTTCCGCGATTTCCCGGCGAAAGCGGAACGGCCTTTTTTTCTTTGGGCAAATGGCGCGCCTGTCGTTGCCTTCCCGATGGAAATATGGTATGATGCATCCTGTAAACGCTCCAAGGAGGGTATAGCGCCATATGAACGTCATTGGCTTGCCGGAGGGCTGGAAAATGGCCCGGGAAATTGACCTGCTCCATGACAGGCAAACCTTTCTGCGGGTGAACAAGCTTTCCGCGGGGCTGACGGTTGGCGTGCTGGCTTTGGGCCTGGGGATCTATCTGCTCTGGCCCTGGGCATTCCCCCTGGCGGGATGGGGCGCGCAGGCCGTTGCGGCCCTGCTGGGCACGGCGGCTTACATGCTGCTGCACGAGGCGGTGCATGGGGTGTGCATCTGGGCCTACGTCAGACGCAGGCCGCATTTTGGCTTTGACGGCGGCTATCTGTGGACGGGGCTGAAGGACGCCTACTTTGACAAGGGCAGCTACCTGGTCATTGCCCTGAGCCCGGTGGTGCTGTGGGGCGTTGTACTGCTGGCGCTGGGGGCGGCGCTGCCGGCCTGGTTCCCGGCCATTTGCTTTGTGCAGTCCATCAACCTGGGCGGCGCGGCGGGGGATTACTACGTGGCCCATGCGCTGCGCAGCCTGCCCGCGGAAACCCTGTGCAACGATACCGGGGTGGCCATGCGCTTTTATGTGAAGGAGGAACATCATTCCTATGGTAACGAATAATTTCATCCTGCGGCTGAAAGCCCGGCAGGCGCTGGCGGGGCACTGGCAAACCGCGCTGGTGGTGATGCTGGTGGCGTCCCTGCCCAGCTGGCTGGCGCAGATCGTATCCCTGTTGCAAGGAGGCGGGCTGCAACAGCAGCTGCTGCTTTCCCTGCAGTATGCCACGGAGGAAACCCTGTCGGACCCCGGCTATCTGCTGCGCCTGGTGGAAAGCCAGCTGGGAGCGTCCCGGCTGCTATCCAACGCGCTGAGCCTGCTGTCCTTTCTGGTAACGCCCATGTTCACCCTGGGGCTGATGCATTTCTTCCTGGAGCTGCTCCGCGGACAAAAGGATCAAAGCTGGACCGTGGTATTCTCCCGGGCCAAAACCGGCCTGAAAGCGCTGGGCGTGGAACTTTTGATGCTGGTGAAGATGCTGCTGTGGGCGGTGCCTGGGCTGTGCTGCCTGCTGCTCCTGCTCTGGGCGATCCCCTCCGGCGGAGGGGTCAGCCAGCACGGGCTGAGCTGGATCATTACGCTGATGATCGTGGGCTATGCGGCCATGATCATTCCCCCCATCATCGCCTATTTCCGCTATGCGCTAAGCATGTTTTTCCTGGCAGATCATCCGGACTGGGGCTGCCGCGCCTGCGTAAAGGCCAGCATCGCCAGCATGGCCCATCAGAAGCTGAACCTGCTGATGATGCAGCTGTCCTTCCTGGGCTGGTCCATTCTGATTACCATGGTGTCCAATATGGCGCTGTATCTGCTGGGTACGGTGCTGTACCAGGTGCTGTACCTGGGAATGAACCTGGCGCTGAGCGTATATATGAATTGCAGCCTGTGCGCTTTCTACCTGGTATGGGGCGCGGGCCGGACGGACGATCCCCTGAAAGTCGCGGGAGACAGCGGCACGGTGGTGTGACGCTCCGGGCCGGAATTTTCCGAAAAGGCTTGTGATGAAATCAGAATTTTGCTATAATAGGCAACGACCCATTTTGAAAGGAGTTTTTTGCATGGATTGGATGTCTTTGTTCTTTGGCGTCAGCCGGGCCATTGCTGAGACCACGGACGCTGCCGGCGCCACCACCGCGGACGCCGCCGCGGAGATCAGCCCTGTGGCCAGCCTCATCAGCATGCTGCTGCCCATGGTGCTCATTTTTGTGGTATTCTATTTCTTCCTGATCCGTCCCCAGCGCAAGAAGGACAAGCAGGTCAAGGATATGCTCAACAATCTGAAGGTGACCGACCGCATCTGCACCATCGGAGGCATCTACGGCACCATCACCGGCATCCGGGACGATACCATCACCCTGGCCGTGGGCAAGGATAACCTGCAGATGGTGGTCGCCCGCTGGGCGATCCGCAGCGTGGAGGAAATCAGCATCGAAAACGACGCGGAGGCGCTGAACTAAGCTCCATCCCCTTCCGTGCATGATAAAAAGGAAGCGCACCGGTTTTCCGGAAACGCTTCCTTTTTTTATTGCCTTCATTCCCGCGGGCGGCTGAGGAAATTTTCCGCACGGCTGATTTCCTCGATGCCCGCATCCCGGAAGGTGTCCAGCTGCAGCTGCTGGGACTCCCGGGGCAGGGCCAGAAAATCCCGTAAAAGCGTCATCATGCGCTGCAAATGGGCGGCGCAGTCGTCGAAATCACGCTCCCAGGCCAGGCGGCGCAGATCCTGCTGCACGGCCATGCGGTCCATCTGCCGCTGGAGCGCGGGGGCTTCGGTTTCCCGGGAGGCCCGGCGCAGCAGTTCCTTAAGCCCCTCCAGCATAGCGTGTACCGCGGGTTCGGCCAGGAGGCCGGCCATGGCCACATTGTCGGGCTGGATCAGCTCCGCGGCGGGGAACTCCATCTCCGGGCAGGGCAGGCCCTCCGCCCGCAGCTCCTGGGAAATCTCCTCCACCAGGCTGGGGCAGCGGCGCAGCACCGTACGGTACTTGTTCTGATAACGCAGCATGCGGCTGTGATCTCCCTGGGCCATGTCCATTACGCAGGAGCGCACGGATTTTCCCTGGCCACGCGCCATAAGCACCTGGCGAAGCAACGCCCGTACCTCCTCCTGGGTAAAGGTTTGAAAGGGCGCGGCCCGTTGTACGGTGCTTTCCGGGTGCTGGCGCAGCCGGGCATAATAATAATTGCGGATGCTGTTGGGTTTGCGGCCCAATTCGCCGCTAAGTGACTCAAACACATGGCGCAGGGGCTGCCCCTCCCGGGCCGCCTCATCCACCGCCTGAAACAGGCGCTTCGTTTCCCTGTCCTGCCATCCGGCGCGGGCGCGCCCCTGCATCGTCTTTTCCATACGCTTCAACCCCTCCATGCAAGTCTGTTGTCAACGCTAGTATGTGCGGCTTCACAACCGCTTATGCAGGCGTCCTCACAGGAAAAATGCCGCGCTGCCACCCGGCGCGGCTTGTCAAGGGCGGAATCCATGCTATAATAAAGGAAAGCCCCTTGTTCCTGAACGCACCGGAAGGGAGCGCGAAAAAATGCAACAAATGATTCTGTACAGCACCAACCCCAAAGCCGCCTCCGAGCTGGCACAAAGCGTGATGCATGCCCTGCCCCTGCGCGCCGTGGGTTTTCGCACGCTTCCCTATGCCTTGGCGGGTCAGGTTCGCGGGGAGCTGCTGCATTTCCTGGGCGCCCAGGACCCCATGGAGAACGACGTGCCCTGTACCCTGCGTCTGGGGCGTGAACGCATCGTCTCCATTCCCGAGGTATGGGAGGAGTTGGCCGCTCCCACCCTGCGCCGCTGTGTGCCCCGTCACGCCCCTATTCTGCTGGACCGCTTGACGGTCCCCGCCCTGGACTGCCCCGCTTTCGCCCGGGTGCTGACGGATTGCTTCCATGGGGAAAGCCCTGTGCTGGCCCTGGCCGACGCGGCGCTGGCGCCCAGGCTCGCCGCCCTGCTGGGGGACGCTTCGCCCCTGGCCCTGCACTGGGACGGCAAAGAGCGGGAGGAGCTGTTTGCCCAGCTGGTGACGGAAATCAGCCTGCGGCTGTAAAGGGTCTGCCATCGCCGCGAAACAAAAATTTTTCCAAAAACCCTTGACATCCCCCCGGCCATCTGCTATAATCATCTCCGCAGTTGAGCTTCACGGCTAACTGATGGGGAATTGTGTAACGGCAGCACCTACGACTCTGACTCGTATTGTCTAGGTTCGAATCCTAGTTCCCCAGCCATTTGCCTCCGTTGTCTAGAGGCCTAGGACGCCGCCCTCTCAAGGCGAAAACACGGGTTCGAATCCCGTCGGAGGTGCGTCGAAAAAATCCGTCGCGTAACGCGGCGGATTTTTTTATGCTCCTTTATTGACCCGGCGCGAAGGCGGCCAGGTCCGTCAGCAATACGGCGGCCAGCGCCGCCAGGCTTAGCGCCGTCTGCGCCCGGCCGGGCCGGAGCCGTGCAAACAGGGCCAGGCAGACCGCCTGGCCCGTCAGGAGCGCGCCCCATGCCGCCAGGGAGCGGAACAAAGCGGACCACACGCCGCCCAAGGGCGCGGCTGCCCACAGCAGCAACCCCAACGCGGCACGGCATAGGATCTGGGCAGGCGCAAGGCTCGCGAGAACCGGGGCGGCGTGACGCATAAAGCCCGGCTTCCGATGCCGCCAGAGGGGGCGGGTGGGCGGTACCAGCCATAGCGCGCCCAGCCACCACAGGTTCAGGAGATTCCCCGTCCAGAGGTATACCCACGCGTCGGGCACGCCTTCCGGACGGAGAAGCCCGGCGGTCAAGGGCAGCAAGAGGACGGAGAGCGTTCTCCGTCCCCGAAACCCCGCCGTAATGGCGGCCTGCGTGAAGTCCATTGCAAACTCCCTGTTGATATATGCAGCCATGGCGCGTATTATGCCTTAGCTGGCCGTGCCGTCCTGGGTGGTGAGGCTTTCGTCGCCCGCCTCCAGGCGGTTGATCAGGGCGGAGAGCTTGTTTTCAATGTCGGTGAGATCCGTGGCGTTTTGCAGCTGCTCGGAAAGCTGGCTGATGGTTTCCATCTGCGTAGCGTCGTCGGTGACGGCCAGGCGGGTCACGCCGCTGACCACGCCGTCCAGACGCTCGCGCACCATTTCCCGCATGCGGTCGGTAACGCCGGCCTGATACTGGGTGTCAAAGGTAAGCCCCACGGCGGCCTGCTGCCCGGCAATGACCACCTTGGCGTCGGTGACCTCGCTGAGCTGCTCCAGCTCGTTCTTGAGTTCCTCAGCCGCCTGGCGGGCCTTGTCGGCGTCCTGAACGCCCATGGCCATGGGCGATTCCGTTTCACCGGCGGTGAGGGTCGCCATGTCGCTGGGCGAAGGTTCGGCAGATGCGCTGGGCTGCGCGGTAGCCGCGTTTGCGGTGGGGGACGGGGATGTCATGGGTTCCGATTCGGCGGCGCAGGCGGTAAGGGCAAGAGCGCAGACCAGCAGCGCCGCGGCTTGTAGCAGGGTTCGTTTCACTTTCTGTTCGCCTCCTCGCGGCTATTGTGCGCGGGCATCGTCCGGCTCACGCAGGGAATTCTTTCAAAAATTTACACCCTTTGGGCTTGCGGCCTGCCGGAAAGCAGGTATAATAAAAAAGAATGAATTCTTTGCATTTTGTCCGGCGCGGGCAACCTTATGCCCCGGCGGCGCGTCTCATTTCAGGAAGGGCGTCGCGTCGCGCTTGGGCGGAAAGGAGCTTTACGGTCCATGTCATATATCACGCAATTCGCCTCGCTGCTGTGCGCGGGGACGATGATGCTCACCTCCTCCCTGGAAGCCGTGGCGCCGCAGCGGGACATTACGGGTTCGCTGTTTCTGGTCAGCCGCGCCTACCGCGTCAGCGAGGATTACGTACCCCCGCTGGTACAGGCGGATGTGAGCGGCTCCCTGCGCAGCATGCGTCCGGAGGCCGCCGCGGCCCTGGAGGATATGTTCGCCGCCTGCAAGGAAGAAGCGGGCGTCACCCTGGTCACCGTCAGCGGCTACCGCAGCTACAGCAAGCAGAAAAACATCTACAATAATAAGCTCAAGAGCGTGGGCAGCGAAGAAAAAGCGGACGAATACGTAGCCCGGCCAGGGGCCAGCGAGCATCAGCTGGGCATGGCCATGGACGTGGGCCAGCGCAATTCCAGCGCCGGGCTGACCTCCAGCTTTGCCAATACCAGGGGCGGAGAATGGATCGCCGAAAACTGCTGGCGCTTCGGCTTCATCCTGCGTTACCAGGAGGGCTGGGAGGACATCACCGGCTATAACTACGAGCCCTGGCATGTGCGCTATGTGGGTCCGGAACACGCCAAGGCCATGTACGAGGCCGACGTGCCCATGGAAACCTATATGGAGGAGCTGCGCGAGCAAGTGATGATCGACCTGCTGGCGCTGAAATAACGGGGATTTTCCATCATTACAAAAGAAGAGGTGCTCTTGTATGACGAAGCGGCTGGTGGCGCTGTTCCTGCTGGTAACGGTTTTCCTGACAACGGCCTGCGTTGCCGGGGCCACGGAACTGGTGGCCTATGACGGACCCGCCTGGACCTTTGGCGTGCCCCTGAGCGAGCTGGATGACGCGCTGCTGGTATTGGCCAGCCCCCTTTCGCCCCTGGACGGCGGCACGGAACCCGCCAACCTGATCAGCGTGCAAAGCCGGCGCAACGGCGAAAACGGCGAAAATCTCAACAACGGCCTGCGCAAGGCTTCCAGTACCAGCATGAAGCTGAACGGGGACGCATATGCGGCCCTGGTCATGCTCTTCAACGGCGCGGAGGATGCCGGGGTGGAGCTTTACCTGCGCCAGGGCTACCGTTCCTATGAGGACCAGGCTACCCGCTATGAGACCGCGGTTACCCGTGGAGAGACCGAGGGCGTGCCCCAGGCCGGGCAGACCGACTACCAGACCGGCCTGGCCGCCATGGTGGTGGGCAAGGACTGGCGGGTCAAGGCTCTGGTCGCCGCGGAATTTGCCCAAACCCCCGAATACCAGTGGCTGGCGGCCAACTGCGCCCGCTACGGCTATATCATCCGCTACCCCGAGTTCAAGGAGGAGCTGACCGGCGAAGCCTTTGAGCCCTGGCACCTGCGCTATGTGGGCACGGAGATTGCCAACTATATCACCAGCCATGGCCTGTGCCTGGAAGAGTTCTGCCAGGAAAAGGATGCCGCGCTGGAGGAGTTCCTCAGCCGTGGCGGAGACGTGACCGCCGCCCTATCCGCCGAAGAATTGCCCGACGGTCCGGTAATTCTCACCGAGGTCGGCCCGGACGGCGACCGGGAAATCACGATTTTCCATGACTAAGGAGCATGCAAGGCCATGACCATATTGCTGCGGGAACCCACGGCGGAAATGGTGCCGGAAATTGCCGCCTATCGCCAAGAAATGCTGGCGGCGGGCAGCTCCATGGACGGCTGCGGCAGCCTGCGCCATACCGGAGACCCGCTGCAATGGCTGGCCCAGGTGGAAAGCATGCGCCGGGAGGAAACCTGTCCTCCGCAGTGGGTGCCTGCCACGCAGTTCGTGGCCCTGGACCAGGACGGCCGGCTGGTGGGGATGATTCAGGTGCGCCGCCGGTTCAATGATTTTCTGGAGCGCTACGGCGGGCATATCGGTTATTCCGTGCGCCCCGGCCAGCGCCGCAGGGGCGTAGCCAAGGAGATGCTGCGCCAGGCGCTGGCGTACTGCCGGGAGATCGGCCTGACGCGGGTGCTGATCACCTGCCTGGAGGAAAACGAAGCCAGCCGCCGGACCATTCTGGCCAACGGCGGCGTTTATGAATCCACGGTCTTCGAACCCCAGGAGCAGGTACGGCTTCAGCGCTACTGGATTACGCTGGGGGAAGAAAGCTGACGGCTGCGCCGTTCACATCCATGAGGAACCAAGGAAAGGTAGGAAAGCCATGAAAAAAGCATTTTGTACGCTGCTGGTTCTGGCGCTGGCCCTGCTTCCGGCCCTGGGTCTGTGCCAGGAGGATACGGAGCTGAGCCTGGGGGACCTGATTATCGAGGAGGACGTGTTCTACGACGACGTGCCCTGGAATTTCCCCATCGATATTTCCGATATGGACCCGGAATACATCCGTCTGGCCAATCGGGACGTGCTGCTGCCCAAGGGCTTCGTGCCCGAACCCATGATGGTCATGAAGAGCCGCAGCAACGGCGGCGTCAACAAGGCGTCCAGCAGCGAAATGAAGCTCCACGAGGTGGCCGGGGAAGCGCTCATCGAAATGTTCGAGGCGGCGCTCACCCAGGACATCACCCTGTACCTCAAGAGCGCTTACCGTTCCTACCAGACCCAGGCTACCATGTACTATAACCGCCTGGAAAGCAACAACGGCAAGGATGACGGCTGGGTGACCCCCGCCGGGGCCAGCGACCATCAAACGGGCCTGGGCTGCGACGTGGTGCCCAAGGAGTGGCGGGACCGCTCCATGAACGAGGACATGGCCGAAGCCGAGGAATGCCAGTGGATGGCCGAGCACTGCGCGGAGTTCGGCTTCATCCTGCGCTATCCCTCCGACAAGGAGGAGATCACCGAAATCAATTACGAGCCTTGGCACCTGCGCTACGTGGGCAAGGAAGTCGCCGCCTACATCATGGACAACGGGTTGTGCCTGGAGGAATTCCATGCGCAGCTGCAGGCCGCCATTGACGAGTTCATCGCCGCAGGCGGCAAGGCCAGCCTGGTGGAGGATTTCATTCAGGTGTCCGCGGAGAACGAATAACGGGGGCGGCAGCCCGCCGCCAAATACCTATAGAAAACGCCCCCGATGGTTTGTCCATACTTTGTACGGTCAAGCCATCGGGGGGTGGACTGTAAAAAACAGGAAGTTGCAGGAGGGGCCGCGGCCCCTCCTGCTTTCATGGATTTGCGGCGGCTTTCCCGGCGGAAGGTTGGGCTGGTGGGCGCCTAGGGGCGCTGGGGCAGCGGCCGGTGCTTCGCCGTATACTGTTCCGCGTCAATGCGCACAATGCGCACCACCGAAGCCAGTTTTTCGTCAAAGGAAAAATCCTCTCCGGTCTGGGTCCGCATAATCAGGGACAGCGCCCGGCACTTCTCCGCCGGATCTTCCACAAAGCTGGCCGTTCCTTCGCCCATCAAGCAGGAGTAGCTAAGCCCGTACATGCAGGCCACCTTTCCCGTAAAAGGTTGCAGGTCGCACTCCATGGTAAAGGAAACCCTGGGCTGGCGGGCCATTACGTCATACTTGCGGCCCTGAGGCGCGCCGTGCAGGTACAGGGTCAATCGCCCGTCCTGCATTTCAAAGCCGTAGTTCATGGGCACTACATAGGGTTGGTTTCCGTCGCAAAGCCCCAGGTGTACCACCTTGCTCTTGCGCAGAATCTCCAGAATCTTTTCCGGGTCGGTAACCTGCCGCTCCCTGCGGGTCATCATCGCCATGGCGCGAGGCCTCCTTCTCTTTTCCTATGCGCAAGCATCCCCTGGCGCGTGCCAGGGCCGCTTTACGCCAGCACGCGGCGCAGGAAGTCCGCCGCCATGCCCGGCCATTGCGCGCAGTCGGGAAGCACGAAATGGGGGTTGCGGACCCCGGAGGTCTGCGGGTTGCACAGGGAAGCGCCGTGGGCGCCAAAGGGGAAAAGGTGAACCTCCGCCTGTACGCCATGGGCCTTCAGCGCCGTAGCAAAGAGCAGGCTGTTCTCCACCGGCACGGCCTCGTCCGTCCAGGTATGCCACAGGAAGGCGGGGGGTGTCTGCTCCGTCACCTGGGTTTCCAGGGAATAGCGCAGATGTTCGCTTGTATCCAAGGAACCGCTGAGGTTTTCAAAGGAACCGCGGTGCGCCTTTTCACCGCCGGTAATCACGGGATAGCTGAGCACCAGCGCGTTGGGCTTGACCTGCTCAGGGGTCAGCCCCAGCTCTTTCCACAGCTCCCCTTTCGGCCACCAGACGCCCAGGCTGGCGGCACAGTGCCCGCCGGCAGAAAAGCCCATCACGGCGATCTTGTCCGGGTGGGTATGGGTCTGGGCAGCATGCGCCCGCACCCAGGCTACCGCGGCGGCAGCATCCTGCTGGGGACGGGGATAGCGGTACGGAGCCACCCGGTACCAGGCGACAAAGGCATTGAAGCCCATGGACGCAAACGCCAGCGCCACAGGTTCCGCCTCCCGGTGGGAAAGAAACTGGTACGCGCCACCGGGGCAGATGACCACCGCCGGGCGTTGAATATCCGGGTCAATGTCCTCGCATACTTCGGGGCAATAAAGATCCAGGGGCAGGGAAAAACCATCGGTGGAAGGCACCGATACGCGTTCGTACAGCATGGGATAGGCCAGCCTCCTTCGATTCAATGGACTATGCCGCTATTATAGCACGTTTTTTCCCGATAGAAAACGGTATACGCAAATAAGTGGGGTTGCCCGCTTTTTCGCCTCGCTGCGGGCGCTGCCGCGAAAAAAAGCGGCAGCGCCCTTCAACGTATCAAGAATTTGTCCCTGCTCGGAGAGGGAACGCACCATGCCCCCACGAATATCTATACACCGGAGCGACGCTCCGCAAAGCTTTCACAGAATAAGAGAGGACTGCCAGCCATGGAATACCGTCAAGATGGAAGATTCGTTGCTTGCGCCACCGCCCGGGGAACGCTGGGGGTGGAAGTGGTGTCGCCGGGGATTCTGCGGGTGTTTCTGGGAGAGGAAGCGCGCAACTACGTCTCCAAGGCCGTGGAAGCGGGCCTGCATGAAGCATGCGCCTTCACCGTGGAGACTACGGAGGAGGTTTGCGCCATCGTCACCCCGCTGCTGCGCCTGACCGTAGATGCCCAGGGTCACGCGGACCTCTACGACGCCCAGGGCGCGCCCCTGAGCCTGAGCTACCGCGGGGAGCGTGGCGTGGTGGACCGCGGCCTGACGCCCCAGGCCCTGGAAATGTTGGCCAAGGAAGGCCACCGGCCCCAGGACCAGTCCGGGCCGCTGCCCCTGGAGGAGCTGCGCGTCCTGCGCCCCGGGGACGCCGTATACGGCCTGGGGGACAAGACCGGCTTTCTGAACAAGCGCGGCTATGCCTATGAAAACTGGAATACCGACGACCCCGCCCCCCACGAGGAATGCTTCAAATCCCTGTACAAGGATTTCCCCGTGTTCTTCGTTTCCGGCCCCAGCGGGACGCAGACCTACGGCGTGTTTTTTGACAATACCTACCGCACGTACTTTGATTTCGGCTTTGAATGCCCGGACTACCTTTCCTTCGGCGCCAAGGAAGGGTACCTGAACTATTACTTCCTGGCCGGGCCCACCCTGGCCCAGGCGGTGGAGCGATATACCTGGCTCACTGGGCGCTGCCCCCTGCCCCAGCGCTGGACCCTGGGGTATCACCAGTGCCGGTGGGGTTATGCCTGCGCGGAAACCTTCCGGGAGTTGGCCCGTACCTTCCGGGAGCTGGACATTCCCCTGGACGCGCTGCACATGGACATTGACTACATGGACGGCTACCGGGTCTTTACCACCAACCCCAAAACCTTCCCGGACTTCCCCGGGCTGATCCGGGAGCTGGGAGACGCGGGCGTCAAGGCCGTGACCATCATCGACCCCGGGGTGAAGGTGGACCCCGGCTACGAAGTGTACCGCCAGGGCCTGCGGGAGAACTGCTTCTGCAAGACCCCCGACCAGCTGGTCTACGTCAACGAGGTGTGGCCGGGCAACAGCGTTTACCCGGACTTCGGCGCGCCCCGGGTGCGCCGGTGGTGGGCCGGGCTGCATCGCTTCCTGACGGAAAAGGGCGTCAGCGGCGTGTGGAACGACATGAACGAGCCCGCCAGCTTCCGCGGCCCCCTGCCCGACGATGTGTGCATGACCGACGAGGACCGGGTTTCCACCCATGGGGAAATGCACAACGTCTATGGGCACAACATGGCCCGGGCCGCCTTTGCGGGCTGGAAGGAAGCCACGGGCCTGCGCCCCTTCGTCATCACCCGTGCCTGTTACAGCGGCTCGCAGAAGTACGCCGTGGTGTGGACCGGCGACAACCAGAGCCTGTGGAACCATCTCCGCATGGCCATTCCCCAGCAGTGCAACCTGGGCCTGAGCGGCATGGCCTTCATGGGCACGGACATCGGCGGCTTCGGCGCGGACTGCACCCCGGAGCTTATGGCCCGGTGGGTACAGGCGGGCTGCTTCTCCCCGCTGTTCCGCAGCCACAGCGCCCAGGGCACCCGCGTGCAGGAACCCTGGCGCTTCGGCCGGGAGGTCACGGACATCTTCCGCAAGTATGTGAAGCTCCGCTACGCCCTGCTGCCCTATTACTACGACCTATTCCGCCAGTGCGAGGAGACGGGCCTGCCGCCCCTGCGCCCCCTGGTGCTCCACTATGAGCAGGACCCCAACGTCCGGGAGCTCAACGACGAATTCCTCCTGGGGGAAAACCTGCTGGTGGCCCCGGTGGTGGAGCAGGGCGCGCGGCGGCGCATGGTGTACCTGCCCGCGGGGGAATGGTACGACTTCTGGACCGGGGAGAAGCACGCCGGCGGCTGGCTGCTGCGGGAAGCGCCCCTCGACTTGTGCCCCATCTACGTCAAGGCGGGCGCCATCCTGCCCCTGTACCCCGACCAGCGCTATACCGACGAGCTGGCGGACCCCGCGCTGATTCTGCGCTGCTACCCCGGCGAGGGCGTCTGGGAGCACTACCGGGACAACGGCCGGGACTACGCCTACCGGGACGGGGCCTACACCCTTTACCGCTTCACCCAGGACGCCTCGGGCCTGCGCCAGGAGCTACTGCACAACGGCTACCGGACCTACCCGGAGATCCGCGTGGAAAAGGTGGGGGAATAACCCGACAATGTTCTGTTTGTGCATTTTCCCTTGACAGGATTCTTCCCCATAACGTATAATGACGTGCAAAGCCAGGGCGCAAACCGTGGCGGAACATGGGTTGGAGGTTAAGGCATGAAGGGCGCGCTGTACTTTACGTTTACGGGCCGGAGCAGCTTTTTTGGCGGCTTCGGATTTTTCGCAAGCGTATTTCGCGCACAGAGCCCTGCGGTCTGACCCTTTCCGACGTGTCCATGGACGCGGAAACGGGATTTTTCGGGAGAGCTCTTTGCGGGCTCTCCTTTTTTTCGACCGTTTTCAGCAGGGAAAGGAGCAAGAATATCATGATTATCGTATTGAAGAAGGGTGCTTCCCAGCAGGAGATCGATCAGCTGACCAGGCTGGTCACCGCCCATGGGGTACAGGTAAACCCGGTCATCGGCACCGATTTGACCATTCTGGGGCTGGTAGGCGACACCTCCCAGGTGGACCCCAACCGGGTGGAGAGCTTTCCCTGCGTGGAGCGCATCATGCACGTGGCGGAGCCTTTCAAAAAGGCCAACCGCATGTTCCACCCCGAGGATACCGTGGTGGACGTAGCCGGGGTACCCGTGGGCGGCAAGCGCCTGGCGGTGATGGCGGGCCCCTGCTCCGTGGAAAGCCGGGAGCAGGTGACGGGCATCGCACGGGCGGTGCAGCAGGCGGGGGCCAACATTCTCCGGGGCGGCGCCTTCAAGCCCCGCACCTCCCCCTACGCCTTTCAGGGATTGAAGTACGAAGGGCTGGAGCTTCTGTGCGCGGCCCGGGAGGCCACCGGGCTGCCCATCGTCAGCGAGATCATGTCCCCCTTCGACCTGGACGTGTTTGTGGAAAAGGTGGATCTGATTCAGGTGGGAGCGCGGAACATGCAGAACTTTGACCTGCTGCGCCAGCTGGGCCGCATCCGCAAGCCCATCCTGCTCAAGCGCGGCCTCTCCGCCACCATTGAGGAGTGGCTCATGAGCGCCGAGTACATCCTGGCGGAGGGCAACCCCAACGTGATTCTGTGCGAGCGGGGCATCCGCACCTTTGAGACGTACACCCGCAACACCGTCGACCTGGGCGCGATTCCGGCGGTAAAGAAACTCAGCCACCTGCCCGTGATCGTGGACCCCAGCCACGGCACCGGCAAGAGCTGGATGGTGGAACCCCTGGCCCGGGCCGCTGTGGCCGTGGGCGCGGACGGCGTGATGGTCGAGGTACACAACGACCCCCAGCACGCCCTGTGCGACGGCCAACAGTCCATTACCCCCGATACCTTCGCCCAGGTCATGGCGGACATCCGCACCATTGCGGGAGCCGTGGGCCGGGAGATTTGACCCCCGCGGCGGAAAGGAGACGCCTGTATGGATACGCTGACCATTCATCTGGGGGAGCGCAGCTACCCCATCCATATGGCTCCCGGCATCCTGGACCGGGCCGGGGAGCTGATTGCGGAAGCGCTGGGCCTCTGCCGCTGCGCCATCGTCACCGATGATCAGGTAGGCCCGCTGTACCTGCGCAAGCTGCAGGAAAGCCTGGCGGAAGCGGGCCTGTCCTGCGCCGCCCTGACTCTCCCCGCCGGTGAACCGACCAAGTCCCTGGATTCCCTCCGCCAGGTCTACGATTTCCTGTGCCAGGCGGAGCTTACCCGCCGGGACGCAGTAATCGCCCTGGGCGGCGGGGTCATGGGCGACCTGGCCGGGCTGGCGGCGGCCACCTTCCTGCGGGGCGTGGCCTTTGTGCAGGTGCCCACCTCCCTGCTGGCCCAGGTGGATTCCTCCGTGGGGGGCAAGGTGGCGGTGGACCTGCCCCAGGGCAAGAACCTGGTGGGGGCCTTTTATCAGCCCCGCCTGGTGATCCTGGACCCGGACACCCTGCGCACCCTCAGCGACCAGGTCTGGCGGGACGGCCTGGGGGAGGTGGTCAAGTACGGCTGCATCGGGGACGAAGCCCTCTTTTCCATGCTGGAGGACTGCGCCGCCGGAGGCCGGGAGGCGCTCATGGAGCACATGGACGCCATCCTGCGCCATTGCCTGCGGGCCAAGGCCGCCGTGGTGGAGCAGGACGAGCACGACACCGGCCTGCGCATGATTCTCAACTTTGGCCACACCCTGGGCCACGCGGTGGAAACCGTGCAGGGATACGGCGGGCTGCGCCACGGGGAAGCCGTGGCCCTGGGCATGGCAGTAATCACCCGCATGAGCGAGGCGCGCGGCCTGACCCAAGTGGGCACCTCCGCCCGCCTGGACGCCCTGCTGGAAGCCCTGGGCCTGCCCACCCATGCGGAGGACCTGGACGCCTCCGCCCTGCTGGCTCCCATGCGCCTGGACAAAAAGAACCTGGGCCGGACCCTGCGCATCATCCTTTTGCGGTCCATCGGCGAATGCTTTGTGGAAAACGCCTCGGTGGACTGGTTCGCTTCCCTGGAAAACTACCTGTAAGGAGGCCCCCATGGATCGCACCTTTTCCCCCTGCGCCCTGTCGGGCGTTGCCGCCGTGCCCCCCTCCAAGTCCGAGGCGCACCGGCGGATGATCTGCGCGGCCCTCACCCCCGGGGAAACCCGCCTGACGGGCTTCCTGCCCTCCCGGGACATGACCGCCACCATGGATTGCCTCAGCGCCCTGGGGGCCTCCTTCCGCGTGGAAGGGGAAACCCTTCTGGTGCGCGGCTGCGCCGGCCCGGCGGCCTTCGCCCCCCGCATGGACTGCGGGGAGAGCGGCTCCACCCTGCGCTTTTTGATTCCCCTGGCCCTGACCCTGGGGGAGGGCGGCAGCTTCCTCATGGGGGGACGGCTGGGGGAGCGCCCCCTGGCGCCCTATGATCCCATCCTGGAGGCCTGCGGGGTGACCCGCCGCCGGGAAGATACGCCGGAGGGCGCGCTGCTCATCCTGCGGGGCCACCTGCGTCCGGGAAGCTATACCCTCCCCGGGGACGTGTCCAGCCAGTTCGTCACGGGCATGCTCTGCGCCCTGCCCCTGCTGCCGGGGGACTCCACCCTGACGGTGACCCCGCCGGTGGAATCCGCCGGGTACATCCGCATGACCCTGCAATGCCTAGAAGACAGCGGCATTCGCCTGGAGGAGACCGGCCCCTTCGCCTGGCGCATCCCCGGAAACCAGCGCTACCGGGCCGCAAGCGGCGCCCTGCCCGGGGACTGGAGCCAGGGCGCGGTGCTCCTGTGTGCCGGCGCCCTGGGCCATTCGGTGGACGTGGCGGGCCTGGACCCCGATTCCACCCAGGGGGACCGGGCGGCGCTGGACGTGCTGGCCCGGCTGGGCGTATCCTTCCGGGAGGAGGGCGGCGCGCTCCACCCCCTGGGGGGAACCCTGCGGGGAGCCGCTTTCAGCGGCCGGGACATCCCGGACATTGTGCCCGTGCTGGCGCTCATCTGCACCCAGGCCGTCGGGGAAAGCCGCATCACTGGCTGCGGCCGCCTGCGCCTGAAGGAGAGCGACCGCTTCGCCGCCACGGTGGAGCTGCTTGCCGCCCTGGGCGCGGACATTCACGGAGAGGGGGACGACCTGGTGGTCCGCGGCCCCACGCCCTTGAAGGGCGGCGTCGCCCTCAGCGCCCGGAACGACCACCGGCTGGTGATGCTCCTGGCCCTGGCCGCCACGGTGGCCGACGGCCCCGTCACCGTGCAGGGCGCGGAGGCGCTGAACAAATCCTGGCCCACCTTTCTGGCCACCTATGAAGCCCTGGGAGGTAAGGTATCATGAGCAGCTGTTTTGGCCGTTACTTCCGCCTGTCCCTGTTTGGTCAATCCCACGGGCCGGGGGTGGGCGTCACCCTGGACGGCTTCCCCGCGGGCATGGAAATCGACATGGAGGACGTGGCCCGGCAAATGGCCCGGCGTGCGCCGGGGCAGAGCGCCCTGACCACCCCCCGCAAGGAAAGCGACCTGCCGGAGATCCTCAGCGGCGTATTTCGCGGCAAAACCACCGGCCAGCCCCTCACCTGCCTGATTCGCAACGAAAACACCCGCTCCCAGGACTACGGGGAGCAGGTGGACCTGCCCCGCCCCGGCCACGGGGACTATACCGGGCACGTGCGCTACTACGGCTTTGAGGATTTCCGCGGCGGCGGGCATTTCAGCGCCCGGCTCACCGCGCCCCTGGTGTTCGCCGGGGCGCTATGCCGGCAGTACCTGGCGGGGCAGGGCATTTCGGCGGTGTGCCACATCCAGCAGCTGGAAAACATCCTGGACAAGAGCTTCCTGGACCCCGTGGAACCCGGAGACACCCCCGCCGAAGCGCTGCCCGCCCTGACCCTGCCCACCCTGCGGCCGGAGCTGGCCCCGCAGATGGAGGCCGCCATCCTGGCCGCCCGGGCGGAGCAGGACAGCGTGGGCGGCGTGCTGGAGTGCCGGATCGACGGCCTGCCCGCGGGGCTGGGCGCGCCCTTTTTCGACAGCGTGGAGAGCGTGCTCTCCCAGCTGATGTTCAGCATTCCCGCGGTGAAGGGCGTCGCCTTCGGGGCGGGGTTCAGCTTTGCGTCCCTGCGGGGCAGCCGGGCCAACGACCCCTTCCGCATGGAGGAAGGCCGGGTGGTCACCCGTGGGAACAACTGCGGTGGCATCCTGGGGGGTATCACCACCGGGGGCAGCGTAATCTTCCGGGTGGTGGTACGGGCCACGCCCTCCATCGCCCAGTCCCAGCAGACGGTCTCCCTGCAGCGGGGGGAAGACGCGGAGATTGCCGTCCGCGGCCGTCACGACCCCTGCGTGCTGCCCCGGGCGGTGCCCGTGGTGGAAGCCATGGCCCTCATCGGCGTCATGGAACTGTGGAAGGAGCGTTGCGCATGCGTACTGTAATCGCGTATCCCGGCGTGACCGGGAGCTTTTCGGAGAGCGCGGCCCAGTGCGCTTTCCCTCAGGGGGAGACCCGCGGGTGCGCCACCTTTGCCCAGGCGGCGGAGGCGGCGCAGGCGGGGGAGGCGGACTACGCCCTGCTGCCGGTGGAGAACTCCTTTGCCGGGGCGGTGCTGCCCACCTACGGGCTGCTGGAGGGGTTGCGGCTGCACATTGTGGGGGAAACCCTGCGCCGGGTGCGCCATCAGCTGGTGGCTCTGCCGGGGGCTACCATCGAAGGACTGCGGACCATTTCCTCCCATCCCCAGGCCATTGCCCAGTGCGACGCCTTTCTGGCCACGGTGCCCTGGGCGCGGCTGGTCCCCTCGGCCAACACGGCCATCAGCGCCCAGGAGGTGGCCGCCTCCGGGGACCTGACCCGTGCCGCCATCGCCAGCACCCGGGCCGCGGAGCGCTACGGCCTCCAGGTGCTGCGCGCCGATATTCAAACCAGCCAGACCAACACCACCCGGTTCCTGATTCTCTCCCGGGAGGAAACGCCCCTGGCCGCCCCGGACAAGGCCACCGTGGTTTTCCGGGTCAACGACCAGGTGGGCGCCCTGGCCCGGGTGCTGACCTCCTTTGCGGAAAACGGGCTGAACATGTCCCGCATCGAGTCCCGGCCCCTGCCGGAGACGCCCTTTCAGTACTTTTTCTCCGCGGATTTCGTGGGCACCATGGACGCGGCGCATCTGCGCGGGGCCATGGACAAGGCCCGCCCCCTCACCGGGGAGATTCGCCTGCTGGGGGTGTATCCCCGGGGACAGGTGCAGAATCCCTGAACCGGTGCAAGAAAGGAGCCGCCATGCGCACCCTATACCTTACCGACCTGGACGGCACCCTGCTCACCACCCGCCAGCGCATCAGCCCCTATACCCTGGCGGTTCTCCGCCGCCTGACGGAGCGGGGCGTGCTGTTTAGCTACGCCACAGCCCGTTCCCTGACCTCCGCCCGGGTGGTCACGGAAGGCCTGGCTCCGCGCCTGCCCGTCATTGTCTACAACGGCGGGCAGATCATGGACGCGGTCACGGGAGAGCGGCTGCTCCTGCGGCAGTTCACCCCGGAGGAGCGCGCGCACCTCCGCGCCCTGTTTCAGGAGCACGGCGTCAGCCCCCTGGTCTACGCCTTTGTGGACGGAATGGAGCGCATCTCCTGGGACGCGGCCCGGCTCAATCCCGGCAAGCGCTTTTATCTGGACAGCCGCCGGGGCGACAGGCGCTTGCGCCCCCTGCCCGGTCCCGCGGGATTGTACGAGGGAGAAATTTTCTACTATACCTGCATCGGCACGGAGTCGGAATTGACGCCCCTGTACAGCGCGCTGACCCGGTCCGGCCGCTACGCCTGCACCCTGCAGCAGGAGCTGTACCGCCCGGAGTTCTGGCTGGAGGTGATGCCCCGCAACGCCACCAAGCGCGAAGCCATGCTGTCCCTCAAGGAAATGCTGGGCTGCGGCCGGGTGGTCTGTTTCGGGGACGCCGTCAACGATGCGCCCATGTTCCAGGCCGCGGACGCCTGCTACGCGGTGGCCAACGCCGTGGACGCCCTGAAAGCAATGGCCACCGGCGTCCTTGGGGACAACGACAGCGACGGCGTGGCCCGATGGCTGGAATCCCATGCCGTACCGGCGGAAAAATAAGCTCACGGCGGAACGCATGGGGGATAGAGCGGCTTTTTTGAGAAAGCGCCTTCGGTCAGGAAGCGATCGCCCGCACAGACAAGCAAACTGCGTTTGCGGGCAAAAGCCGCGCCCCGGCAAGGCGCTGTTTCAGGCTGTCAAAAAACCCCGGGGAGGCGTCGGAGGGGCCGGAGCCCCTTCGACTTTCATTCGTATCCGCCGGCTCTGCCGGCGGGGCGGGTTGTTGATTTTGCTTGCAAAATCAATTC
>CALVVZ010000030.1 GCA_944364075.1 uncultured Clostridia bacterium
ACCTTCGGACGACCTCTGGTTGGCCGAAGGTGCTTCCTCAAAAAAGTGGCGACGCCACTTTTTTGACACGCTGACGCTGCGGCAGGTGGTACTGCCGCAGCGTTTTCCAAATATCGACGTTCACGTCGCGCTATCCCCGTCATGCCCGTCGGGCTTTTTCCCCAGCAAACCGCCGGTCATTTCGTGGATATTGCGGCCAACCTTATGCATGGCGCCCTTGCCGCTCCCCGTGGCCAGAAAACCGTAAACGCAGAGGCCTACCACCAAAAGCCCCACAACCCACGCAATACCCACGCCTGCGCCTGCATCGCTTTCCGACGCGCTTTCCGATGCGCCACCCTTTACAGCCGCTGCTCTGCCACTGTTCTGGTTGACATCCGACGCCCCCGCCGACCCCACCACGCCCCCATACATGGCCCGATAGATCACATCTCCCAGCATGGGCATGGAGGTCAGCACGCGCTCCTTGGAGAGGGTATACGTACCGCATTCAAACAGCAGCGCTCGGGGATACAGGTCCTGATTGTAAGCGCCCTTGCCCATATAAATATCCTTGATAAGCCCGGGATATACCTTGTCGGCTACGGCCTTGACCATGGCGGCAAAGTCTTTGTTGCTCTCCATATTCTGATTGCCGCGCCCCACCAGGATACGGATTTTGCTGGCTTGCTTGCTGCCGATGGTCACGGCATACTCGTCCGGGTCCTTGATACCGTCCCGATGAATGTCAAAAATAGCGTCCGGGCCGCTTTTTAACAGCTGCACCGCCGTCTGCCGGCTGCGGCGGTACGCCCCCGCGTCGTGGGGATAATGAAGCTCGTCCGATACTTCCGTTTCCGCGCCTTTCTCCTCCAGGGCATCTGCCAGCGCGTGAGCGATCTCATAGATAGAGCCGCGCTTTTCGTCGCTGTATGTTCCGTCGGTAGGCTCGTAGCTTTCATCGGAGTGAGTACAGTAGAGCGCCAGCAGACGGCGTTCCCCCAGCGCGCTGACGGGCAAAGCCGCGTCCATCTCCAGCCAGGAAACATCCGGCAGGGGGAACATCCCCGTGTATGTTGCTTCCGCGCGTCCTTTGGAGACGCCGGTGACCTCATACTGCCGGTTATCCCCGGAAATGTAAATATCCCCTACCTCCGGTTCCTCGCCTATGGTGGTTAGATACGTTCCTTCCTCAGAATAAAGTTGCCATTCTGTCTCTTCTGCAAGGGACACGGCGGCAAAGCTCACGCACAGCAGTATGGCAAGCACCGCCACGGCAAATGCTTTCATCGCGCGCCCTCCTTTCCTGCGGCAGGCTGCGGGTCAGGCTTTTTCCCGCGCTGTATCCGTTCCAGGATTTCTCCCACCGCCTCCGCCAGCAATACGGCCAGTATTCCGCTGATAACCACGCTGTCTACCAGGCCTGCACCGCCCAGGGTCAGCTGCTGGTCAACCCCACGGCTCCACTGTACCAGCGCATTCACCACGTCCGCCAGCATGACGCCCGTCACTCCGCAAATAAAAGCGCCCCGACGGCTGCGTCCCAATAGATAGGCAATCAGTCCTCCGCTGATCCCGTAGAGCAGGTTGGGGTCAATCCACATCTGTTCCGGCTCGTCAGGCAGAAACACGGACAGCGCATAAACCGCCGCGGCGGTCAGCGCCGTACCAATCAGCGTTCGCGTGATCTCGCGGCCTTCCCGACAGGTTACCAGCAGATACACGCATACGCCCAGGGGAATCACCGCGCCGCCCAGGTTTACCGATACCCGCCCCAGTTCCACATTCGGCAGCAGCGTACCCACAAACATCGCCGCTACCAGCACCAGTGCCTGCCGGTCCGTCAGCCGCATGCGGTCCAGCACCCGCTGCGCAACGCCAAAGAAAACAAGCACCGCTACCACCGTCAAAATCAGCATTCCAGTTGACATTGCAGCCTCCCGCGCAAATCAGGATAAGTTACAGCTCTAGCTTGCCCGCATAGGCGATTCTCATGCGCCTTTTATGGAAATCACCTCCGAAAGCCCATAAACGCCGCGGCGGAGCTTCTTCTCCTTCATACATTCCTTACACGCATTTTCTCGGCAGAGGGGCTCCCTATCCACATAGATTTGCATTTCTATAGAAATCACGGCATGCGCACGTGAAAAAAATTTTTCTACTTTCGTATTTTTATTGTTTTTTTACCAAAGCTCCTCCTGCACAGGACCGCGCAATGCAAAAGACATTTGCTTTCCACCGAATTTGCGTTTCCGCACCATGAAATTTCCCGTTCAATTCAACCGATTTCGTAGCGAAAATTTCGCCCTTTCTACCAATTTTATGGAAATCGCACCATAGGAAGGGGCGCATCTCTTGACGGGGTTAGAAAAAATTGATAAAATGCCAATACGCAATATGTCCCTTCTTTCCGTTTTATATGGAATATTTCATCTGCTGGAGGCGGCCTGTATGAACGTTTATCAAGAGCTGATTTTTTCGTATTTGGAAGAAGACAACACCCAGCGCGCTTACTTCCGGGTGAAGCCGTTGCTGGCGCCGTCGGGAGACATCCGGCAAGAGGCCCAAGCCGCCTGGGCCGACGAAGGAGCCCTGCGAATCGTGCCGGACCGCGCCGAGCAATACCACTTCAAGGATCGTATGCGTACGCTGGGGTCTTTTTGCGTCATGGACCTAACGCACACTACGGAAGAAGCCAACAAGATCCGCACAAACAAGAATTACAATCCTGCCAAGGGCGAACACAACCAGTACATCCTTTTTTCCGATGCCGTAAAGCCGCTGCCTGACCATAGCTTTTTTCAGGTTTTGGACGGAAAAGCCGAGCAAGCGGCCGCCTTGGCGTCGCAGGCTGTTACGCCGCTTTTTTATCTAAAGGATGACGATACCCTGTATGGCCCTCTGCCACGCGACCAAGTGGGCGAAGTAACCCCGGCCGCACCCGCGGAAGGCACCCTGTTCTCGCTGGAATGCCCGGATGGCGTGACGCGCACGCTGTTCTGTCTGCCGCAGGCATCCCCGGCCGTTGAAGCGGCGGCACAGGCTCCGGCGGAGGAGGAAAAGCTGGCGATCGGCTGTAAGCTTCACATTCTGGATGAAAGCAAGGACTTTGATAAGCAGCTTTCCGATATTGCGCAGCCCTTGAGCGCCGGGGCAAATCTGCTGGCGGCGCCCGCGCTTCGCCCCGTACCGCCGCGTCCCGCGCCTGTTCCGGCAGGGGAACTTTCCGGAACGCCTCTGGTGCGCAGTAGTTTTCGCGCCGCTACGCCCAAACCCAAAAATCAGCTGCAGGAAGTGGTCTCCGCCCAGTGGCGGGCCGCACGTTACGAGCCGCCCGCGGCTTCCCTGCCCGCAGGCGCAACGCTGCATCCGGTGGAAAACCCCGTGGAGGAAGCCTGCCGCTGTCTGTCCCAGGCATGGAAATTCCCTGAGGCGCAACAGCAGCTGCTGGATCATGTGCTCTCCCTCCCCGGTATTGGCCAGCGGCTCACCGCCCTGCACCCCGGCGGCGGCGCAAAGGGCGAAACGCCGCTGCAATCCGTGCTCAGCGCCCGCCTGCAGGACCTGGAAGCCGAACGCCTTGCCGCACTGGTAGAGCTGGACAAGGCCAAGGCTAACCTGGAGCAATTCCGCAAGACGCAGCTAGAACAGCTGCGTGCGCAAAAGGCCCAGGACCTGAAAGCCATGGAGGAGGACGAAAGCATTCGCCGCGCTTCTCTGGACGCGCTGCAACAGCAGCTTACAAACCTCACCTCCCAGCGGGACGCGCTGCAAACCCAGATCGACACACTGCAGGGAACAGTGTTGCCGCAGGCGCTGGCAGACGCCATGGCGAAGGCGCAGCTCACCGCGCCGCTGCCTGGTACGCCGGTGCGGCTTTCTCCCGTTCCCGGAGAAGCAGCCACACCCGAAGCCCTGCTTCAACGGCTCACCCATGGGCTGGCTGACGCCGGATGTCCGCTGCCCCAGGCAGACGCTGTCACGCTGCTGACCCTGCTGGCCTGTTTCCCGCGCTTTGGCATTATCGCGCCCCAGTTTGCGCCCGCCGTGGAGCTTCTGCGCGCCTGCTTTGCTGCCTGCGGCTGGTCCTCCGGGCTGGGCGTGCAGGAAAACGCCGGCCAATATCCCGCGCTTTCCGCTCCTCCGGCAGGCGCGACGCCTGCGGCGCTGATCTCCGCCCAGATGCTTCCTGCTCAGGAGTCTTCCCTGCATACCATTCTTTTGGGCAAGAACGCAGCCTATTTCTGCCGCGCCTCCGCCTGGGAGATGACACCCTGGCCCTTGTGGATGCTTCCGCAGTTGCCTGCCTTCACCGCAGAAAAAGCCGCCGGAGCGCTGCCGCCTATTGCCGGAACCGCTTTGGAAGCGTTTGCCGCACAGTCCGGCGCAACAGAAGAGGAACTGGATCGCTGCCTTGCCCCCGTCGTAGCGGCTTTGGAGCCGCTGGGTATGCTGACCGGTAGCATGCTGCAGGGCATCAAGCGTTTTGTTCGTGTTGCTTCCACGCTCATGGAAGGCGGCTTGGCCCCGGCCATGGATCGCGGATTGGCCTTGTGGCTGGGCGCAATGGCCCTAAGCGGTGGCCGCATATCTGCCGCCTTGAGCAGTGTGGTGGCAGAATACCCGCTAACAGCTTCCCTGCTGCGCAAATAAAAAAAATTCATCACAAAGGCCATGGAAACGGTGTTTGCGGCCGCTTCCATGGCCTTTGCTTGTATGGAGGATAGGGAGGTGACATTCCGAAAGGAATGTCGGGAAAAAGGAGATTGCTCTCAGGGGGCCGGTGGCTTGCCTTCCTGATTGCAAGTACACTATACGCAACAAATGTGAACATGATTTGAACTTGAGATGAACATTTCGCTATTTTTTCGATCTTTTTTTACCGCTGGGCATTCAGCTCATTGCGCTCCATGCGAAGATCGTTGACCAATCCCGCCATGGCCTGGTCTGCTTGCGCCATAAGATTGTCCAGGTAATCAAAGGTGTTCCGGCGCACGGTAGCCAGCTGTGCCTGGGCATTCTCCTGCATTTCCTTGACCTCTACCCGGGCGCGGCGCACGATCTCCTCCTTGGAGACCAGTGCGGCGGCATGGCGTTGGGCTTCTTCCACAATGCGCATGGCTTCCGCCCGGCCAGCCTCTACGCAGGATTTGGCCTCCTCCTCGCCCTTGCGTTGATTCTCCGCCGCAGCAGCTGCCGCCGCCGATGTCACATTGGCCGCTTTCTGCTGGGCCTCTTCCTCGGTTTTTCTGGCGGCAGCCAGGATCTGCTGGGCTTTCTGGTTAGCTTCGCTGATCTTGGCCCGGCACTCCTCTTCCACCTGCTCCTGGTGTGCATCCAGGGTTTTCAGGCTTTCGTGGGCCTGCCGCACCGCTTCAGGCAGGCTGTGCTCCAGCTCGTTGAGCTTATCCAGCATGCTTTGACGGTCCACCACGCAGGCGTTGCCGCTGATGAAGGCGCGCCGGCTTCCAATCACCAATTCCTGCAATTCATGCACCAGACTGATGCAAAGCGCAACCTCCGACCGATTTTGCCTGGACGCCATATCCTTTTCCTCCTTTTACTCCATTGCCTTCTTGGCAAAGAACGCTCGCACCCGCGGAACGGTCTCCGGGGGTAAAAACGGCGCAAAATCTCCGTCAAACGCCGCCAGTTCCCGCACCACGGAGGAGCTGATGTACGCATGCTCCGGTAAAGTCATCATGAACAGCGTCTCCAGCGCGGGCAGAATCTGATGGTTGACCTGCGCCATCTGAAATTCGCTTTCAAAATCGCTGACCGCACGAAGGCCGCGCACCACCACCTGCGCCCCGCGTTTACGGCAGTAATCCACCAGCAGGCCGTTAAAGCTGTCCACCTGCACCTGGGGAATGGCTGCGCAGGCCTCTCGAATCATCGCCAGGCGCTCCTCCAGGGGAAAGCATCCCCGCTTGGCGGGATTGTGCAGCACCGCTACGATTACCTGGTCAAACAACGCTGCGCTGCGGCGGATAATGTCCATATGCCCCACCGTAATAGGGTCAAAGCTGCCGGGATAGACGCAGATACGCTCCATCGCTTACACTTCCCCCTTTATGCGAAACATATGAATGCCCGCATATCCGTATTTCCGTTGATCCACAGTAAGGAATCCTTCCCCCACCTGGGGCGTGCGCCCCGCCTGATGCTCCACCACCACCAGGGAATCCGCATCAACGAGTCTCCCTGCGCGCAGCGCCTCAAACACGGATGTTAAATCCTCCATGGCATAGGGAGGGTCCAGAAAGACCAGCTGAAAGGTCTTTCCTTCCGCCGCCAATCTGCGAAGGGTTTCCCGCCAATCCGCCTGCATTACCCGAGCGCGATCTGAAAACCCCAACGCCTCCACGTTCTGACGCTCCACGCGAACCGCTTTGGCATCGCAGTCCGCCAGTACGGCCTCCGCCGCGCCGCGGCTCAAGGCCTCCAGAGCCAGTGCGCCGCTTCCGGCAAACAAGTCCAGTACCCGTGCGCCGGAACATTGCCACTGCAATATGTTGAACAGGTTCTCCCGCACCCGGTCCAGGGTGGGACGGGTGTCCTTCCCCTCCGGCGCCAGAATGATTCGGGAACGCGCTTCCCCAGCTACGATGCGCATGGCTTCTTCCTCCGCATCAATTCAGCTGCTCCGGCCCTTGAGCGCGCCGCTGCTGCCGTTTTTTCTTTTCCCTGCGCTTATACTTGCGGTTGGCCGCCGCAATGCTGGAATGCACCTGCGTGCGCGCCTGTACGCCGCGGATATAGCCCACGCCGTGACACAGCGCGGGGATCAGCGCCACCAGGGGACTGAGGCGTTCCAGAATCAGCAGCGCTGCGGAATCCGACGTTCCCACGATGCTCACCAAGGGCATCATCATGGCGCGCACAATGAGCCGTAGCACGCTTTCCAGGGACATGGGGTCCATTACGCTGTAATAGGCCAGAGCATTCCCGATATCGCTGCGGCGGGTATAAGGCTCCAACCAGCTGGGCAGCGCACTGAGTCCGTACAGCTGCTGCTGGGCAATTACCGCCAGCACTACCGCGCACAACAATGCCGGCAGGGACCCCAGCAGGCCGGTAACAAAGCCCTTCAACGGATGGTAGCACGCTTTCAGATCGCCGGAATCCACCGTTTTTCCCTCTGCCCGGCGTTGGTACATGATTTCTCCGCTATTCACCGCCGTTGCGCCCTTGGACATGCCGCTGACAAAGAACAGCGCATAGACCGCCGCCATGACCAGCCCGTTGGTCACAATCCGCAGAAGCAGGCTGTCCCAGAGCATCATGGAGCTCAGGAGCAGATATGCCAGCACTATCAGCAGTGTTCCGCCAAAAAAGGTCAGGGCGCCTTTGAAGGTGGCGCCGTCCACCGGCGTACCCGTCAAAAAGGGCTTCTTGACAATCTTCGGCTTTTTTTTGGTTTTCTTGTTCTCCATAACGGCGTTACCTCGCTTTTGTCAAAATATGTATACCGCCGGGGTCCGCCCACCCGTCCAGGGATACATCCCAGTCCGATGCCGGCACCCGGTCCACAACCTGATAGTTCAACGCCACGCCCATGGCGAAGCCCTCTATCCCACACAGCGCCCGATCATAAAAGCCGCCGCCCTTGCCCAGCCGGCGTCCCATGGGATCCACCGCTTCCAGGGGCGTAAGGATCAACTCCGCCTCACGCAGGGATGCCGCCAGGGCGTTTTCATCTGGCTCCGGAATGCCGAAAGCGCCGGGACGCAGGTTTTCCATCTCCGTCACCTGGTAAAAGCGCATCTCTCCGCCTGTGATTCGGGGCAGCAGCAGCCGTTTTCCCTCAGCCAGCGCCTGACGCAGCAGCGTGCGCACGTCCGCCTCATGCGCCATAGGTATATAGGCCGCCAGGCACGCGGCCTCCCGGTAGACCGGCCAATTCTGAAGCAGGCGGCAGATCAGCGCGCTTTCTTGCCGTCGCGTTCCCCCATCCGGGCGAAGCCCGCGTAGTCGCTTGCGCAGCGCCACTTTTTCCTCATTGCTCATGGAGCCAAACCCGTGGCACCCGTCCGGTAGGAGCCAACAGCACCTCATAGCTGATGGTACCCGCCCAGGCGGCCAGTTCTTCCGCAGTAATGGTCTGGCTGCCCTGGCTACCCAGGAGCACCGCCTGATCCCCGGCCCTGGCCTCCGGAATTTCCGTTACGTCCGCCATGAGCTGATCCATGCACACCCGACCCAGGATGGGCGCTCGCCTGCCGCCAATCAGCACCGCTCCCTTGCCGGAAACCGCACGATGATACCCGTCCCCATACCCCACGGCCACCGTGGCCACCCGCATGGGCCTGTCCGCACGGAAGGTCCGGCCATAGCTCACCGTATCGCCGGAGGCTATGGCCTTGACATAGGTAATTTCCGCGCACCAGCGCATCACGGGCCGCAGAGGCAGTTCCTGCGGCACGGGAGGATATCCGTACATGGAAATTCCCATGCGCACCATATCCAGATGCATAGCTGCATAGCGGTGAATCGCCGCGCTGTTGGCCGCGTGGCGGAGAATTCCCGGTGGCAGCATGGCCGTCAAGCTTTCAAAGCGGCGGAACTGCTCCAGGGTAAACGCGGGGTCTTCTCCGTCCGCATCGGAAAAATGCGTGAAAGCGCCCGTCAGACGTACCTGCGGATAAGCCTCCAGCGCGTCCAGCACACGGCGAACCTCCGCCTGGTTCCGGGCGCCGATACGGCCCATGCCGGTGTCCAGCTTCAGATGCACTTGTGCCGTCCGGCCCTGGCTCCGGCAGGCCTCCCCCACACTTTCCACCATGGCGGGATCGCATACGGTAAGCGTAAGTCCCAGCGCAACGCCGCCTTGCGCCTCCCTGGGGCTGGTAGCGCCCAGGACCAGCACCGGCGCATCCACGCCTGCGTGCCGGAGGGTTTCCCCTTCCTCCACCAGCGCCACAGCCAGTGCGTCCGCTCCCGCGGACAGCGCCGCCCGGGAAACCTGGACCATTCCGTGGCCATAGGCATCCGCCTTGACCACCGCCATCAGGCGCGCACCGGGCGCGGTAGCCTTACGGAGCAGGCGCACGTTGTACCGGAGTGCTTCCAGGTCGATTTCACGAAAATTTGCGCGATACTGCATGCCGTTGCCCTCTTTGCATAGCGTTACGCTCTGTATTATACAACAAAACCCCCAGAACGAAAAGGGCGGATTTTTCATTCTTCCCTGGCCCGTCACTTCCAGCAGCTCAGCACCCCGGCGCCCAGCAGGCACAGGCACAACGCCCCCAGCAACGGATACCCCACGCCAACGATTCCCTGGAAGCTCACCGTCGCAATCCCGGCCACCCCTGCCAGCGCCACGCCGTCCCGCCAGGCCATTCCCGCCGGAAGTAGTGCCGTCAATCCCTGAAAAACAGCAATCAGCGTAGTCATAATCGCCAGATACAGCGCGGCGCTTCCCAGAACAAAGCCGGGTTTTCCCAGGTTGAAAAAAAGCGTCGCCATGGGCAACGGATGGTTCCATAGCGCCGGATGGCGCAGCAGCAATCCGTTTCCCAGCGCCAGCAGCAGCGCCAAAATAGCCGCCGCCAGCGCCGGCGCCCGTGGACAATCCTGCCGGCAAACCAGCGGCGCAGCAAAGGCCAAATTGAATCCGCCCCAGCATAAGCCCCGCAGGCAAGCCTCCAGCCAGGGTGGCACAAAGGAAGGCGAAGCCAGGGAGAAGCTCTCTCCCCCTGGCAGCAGCCAGCACAAGGCAATCAACGCAACCAGCACCATCAACAGCGCGCCGGACAGCAGTGGCAGCGCCGCAACCTGCCGGCGCGCAAGCAGCCAGCAAAGCGCCAGCGTTCCCACTCCGCCCAGCCAACCGGCTCCGTGCAGCGGCAGCGTCAGCTCCGCCAGCTCCGCCGCGCCGGCCGCCATTGCGCCCCCGGTGGTAAAGAGCAGCAAAAGAAACGCGCCCCGGGAAATCCATCCCAGCGCGCCGGGGAAGCACGCCGCCAGGCTGTCCGTTCCGCGCCTGGCACACCCCGCGGCCAACGCTCCACCCAGCCCGGCAATCAAGCCCGCCCCCGTACCTATGCCCAGCCAGCTCCATGGACCGAACCGGCTGAAAAAAGCCGCTACCTCCCGCCCGGTGGCAAATCCCGCGCCAATCATCGCGCCGCACAGTGACAGCGCGACGGTCAAAGTCTTATCCCGCAAGCGATCACCTCCCCCCACAGCCTATGCCCGGCGCACCCATGGGATACCGCCGGGCATAGGCGGCTTATTTTTTCCCGCAACCGGCGCATACTGGGAAGGGAGGGATGGAAAAATGGAGGAAAAGCACTGGCAGGAAATACCGGACACGAGCTACCCGGCCCTGCGAGGACAGCGCAAATGCGATGTGGCCATTGTAGGCGGCGGGCTTGCCGGAGTCACCCTGGCCTGGATGCTAACCCGGCAGGGTATGGATGTGGCGCTGGTGGAAGCCAAAACCCTGGGCTGCGGCGCAGCGTCAGGATGCACGGGCAAGGTCACCGCGCAGCTGGAAGAAATCTATACGCGGGTATTGCATGCCCAAGGGCATGAAGCCGCGCAGCTGTTTTCCGAAATGCAGCGGGATGCGATAAAAGGCGTGGTGGCCCTGGCAAAGGGCGCAGGCATTCCCACCGGTCTGTCTGTGCAAACCGTGCGCGTTTCCGCCCTGGCACCTGACCAGGTGCCAGGCGTGGAGGATCTCATGCAGCTGGAGCAGCGTATCGGCCTGCCCGTAGCCTGGGAAACCGATCACGGAGATTGTCCCGTGCCCAGCTACGCGGCTATCCGCCTGGAACGGCAGGCGCTGCTGGAACCTCTGGCCTATCTGCATGCCCTGGCCGCGCAGGCAGCGGAGGGCGGCTGTGCAATCTTCACGGATTCCCCGGTGACGGAGTTGCAACCCCAGCAGGTGATTACCCGTTCGGGCAGTCTTCGGGCGCAGCTCATCGTGGTATGCACGGGCATGCCCTTGCATCTGCGTCGGATTTCCCTGCTATCCATGCTGGAGCAGCGCACCGCCATGCTGGCCATTCTGGAGGGAACGCCCACATTTACGGGCAGTTATCTGGAATGCCGCACCCAGGGCGTCACCATGCGCCCCATTCCCGGCGGCGCGCTGCTGGTCAAGGACCTGGGCATCACGGGAAGCAAATGCCTTCGCGCTCAGGCGGATACGTTTACCAGGGAGTGGCGGCATTTCTTCCCCGACGCGCGTCTCACCGGCAGTTGGGTACGCCAGGATGTATACAGCCGGGACGGCATGCCGCTGGTGGGCCCCTTGGAAAAGCGGGATAATCATCTGCTCATCGCCACCGGATTCAGTGGATGGGGGCTGACGGGAAGCTACTTGGCCGCCCGTCTGCTGTGCCGGAACATTCTGGGGCGTTCACAGCCGGAAGGCCGATTTTTCCTGCCCCATCGGCATTACGCCAGGAAATTTGCCGTGCTGCTGCCCGGCGCTCTGCGGGAAGCTGGCGCCATGGCCGCCATGGCCCTTCATCGGGATATGCCCCAATGCACGCATATGGGGTGCCGCATGCGCTACCTTCCCCAGGCGCAGCGCTGGGAGTGTCCCTGCCATGGCTCCGCGTTCTCCATTCTGGGGGAGGTGCGCGCCTCCCCTGCCGGTAAACCAGCCCGGATCAGTCCCCGGCAGCGGCGCATGCGCTGAACAGACTCAGGGCGTAAATATGGAAAGAGCCGTTTCCTCATCCTGTCCGCTGCTACCGAAGAGGCTGTTCCAGAAGCGTTCCAGCGCACCCTCGGTCCGGGGCAGCGCCGCGCGGGCGACCTGCACGCTTTGCATGCCTTCCAGCAAAATGCCGTTTTCCAGCAGCTCCGCATGCACGGGAATCACGCGATAGGTATAGGTCACTCCCGGCTGCGCCCGGGTATCGGTATAGTATAAGGTTTCTCCGGTGGAGCCGTACAGCTCCGTCAGCACAAAGCTTTCTCCCACAGCGTCACGCTGTACGCGGTAAACCGCATTGTCCCCTGCCTCAATCACCAGCAGCGGATAGCCCTCCTCGTTATGGGTCACGGAAAATGAGCGGGCGGAGCGCGGCGCGCTCCACACATCGCTGCGCTGGGTGGGTTGAGTGCCCGCCACGAAGATTTCGCTTACGCGGTAGGCGCTGGGCGTCAGTTCCGTGGCCAGCATGGCCTCTCCCCGCCATTCGATGGATTTCTTATCGATCTCCGCAGTCACAATGCCTTCCGGACGGGTAAAGGTGGGTTTGTCCCGCTGGCTGTACCAGCTCTTGAAAAAGTCCCGGCACAGGGCAGCCGGATAATCGCCGCCGCTGATCCATCCGGCCAGGCGGTGGCTACTGTCCGGGTTGTCAAAGCCCATCCAGGTCGCCATGGACACTTCCGCGGTGTAAGCGGCCATCCATACGTCCCGGTTTCCGCCGCCGGTCATGTTTACGGTACCCGTTTTGCCGGCTACCTGCACGCCTGCGCCGGAAAGCTTGGCGCCAGTGCCTGCGGTGGTAACGGTGCGGAGCATGTCCGTCATCACGTAAGCGGACTGGGCGGAAAGCACCTGGGTGCCGCTGTCCTGATGCTGGTAGATGATCCGTCCGTCTGGGTCGGTAATTTTTTCGATAAAATAAGGCTCGTGATACACACCGCCATTGGCAAAGGGGCTGTATGCCGCCGCCAGGATCACCGGCGATACCCCGTAGGTCATGGACCCCAGCGCCAGGGAAAGATTGCCGTCCCGGCTGTCCAGGGGAATACCGACGCTGCTTAAATAATCCAGTCCCGCCTGAATGCCGATCTGCTCCAGCAGGGAAACAGCACAGACGTTCAGGCTGTTCTTCAGCGCCGTGCGAATGGTTACAGGGCCATAGTAGGCATTCCCGCTGTTGCGGGGCTTGTAGCCGCCGAAGTTGGTAGGCTCGTCCTGAAGCACGCTGGCGGGCGTATAGCCGTAGGTCTGTACAGCCGGCGCGTACACGACCAGGGGTTTGAGCGCCGAACCCGGCTGACGCCGCAGCTGCGTGGCACGGTTCAGCCCCCGGCGGGTGTCATAGCTGCGTCCGCCCACGCAGGCGCGCACGGCGCCGGTAGCGTTGTCCACGCAGGCCGACGCCGACTGCACCGGCGTGCCGTCGCTGGCGTTGGCGGGGAAAATATCCCGGCTGTACTGCGCCTCCAACTCCGCCTGCATCTGAGGGTCCAGGGTCGTGTAAATCTGATAACCGCCAGCAAGCAGCGTTTCGGCGCTCACATCCAGCTGCAATTCCGCCTCGTCCAGCACCGCGTCCACAAACCAGCCGTAGGCCGTCTGAGGCGCGGCGTTTTCCAGGGGCGTAAGCTCCTCGGCCACCGCTTGCTCGTATGCTTCCTGGGTGAGCATGTCCTCTTCCAACATCACGCCCAAAATATACGTGCGGCGTTCCCGATTGGTTTCCGGCGCGGAAGCCAGGCTAAAGCTGGCAGGCGCTTTGATGGCCGCCGCCAGTGCGGCTGCCTGGGCCGGCGTCAGATCGCGGGCGTCCACGCCAAAGGTGGTTTGCGCCGCTGCCTGCACTCCGTACGCACCATTGCCAAAGTAAATGTAGTTCAAATACATTTCCAGAATCTCATCCTTGGAAAACTGATATTCCAGTTGCAGAGCCAGCCAAACTTCCTCCAGCTTGCGGGCGATGGTTTTCTGGCTGCTGAGGTGGCTGAGCTTTACCAGCTGCTGTGTAATGGTGCTTGCCCCCTGCGAGAAACCGCCGGAGCGCAGGTTGCTCACCAGCGCGCCGCCGATGCGCACCAGATCAAAACCCGGATGCTTGTAGAACCGGAGATCTTCCGCCGCCAGAAAAGCGTTTACCACATGATCGGGCAGGTCCTCCAAAGCTATCAGCGTGCGGTTTTCACTGCCCACCAGCCGAGTCATGAATTGACCGTCCTTGTCATAAATGCTGCCGGTCTGGGCCAGCGACTGCAATCGCGCAGGGTCCAGGCGCTGCCAGGATGCTACGTCAAAATAAACGTAGCCCGCCACCGCGACGCCCACAAAGGCCACCGCCAGCGCCGCCAGTATCCAGCGTCCTACGCGACGCTTTCCCGGATGTTCCCTCTTGCCCATGCGCATCCTCCCGTGAACTTTTTTATACTTTCGCAAGGCTATCCTTCCCTTCCGTAGCGCGGAAAGTACAGAGAATCCTTGCCGGAAACGGCAGCGCAAGGCAGTCCTTCCAATATCTGTCCTCCGAAAAAAGTTTCGGAGGGGGCTGGTCAAAGTCAAGAAAGTGGTCTATAATGTAACAATCAGATAAAAAGCACGAGAGGAGGCCGGCGGATGCACAGACGCATTGCGTGGCTTTTGCTTTTATGCATGCTCGTATTCGCTCTCCCGGCTATGGCGCAGGAAAGTTTTACCATGGCCGGTTATGATGACAGCAGCGTAGGGCATGTATGGGAAGAAAACCTCTTTTTCCAACGGATGGAGGAAAAAACAGGTGTTCATTTTACCTTTGACCAATCCACAGAATACAGCGCATGGCAGCAGAAAAAAACGGCGTTTTTTGCCGAGGGCAATTTACCCGACGTGCTGTTCAAAGCTGAACTGAACACGGATGAAATACTCCGTTATTATGAAGCCGGACAGCTGATCGATTTGCGGCCCTACCTGAAAAGCTGCATGCCAAACCTTTCGGCGCTGCTGGCGGAACATCCCGATTGGGCGCAGGCCATTACCCTGCCCGACGGCGCCATTCCCGCCCTGCCCACGCTGAACCCCCTGCAAAACAACAACGCCATGTGGATCAACCAGACCTGGCTGGAAGCCCTGGGCCTGGACATGCCCACGGACGCCGACTCCCTGACGGAGGTGCTCCGCGCTTTTAAGACCGGAGATCCCAACCGCAACGGCAAGCAGGATGAAATCCCCCTTTCCTTTATGGGAATGTGGGACCTGCATTTCCTGGGTCACGCCTTTGGTCTGGTGAGCAACGATTACGGCGTATACCTGGATGCCCAGGGCCAGGTGCAGACCACGTTGAACGCCGAAGAGAACCGGGCGTTCCTGGCCTGGCTGAACGATCTGTGGGAGGAAGAGCTGCTGGATCACAACGGCTTCACCACCATGGATTCCCTCCGTCAAATCACCGATAGCGACGCAGACATGACCTACGGGGTATTCTTCGGACCTACGCCCCTGAATCTGGTGCCTGCCTCCGCCCTGAATGAATACGTTCTGTTGCCACCCCTTGCATATGAGGGCCAACAGGTCTACCGCGACTTGCTGGGCGACGTGGTCCCTGGCGCCTTTGCGGTCACCAGCGCCTGTCAGGACCCTGAAACCGTGCTGCGCTGGGTGGATTACCTGTACAGCGTGGAGGGCAGCCGTTTGGCGCAATCCGGCCTGGAAGGCGTGGAATATACCGTGAACATGGACGGCACCTGGTATTGGCTTGACGATATCGAAACCGTTGCCAATTCCGTGTTGGCCAACGCCACGATTGCCGACGGCGCCAACACACCCGGTTATTATCCTGCCGAGCTGCAACTCTCCTATGACAGCAGTGATACCCAGCGTATGGTTGGCGATATGCAGCTACTAAAGAGCTACACGGTACTGCCCTACCCCATCGTATATCTTTCGGAAGAGGATCAGGCCCGGGTAAACGAAATTCAGCTGGAGCTTGGCAGCTGGTCCGAAACAGCCATGATCCGTTTTGTCACCGGCGATACGCCCCTGACCGATGAAAGCTGGTCCGACTATACCGCGCAGCTGGACGCGCTAAATCTGCAGGAAATGTTGGCCATCTGGCAGAAAGCCGTCGATTGATCCCCGCGTCACTTCCAATGTTTTGATATATAGCGCATGCCAAAAAACATTTCAAAAGGATGGAGAGAAGCATATGAATCAATACGCAAGCATGATCCGTAAATTGAAAACGGCCCCTGTGATGGAGCAGCTCATTCGACTGTACGGCAACCGCGATGGGATGCTTGTGGAGCAGACTGCCCGCTACATCTCCTTGCTCAAACGGCATGAGGAAACCTTCAACAGCGATAACGGCCCCGTCTATCTGATCAGCGCTCCAGGACGCACGGAAATCGGCGGCAACCACACCGACCACAACCGTGGCAAAGTATTGGCCGCAGCGGTAAATCTGGACACAGTATCCGCCGTATCCGCTCGCGGAGATATGATCGTTCATCTGCATAGCGACGGCTATCCCGCCCTGACGCTGGATCTTTCCGACGTGCAACCTCAGGCGTCCGAGAAGGGCAGCACCGCCGCTCTCATCCGTGGCGTGGCCGACCGTATGCAACAGCTGGGGTACAAGATCGGCGGTTTCGACGCGGTCGTCACCTCCAACGTGTCCTCCGGCAGCGGCCTGAGCTCCTCCGCCGCCTTTGAAGTGCTCACCTGCGCCATTCTGGACAAGCTGTATAACGGCTGGTCCATTGACTACAAGCGCCGCGCCCAGATTTCCCAGTACGCGGAAAACGTGCATTTCGGCAAGCCCAGCGGCCTGCTGGATCAGATGGCTTCCGCCGCCGGCGGCCTGGTATTCATCGACTTCAAGACCGACGATCCCGTCGTGCGGCCCCTGAACTACGACTTCGCCAAGAAAGGTTACGCCCTGGCGGTGGTAAATACCGGCGGAAGTCATGCCGATCTGACCGATGATTACGCAGCCATTCCCAAGGAGATGAAGCAGGTTGCGGCATGCTTTGACGAGGAATGCCTGCGCCGGGTGCGTCCGGAACAGATCAACCAGGAGCTTTCACGCCTGCGTGGCAAGGTATCCGACCGGGCCATCATGCGCGCGATTCACTTCTTCCAGGAGAACAAGCGCGTGGTACAGGAAGCGGAGGCGCTGTACCGGGACGATCTGCCTGCCTTCTTTGAAGGCGTGATCGCTAGCGGCCGTTCCAGCTTCATGTACTTGCAGAATGTTTACGCCCGTCCCGAAGATCAGTCCCTTTCCTTGGCCCTGTGCCTGGCGGAAGAACGCCTGCAAGGAAAGGGCGCGTGGCGCATCCATGGCGGCGGTTTCGCAGGAACCACGCTGAATTTCGTCCCTCTGGCGGATCTCCCCGGTTTCATTGAAGAAATGGAAAACGTGTTCGGCACGCACAAGTGCCAAGTGCTGGATATCCGTCCCGAAGGCGCGGCATGCCTGGAGCTGTAAGCGCGTTATCACATCCAATCGAAAAGGATTGTCCGCATATGCCGTCGGAAACCGGCGGGTAAAACGGTTCCTTCCCGTGGCGCGGCACGCCTGGCGGGAAGGAGCGTTTTTTCATCCACACATCACGCGCCTTTCCCCGCCTGTGCAGGGTTTGCTTGCCTTCATGCGTTAAATGTTGTACAATGAAATCTCTAATGGAGGTACCCGCTATGAAGCAATGCAGGCGACTGTTGACACTATTTTTTGTATGGACGCTGATTTGCATCCCCGCTGCGTTGGCCGAAGAAGTACCCGAGCTGCTCCACCAGCAGGTGGACGCGCAGGCAGGCAGCGTCAGCTATCCGCAGCTGACCGGTATGGCCGACGCCGTAGCCCAGCAGCAGGCCAACGCCGCCATACTGGACGCCGGCCAGGTGGAGGAACGCATCACGCGGCTGCAAAGCTTGAGCGCCGATTCCGTAGGCTTGACGCAGACCTATGAGGCGCTGCTGGCCGGCGATGTGCTCAGCGTTGCCTTTTCCGCTCAAGGCGCCTTGCGGGACAGCGGCTTTACGCATCTGTGGTCCACGGTAAACCTGGATCTGATCACCGGAGAACCCATTACCCTGGCAGATCTGTTTATGGATGAAACCGCAGCGCGCCAAGCTATTATGGACTATATGGATCAGCAAGTGGCCCCCACGCTTTCCGCACACCTGGAGGCCGGGCAGCTGTCCCCTCTGCCGAACACCTTTGCCTTAAGTGAAGTGGGCATCACCTTTTATTATGACCTGGATCGCTTCACTACGCTTAGCGGCAAGGCGGGAAAAGTCACGCTGCTGTATGCGGAGTTGCAGGATCTGCTGAAGCTTGGCGAAGGAACCATCCTGGCACGGTTAGGCGTGGAATCCGCACTAACCCTGGATGCGTCCAGCGTGGAAAAGATCCATGGGGCTGTGGAAGCGGGACAGCTTCCCGGCATTCCCGCCGTAGTGGGGGAACCCCTTACGGACCTGATTGCCCGCTATCCTCTGCGGCTGGACCCGGATTACTTCCCCGGCGGGGTCTTCTTCTATCCAGAGGATGACGCCTTTCGCGGCGCCTATGTGCTCACCAATGAGCTGATGGTGGCGGATAGCTGGGAGCACAACATCGTCCAGGGCATACGCACCGATCGCGCCAATTTCTTCGGCCTGTGTACGGATGTAACCACGCAGGAAGCGTGGCGCGCCGTGCTGGGCGAACCGGACGCTTCCGTAACGCTAGGCGACGATGACGCATACGCCTATTACCTGGACGTAGGCGTTAGCGACTACTATAATATCGGTAACCGTCAGCTTCGGCTGCACGCCGATGCCAACGGCATACTGCAAAGTATATTCATCACCCAATAAACCAATCGGGAGGGACGTACACCCATGGCGGCACAAAAAAAATCCCAGAAAAAAAAGGTTCAGCCACAATGGAGCGGCGACCAGCTGTTGGTGCGCTATTTGGTGGGGCTGATACTGATTGCCCTGGGCGTACTGGTTTTCCTCTCCGTTGCCCTGTCCATGAGCGGCGCTGTTTTCGCAGGCACGCGGCAGCTTTGCTATGGTCTGGCCGGAAGTCTGGCCTTCCTGCTGCCCGCAATCCCCATTTGGGGCGGCGTACTGGTGATTCTGTCCACCCGGGTCAGACCCTCCCTGCGCGCCTGGGGATTGACGGTGCTGATGTATCTGCTGGTACTGAATCTGATGAATCTCCTGTCCACCACCGGTTCCCCAGCTACTTCGCTGATGAGCTATATTCGCCAGATTAACCTGAACAAAAGCTATATCTCCGCTCCCGACGCCTATGAAGCGTTTCTGGCCCAGGCGTACAATACCGGTGCCAGCAGCCGCATGGGCGGCGGATTGCTGGGCATGCTGTTCAGCTGGCCGCTGTGGAAAGCCCTGGGCGTGGCGGGCGGCGTCATCGTATCCCTGCTGGCCCTGGCAGGTTGCGCTATCCTGCTTTTCCGTCTGGACGTAAAGCGGTTTATAGACCAAGCTCGCCAGCAAGGCCGCCAGCATAAGCAGGAACAGCAGGCGCAGCAGCGGGAACTGACGCAACGGGAACTGAATTACCTGCGCCAACAGGAGATCGCCCGGCAGCAGGCGGCATGGCAAGCCCCCGCGCCCCTGCAGACCGGCGCCTATCCGCCCCCGCAGCCGTCCGCCGGGCCTGCGCAACAGCCCTGGCCGGCGCAGGCGCAGGGCCAGCGCAATGATCCCCCTGCCGTAGGATATTATCCGCAACGTCAAGCCTCGCCGGGTCAGGCGCCCTCCGGGACCGCCCGGCAGCAAGCGGTTCATACCGGAGGCTTTGCGCCCCAGGAACCCTATCAGGGAGAGTACGCGCCCATGGAAGGCGGCTACCTGTATGAAGAGTTTGCCGACCAGCGCCAGCTGAATACCGCCGCCCGAGAAGGACAGCGCCCAAAAAAATCCAAAATATTCGGCCGCAAGGCTGACCGTACTCCAGCTGCCCAGCCCGTCCAGGAGCCGGAACAGGAGCCTGCCTGGCCGCCCATCGCCTCGCCAGTGGAGGACGCGCCCTGGCAGACCGCGCCCTGGCAGCCGCAGAATATGCCGCAGGCTTCGCAATCCGCCGCCGGAACGATGTCTGAAACGCCCATTACACACCGCTTGCACGCTCTGCAGCAGGCCAGCGCCGAGCCTCCCATGGACGCGCCTTATCAGCCGCCGGTGGCGCAAATGGAACCGCAGCCGCCAGTGGGACAGGCCGCTCAGCCCACCGTCCGTCAGCAGGAAACACGGCTCCAGGGCCGTTTTCAGCAGGACGCTCCCGCCACTTCCGCCACCACCCGCGTACCCGTCCTCCAACAGGAGGAGCGTCCTCAGGAGATCTGGGACCCGGAGCTCAAATTGCCCCCTCGACGAGAGGGGATGGAGGCCGCGTCCGATGAAACGGCGCCTGCTCCCATCCCCTACGTGTACCCCAGCCTGGCGCTGCTGAAAACCCCCGCGCCGCCGAATCCCGCCGGTCAGGAGGAGGATGTGTTCCGTTCCCAGCGTCTGGAAGAAACGCTCAAATCCTTCAAAATCCCTGCCCGCGTGCGCCACGTGACCCATGGACCTGCCATTTCCCGCTTTGAGCTGGAAATGGCCGCGGGTATCAAGGTCAACAAGGTCACGGAGTTGGACCGGAACATCGCCATGAATATGGAGGTCAAATCCGTTCGGATCGAAGCGCCCATTCCCGGCAAATCCCTGGTGGGCGTAGAAGTTCCCAACAAGACCGTCACGCCGGTCACCCTGCGGGAGGTGCTGGAAACCCGGGAGATGAAGGATCTGACTTCGCCCCTGGGCGTGGCCCTGGGCAAGGACATTGCCGGGCTGCCCATTGTGTGCGACCTGGCCCGGATGCCGCACCTGCTCATCGCAGGCGCCACGGGCAGCGGTAAGTCCGTATGCGTCAACGCCATGATCAACTCCATCCTCTTCCGCTCCTCGCCCGAGCAGGTGCGCATGATCCTGGTGGACCCCAAGGTGGTGGAATTGCAGTGCTACAATGGCATTCCCCACCTGCTGATCCCCGTGGTCAGCGATCCGCACAAAGCGGCGGGAGCCTTGAGCTGGGCCGTTACGGAAATGATGGAGCGCTACCAGAAGTTCACCGACCGGGGTGTGCGGGAAATCACCGGCTATAATGCCGCGCTGGAAGAGGGCGAGCAGCCCATGCCCCGCATCCTCATCGTGATCGACGAGTTGGCCGACCTGATGATGAGCTGCAAAAAAGAGGTGGAAGAATATATCTGCCGCCTGGCGCAGCTGGCCCGCGCCGCGGGCATTCACCTGGTGGTGGCCACCCAGCGGCCCTCCGTGGACGTGATCACCGGCCTGATCAAGGCCAACATTCCCAGCCGGATTGCCTTCAAGGTGTCCAGCAACGTGGACAGCCGCACCATCCTGGACCGCAACGGCGCGGAAAAGCTGCTGGGCTACGGCGACATGCTCTACCTGCCCAACGGGGAATTCACCCCCATTCGCGTGCAGGGCTGCTTCCTCACCGACAGTGAGGTCAACCGCGTCACCGACTTCATCCGCCAGCATAGCCAGGCGGACTATGATCCCGATGTGCTGGAGACCCTGGAGCGCAGCGCCGCTGAGGAAGACGGCGGCGCGGATATTGTAGATGCCGGAAACACCACCGACGGCGTAGACCCATTGCTTGCCGAGGCCATCGAAATGGCCATTATGGACGGGCAGACCTCCATTTCCATGCTGCAACGCCGCCTGCGCATCGGCTATGCCAGGGCGGGACGGCTCATTGATGAAATGACCCGCCGGGGTGTGATCAGCTCCGCCGCGGGGGCAAAACCGCGTCAGGTGCTGATCTCCCGGGAACAGTTCGAACAAATGAGCTTTGAGGAATAACGGCAAAAGCGGCCCGGAGGTTGCGGAAATTCCGCTCTCCGGGCCGCTTTTGCGCGTCTCAACGGGACAGCGCCGCGTCCCACGCTCCCTGCTTGAAACCCACCAGCACCGTTTCCTCCGTGACCAGTATGGGCCGCTTGACCAGCATGCCGTCCCCGGCCAGCAGCTCCAGCTGCTCGTCCTCCGAAAGGCCGGGCAGCTTGTCCTTAAGCCCCAGGGCCTGATAGCTCCGGCCGCTGGTATTGAAAAAGCGCTTCAGAGGCAGGCCGCTTCTGGCTTGCCAGGCCCGCAATTCCTCCACCGTGGGCGGCTGGGTATGGATCGGCCGATCCTCGAATGCAACGCCCCGCTCCTCCAGGTAACGCTTCGCCTTCTGGCAGGTGGAGCACTTGGGATATTCCACAAACAACATGTGCGATCGCCTCCTTTGCTAAGGTTGTTATACCCCGATTGCGCCGGAATGAATCATCGGCCCGGCCGGGCAGGAAAAGAAAGACTTGCGCAAAGCAGCCTTCTGGTGCATAATACAAGTGCGGCCCCGCATAGGCTGTCCCCAGGACGGCTGCGGCGGCCAAATAATCTACGAAGGTCGAGGATGATACCATGCTTGAATTCAAGTTTGATACCCAGCTGCTCATCGAGGGCAAGAACCTCTCCGAGGATGCCATCAACGATTACATCACCCAGAACATCGAGGGCGATTGCCTGCTGGCCGTGGGCGACGAGGACCTGATCAAGATCCACTTCCACACCAACACCCCCTGGAAGGTGCTGGAATACTGCGCGTCCCTGGGCGACATTTACGACGTTGTCGTGGAAAACATGGAGCGGCAGGAGAACGGTCTTCAGGGCTGAGCAAGGGAAGCGATACGGCATGTGGATTTGCGACACCCATTCGGATACGCTGTACGCCATGGGCGTACACAAGGCCAAGAATCTGATGATTACCCCCCAGCGGCTGCGTGACGGCGGCGTTACCCTCCAGACCTTCGCCCTATGGACAGGCAGTAAAGGCAATAAAGGGGACGTAAACGGCATTGTGGCCGCGGAGCTTTCCGCCCTGCCCACGCTGCAGGCCGCCGGCCTGCGGCAGGTGGACGACCCCGCGCAGGCCCAGGAAGGAGAATGCGCCTTCATGCTCTCCATTGAGGGCGGCGAGGTGTTCGAGTCTGGCCTGGAAACGGTGGCCCAATGGCGGGAAAAAGGCGTGCGCATGGCGGCGCTGCTGTGGAACAACGAAAACGCCCTGGGGCAAAGCGCCAAATCCGGCTCCACCCAGGGGCTTACGGCCTATGGTCTCCAGGTAGTCCGGGAAATGCAGCGGCTGCACATGGCAGTGGATACCTCC
>CALVVZ010000031.1 GCA_944364075.1 uncultured Clostridia bacterium
AGGAATTGATTTTGCAAGCAAAATCAACAACCCGCCCCGCCGGCAAAGCCGTCGGATACGAATGAAAGTCGGAGGAGTTGCGGCTCCTCCGACACCTCCCCTGGGTTTTTTGACAGTCTGACCCGGCCAGAAAATGGCCGGGTCCCGCCACGCAAGGGCGGCATATGCCTATCCTTTGCCAAACGCTGCCTTACGGCTGCTCCAGGGTTACCCTTTCCAGCAGCGCCAGCAGTTCTTCCCGGCCGGTATCATCCTCGCTGGAAAAGCAGATGATCTCCCAAGGCTGCACCAGCAGCGCCCGGCAGATGGGCGCCAGCTGCTTTTGACGGGCGCCTCGGGAAATCTTATCCGCCTTGGTAGCGATCACCGTAAAAGGAATGCCCGTCTGGCGCAGGAACTGATTCATGGTCACGTCATCCGCCGTGGGTTCGTGACGAATATCCACCAGATGCAGCACGTGGCACAGCTCCTTGGATGCTGTGAAATAGCGCTGCATCATCTCGCCCCAGCGCAGCTTTTCCTGCTTGTCCACCTTGGCGAAGCCGTAACCGGGCAGATCGATCAGGTGGAACGCGTCGTTGAGCAGGAACACGTTGATCAACCGGGTTTTCCCCGGGGTGGCGCTGGTGCGCGCCAGCTTGTTGCGCCTGCACAGGCGGTTAATCAGGCTGCTTTTTCCCACGTTGGACTTGCCGCAAATGGCCACCTGCCGCAATCCCGCGCCAGGAAATCGGTTTGTGTAGTCCGCCATGGAGGTAATGAACTCTGCCGATTTGATTTCCATGGTAGCTCCTTACTTTTGTTGCTCCTTGCCGGGCGCAGGCATACGCTCCAGCGCCGTGGAGAGCACGTCCTCAATTTTCTCCGCAGTGACCACCCGGAAGCGGCTGAGCACGTGCGGAGGAATCTCCTCCAGGTCCTTCACGTTCTCCTTGGGGATGATGAGCGTAGTGATGCCCGCCCGGAAAGCCGCCAGGGTTTTTTCCTTCAGTCCGCCGATGGGCAGCACCCGGCCCCGCAGGGTGATCTCCCCGGTCATGGCCACATCCTGGCGCACGGGGATCTCCGTAAGCGCCGAAACCAACGCGGTAGTCATGGTCACACCGGCGCTGGGGCCATCCTTGGGCACCGCGCCCTCGGGCACATGGATGTGGATGTCTTTGTCCTTATAGAAATCATCTGCCAGTCCCAGGGAACGGCTGTGGGCGCGCACCCAGGAGAAGGCCGCCTCGGCGCTCTCCTTCATCACGTCCCCCAGCTGTCCCGTCAGCTGCAGCGTGCCCTTGCCGGGCATGATGGCGCACTCCACCTCCAGGGTTTCGCCGCCCACGGCGGTGTAGGCCAGGCCGTTGACCACGCCGATTTGCGGCGCTTTCTCCGGCATTTCGCGGATATAACGCACCGCGCCCAGGAATTCCTTGAGCACCGGCGAGGTCACGCTGACCTCCTCCACGCCGGTATCCAGCATGGTCACCGCACTCTTACGGACCACCTTGGCAATGGTGCGCTCCAGGGTGCGCACGCCGGCTTCCCGGGTGTAGCCCTCGATGAGTTCCCGCATGACCCGGTCGCTGATTTTCACCGTTTTGGGCCGCAGGCCGTGCGCCTCCACCTGCTTGGGCAGCAGATGCCGCTTGGCGATTTGAAGCTTCTCCTCCTCGGTATAGCTGGGCACCTCAATGATCTCCATCCGGTCCAGCAGCGGCGCAGGAATGGTGTCCACCGTGTTGGCCGTGGTAATAAACATCACTTTGCTCAGGTCGAAGGGAATCTCCAGGTAGTGGTCGCGGAAGGCGAAGTTTTGCGCGCCGTCCAGCACTTCCAGCATGGCGCTGGCGGGGTCTCCCCGGAAATCGCTGGACATCTTGTCGATTTCGTCAAAGAGGAAAACCGGATTCATGGTCCCCGCCTGCTTCATGCCTGCGATAATCCGTCCGGGAATCGCGCCGATATACGTGCGCCGGTGGCCGCGAATTTCCGCCTCGTCCCGCACGCCGCCCAGGGATACCTGCACAAACTTGCGCCCCACCGCCTGGGCAATGGCCTTGACAATGGAGGTTTTGCCCACGCCTGGCGGACCCACGAAGCACAGAATCGGCCCCTTCAGGTCCTGCTTCATGCGCAGCACAGCCAGGTATTCCACAATGCGTTCCTTCACCTTGTCCAGACCATAGTGATCCTGGGAAAGCACCTTGCGCGCCCGCTTCAGGTCCAGATTATCCGCGGTGGTTTTGCCCCAGGGCAGGTCCAATATCCACTCCACCCAGGTGCGGCTCACCCCCACCTCTGGCGTGCCGGGGGCCATGCGGGACAGGCGCTCCAGCTCTTTCTCGAGTTTTTCCTTGGCCTCGTCGTTAACGGGCGTATGCTCCAAACGCTCCCGCAGGTCTTCCACATCGGTGGCTTCCTTGTCGCCCAGCTCCGTCTGGATGGCCTTGATCTGCTCCCGCAAATAATAATCCTTCTGGTTTTTCTCGATCTGCTTTTTGATGCGTGCCTGTACCTGTTTTTCCACACCTGCAAGTTCGGTTTCCCGCGCCAGAATGGTACACAGTTTTTCCAAGCGCGCCTTCACATCCAGCTCCTCCAGCACAGCTTGCCGGTCTTCCAGATGGGTAAGCACATTGGCAGCAATAACGTCCGCCAACTGATCCGGCGCTTCCACTTCGCGCACGGAATTGACCGTTTCGGCAGAAACACGCTGGCTCGCCGCAGCAAAGCGAGCAAAGAAATCCTGCGTGGTACGCACCAGCGCCTGCATCTCAATGCTTTCTTCCTCCGGCCGCTGGGGCTCCGGCCGTACCTTTCCCAAAAGATACGGGTCCTCCTGGGTAATGGTCTCCAGGGTAGCGCGGCGCAGGCCCTCCACCAGCACCCGCAGGCTATCCCCGGGCAGGTTCAATACCTGTTTGATGTGGGCAATGGTGCCCACCCGGCACAGCTGGTCCACCGTGGGGTCCTCCACGTCCGCGTCCCGCTGCGCCACCAGGAAAATCTCCTGATTTTCCATCATGGCCTGTTCCAGCGCCGCCACGGACTTCTCCCGTCCCACGTCAAAATGCAGCACCATATGCGGGAAAACCATCAACCCCCGCAGGGCCAATATGGGCATGGCAATCGCCGGCGTTTTTTTCTCTCTGGGCATAGCGTCCTCCTTCAAAGCGGTGGAAAAAGCGCGGCCGGCAATGCCGTCTGCTTTTTCTCACATACCCGGCGCGTAACCGCGCCAGGGAAATAAAAGCAATCTTTTCCTATAAATAAATACACGAAAGCCTGCCGGATGAAACACTCCGGCAAGCTACTATTATAACGGCAGGTTTTCCCTTTTGCAAGCCCCGGTAGCCTCGGCAACGTTCTTTCCTTCGCCTGCCTGTGCCGCCAGAGGTACTGCGTCCCTGGGCTGCGGTATCGTAGCCTGCGCCGTAGCCTCCACCGGCGGCAGAAGCATTTCCGTCAGCACCTGTTGCAGCGTTTCCACCGGTCGCACCTCAATCCCCTGGCAGAGCATGCCCTCGCCGGCATTGTCCGCGGGAATGAACACTTTTTTTAGTCCTGCGCGGCGCGCCGCTTCCACCTTGGCCGGCACGCCGCCCACGGCCTTCACCCGACCCTGCACGGAGATCTCCCCCGTACAGGCCGCCAAGCCGTCCACGGGCTGGCCCGTCAGTGCGCTTACCGCTACCACTGCCATGGCGACGCCCGCAGAAGGACCGTCCACCGGCGCGCCGCCGGGGAAGTTGATATGCAGGTCCCGCTGACCCAGGTCAAAGCCGATTTCCCGCAGCAACGTGCGCACATTCTCGGCGGAAGCGCGGGCGGTGGATTTGCGTCGCATGCGGCGGCCCTCCTCGCCCATCTCCTCCTCCTCCACAATGCCGGTTACCGTAACCTCGCCGCTGCCGGGCAGGGATACCGCCTCAATTTCCATAACCGCTCCCTGATGCGCCCCATAGACCGCCAGGCCGTGGATGGAGCCTACGCGACAGGAAGCGTCGGCGCTTTGAGGCGGGCGCACCGCATAGTGGCCGGACTGCACCACCCACTGCACATCCTCCCGGGTAATGCCGGTTCGGTCTTCCAGCTGTGCCAAACCCGCGCACATCTGCACGATATTCACCGCGTCCCGCCCGCAGGAGGCATAGCGTCCCACGGTTTCCGCCTCGGCGCGCTCCATGGCGTATCCGGCGCGGGTCGCCGCGCCCAGCGCGATGTCCGCTATTTCTTCCGGCTCCAGCGCCCGGAAAAACACCTCCATGCATCTGGAGCGCAGCGCCGGGGAAATCTCCGAAGGGCTGCGGGTGGTAGCGCCTACCAGGCGGAAATCCGCCGGCATGCCGTGCTTGAATATTTCATGGATGTACTTGGGCACCGCGGGGTCGTCTGGATTGTAGTATGCGGACTCGAACATGACCTTGCGGTCCTCCAGCACTTTCAGAAGCTTGTTCATCTGAATGGGGTGCAGTTCGCCGATTTCGTCCAGGAACAGCACGCCGCCGTGCGCCTTGGTCACCGCGCCGGGTTTGGGCTGCGGGATGCCCTGTACCCCCAGCGGACCCGCGCCCTGGTAAATGGGGTCATGCACGCTACCCAGCAAGGGGTCGGCAATGGCCCGCTCGTCAAAGCGCACACAGGTTGCGTCCATCTCAACGAAAGGCGCGTCCTTGAGGAAAGGCGTACCCCGGGAATGCTTTGCCGCCTCCAGTACCAGACGGGCCGCGCAGGTCTTGCCGATGCCCGGCGGTCCATAAATCAAAACATGCTGCGGGTTGGCGCCGCAGAGAATTGCCTTGAGGGATTTGATTCCCTCCTCCTGGCCAATAATATCCTTGAAGTTTGCCGGGCGTACCTTTTCCGCCAAAGGCTCCGACAGGTGTACCCCCCGCATCTTGCGCAGGTTTTCCATCTCCCGGTTGCTTTCCCGCCGGGCCGCGGGTTGCGCCCGCTTCTGCTGTCGCAGCTGTCTGAGAAAATAGATGCCGACGATCAACGTCACCGACAACTGAATGACGAACAGCACCAGATTGACCATGTCCTTTCCCTCCCATCCGCGCCGGCAGCGCCGCCGCTATCCTTGCCATAGGATGGACCGGGAAGGGACAGTTCATGAGTGGAAATTCTCCGCAACAAAAAAGCGCCCGCCGCATGGCATGCACCGCTGCGGCGGACGCTGGATTGCGCTGGAAAACTACATGACCCTTCCGCTGAAGCGGTAAGGATTGGATTCCGTTTGGGGAGTGATGATCGTATGGGACAGGGAACGGTTTCTGGTTACGTTGAGCACCAGGGCCACGCCGCCCATGTTGGTAACCATGTTGGAGCCGCCATAGCTCAGGAAGGGCAACGGTATACCCGTGATGGGCATCAATCCCGTGGTCATGCCGATATTCTCAAACACATGGAACAGCAGCATGCCCATAACCCCCGCGATCACCAGCGAGCCGAACTTGTCCCGGGTGTAACGGGCCAGATATATCATGCGCAGAATAATCAGCAAATAAAGCGCAAGAATAATCATGCAGCCCCGGAAGCCAAAAGCCTCGCCGATGGAGGAAAAGATGAAGTCCGTCCAGTCCGCGGGCACATAGTCCAGCTGCGCGTAGGAACCGTCCGTAAAGGGACCGATTCCATACAGTCCGCCCGAGCCGATGGCGATTTTCGATTGGGTCTGCTGGTATGCGTCAGAGGAGGAGTACGCCTCAGGGTCAAAGAAGGCCAGGATACGTTGCAGACGATAGCTGTCCGACCCGCTGGCAACTGCCAGGCCATATACCGTCAGCACCAGAATAACTGCCGCCAGGGCCAGGCCAAGCAGTATCTTCCAGTCCACATTGGAGAAAAACAGCATCACCGCAAACAGGAAGATAATGACCAGCAGCGAACCCATTTCACCCTGAAGCATGATGATCAGGCCCGGCACCAGCACCAGCGCCATGATATAGATGAAGTCCCGCACAGTGCTCATGGGTTTGTCATAGCGGGACAGGACCCGCGCCAGCATCAGAATCATGGAAAGCTTGGCGAACTCCGAGGGCTGGATGGTAAAACCCCAAATCACATCCATCCACGCGCGCACACCACTGGCCTGGGATGCAAACAGCACGATAACCAACAGCGCCGTACCGGCATAGTAGATCAGCGTGGCCCGTCGGCGCAGCCAGTCGTAGGGAATATTGTAGATGAAAGCCACCACAAAGGGCGCCAGCATCAAAAACACGAACTGCCGCATGCTGTAGGTGGATTCCACAATGTGGTTCAGCAGCGGCGCGTCGGAGCTGGAAGTGGTACTGTAGGTAGCCACGCTCACAGCGATCACGCCGAAGATTGCCAGGGAAAACACCAGCGCCGTCAACGTCTTGTCAAAGTGCGCCCTGGAATGTCTGTTTTCTACAATCATTGGAGTTTCATCACCTTCACCTTCCGCCGGAACAGCCGTCCCAGCAACCCGCCGGGAGTTTTGCCATACCCGGGCAAGGGGACCTGCCGGCCCGTCATCCGCTGCGCAATACGCTCCAACGCGCGGCGCCCTTCGCAATCCACCTCCATGGGGGACATGTGCTTGAGCAGCGCCCGGTAAATCATGTCATCCTGGGGAACTTCCCCCATAAGCTGCAAGTCCAGGGTCTGCGCCACCACCTGAGCGCCGTACATTTCGCCTGCCGTCACTAATTCCGGCATTAGCCGGTTGACAATCAGCCAGGGGCGGGGCGCTTTTTTCTGTACCAGCACCGACGCGGTTTTTTCCACATCGCGCATGCATACATCGTCGGGGGTAGAAATCAGCAACACCTCATCGGCGCTGTCCACCACGCCCCGGAGGCCCCGCTCCACCCCGGCAGGGCAATCGATCAGCACGTAGTCAAAGCGCTCCTTCAGCTGTGCCACGACCTTGCGAAAGCCTTTGGGGTCCAGGTTTTTCACCCGTGCAAACTGGGATGCGGGCAGCAGGCTCAGATTTTCATACAGCGAGTGCGGGATCAGCGCTTGACTCAGGGTGCACCCCTTGCCGATCACGTCCAGCACATCATACACCACGCGGTTTTCCAGGCCGAGTATGGCATCCTGATCCCGCAGGCCGATGTCTGCGTCCACCACCACCGTGCGCTGTCCCAGCCGGGACAGCGCCACGGCCAGGCAGGCCGTAACCATGGACTTACCAACGCCGCCTTTACCGGAAGCAATGAGCCATGCCTTTGCCATGAGGTTTCTTCCTTTCCGTCAGGGCGCCACCGAGTTGCCATAGGGCAAGGTATAGTCGGTGGTGCGCAGCGTTTTCTGCTTCATATACCAGTCGATGAATGCCTTGGCCGCGGGAGCGGATTCACCGCCGGAATAGCCGTTGGGGATGAACACGGCTACGGCGATCTCCGGCTCATCATAGGGTGCGAAGGCCACGAACCAGGAGTTGTTCTCCAGGTCGATGGTGGTCACTTCGGCCGTACCGGTTTTCGCAGCGATCTGATCCTTGAACGGCCAGGAATTAGGGAAGTATTTGGACGCGGTACCGGAGTCGTCCACCACGCCTTTCATCCCCTGGTGAATCAGGTCCCAGTATTCCGGGTAATCCAGGGTGTTAATCAACGTGGGCGTACGCTGGGAGAGTATCTCGCCCTCGGGGCTGGTAATGGCGTCCACAATGCTCAGGTTGTAGACCTCGCCGCCGTTGGCTACGGCGCAAACATAGCGTGCTACCGCCGCGGGCGTCAACACCGTAACCGACTGACCGATGGCCGTCAGGATGGTCTGGGCGCCGCCCCACTTGACGTTGTTCATATAATCGTAGGTATCTCCGATCACCGCCTGCAGGTACACCATTTCCTTGGTCATGTTCAATTCTTCCATGAGGATGGTGCGCATATTGTCCAGCCACGCGCTTTCAGGATAATTCACCGCCATATCCATCAGCCGCTTGGCGCAGGCGCTCAGACGCTCATCCGTATATTCCAGGCCACGGCTGGCGCCGCAGTTTTTCAGATGCGTCTTGATGGCGTTGAATACGATGATGGGCATGGCCGTATCCTGGCTGGCCTCGTTCATGGCCTTGGTGGTATCATACAGGCTGGTCTGGCAGCCCACCACGCTGCGTACCTCGCCGGGCAGGTCCAGTCCGGTCTTGCTTGTCAGACCCAGCAGCGAAGCATAGCGGTACAACCGCTCTTCGCCCAGGCGGCTGCCCAGAGTATAGAAGAAATAGTTGCAGGAGTTGGACAGGCCTTCGACAATGGTCTGGTTCTGATGCTTATACAGATAGCCGCTACTGATCCAGCATTTGGGCGCGGTGGATTTGTCCTGGTTGTAAAGGGTGAAGTACCCCTGGTCGCTGATGCGCTCCGTGGGCGTCAGTTCTTCCTCCGCCAGGGCGGCAATGCTGGTAACCATCTTAAAAATGGAGCCTGGCGTACCGCGGGCATGAATGGCATAGTTCATCAGCAGGCTGCGAGGGTCGCTCAGGATCTCCATGGCCTCGTCCCCTGCGGCCACCAGCGCGTTCAGGTCATAGGTGGGGTAGTTGGCCATGGCCAGCACCCGGCCTTCCATGTCCAGCACCACCATCACGCCATGCTCCGCCAGCGCCAGGGGATATTTCTCCCAGTTCCGGGTGGCGATGTCTTCCTTGTTGTCCTCCAGCCAGCCTTCGTCCACCATTAGTTCTTCCTGCTTGTTGCGGGTGCTCGCCACGTTATCGGCAATGGCGCGCTCCGCCTGCTGCTGATAGCTGGCAATCAAGGTCAACTTTACATTGTTGCCGTCCTGAGGCTCGGTATAGCTCAGTTCGCGGACGATCTGGGAATAGTTGTCCCGCTCCACCACACGGCTGCCCTGTTTGAGGGATGAGTTCTGGGTCAGCCAGTCCTCCATGGAGCTTTCGATGCCGTCCCGGCCGATCTTGTCGTTATAGCTGTAGCCCTTGGCCTCATAGGTTTCCCAGCTGGACTGGCTGGGAATGGCCCCGATGTAGCCGATCACCTGCGCCGCCAACGTACTGCGGGGATACACCCGCTTGGTACCCACGGCAATCTCCATGCCCGCCAGGTTCATGGAGCGCGTTTCCACCTCGATGACCGTTTCATACTTCACATTTTCCGCAATGGTAATGGGTTGGGAGTTGAACACGTTCATCTGCATTTCGGAGTAAACGGCCATAACCTTCAGCATGGTGGTTTCGTCCACCACCAGACTCTCGGCATAGCTGAGGCCCTGCGCCTCCTCTTCCGCGGCCCACGTGTCCGCTTCCGCCTGCGTATTGGCCAGACGGAAGCGTTTTTTCAGGGCGTTCATGCAGGCTTCCGCCGTGTCGTAGCTGCTGCTGGTCAAGTAATGGTTGGAGCGCCACTGTTTTTCCCGGGTTGCCAGCACGCTGTCGCTGACGCCGGAACCGAAATCAAACACCCACGCATTGGTTTCGGGATCACGTTCGATCACAAACTCAACGCTGAGCTCGCCGCCGTTGCGCTCGACAATTTCAATGGTATCCACAATGGATTGGCTGAAAACCGCGTATTGCGCCCGGGTCAGCGAGGATGCGTCCTTATAGAACGTTACGTTGTAAATGTACTCGTCGTTGGCCAATATGACGGAGTCGGCGTCCGTAATCATTCCCCGCTTACCCCGCAGGGAAATCGTTTTGGTGCGGCGGCTCTCCGCCGTTTCGCTGTACTCATCGGACTGCACCAGCTGCAACTGTACCAATCCATAGGTCAGATACGCAAACATGCCAAAAACCGCTACGATAAAAATAATGTAGCGGGCTTTCATGCCAGGCTTGAGCTTCGACATCGTTCCTCCTTTCCGGAGCGCTTCGCCGCTCCAGCAGAAAAACTGTTCTTCGCCATCCTACGCCGGGCGCCGGCGCGCCCTTCGGCTGCGTCAGGCCGCAGGCTGTACGGTCGCTTTTTGCTTCCGGCCAAACCCAAGCATCCTGCGCACCGGCAGCATCAACGCCGCCGTCAGGGCCATGGTCAGCAGCAGATCCAGCACCGCACGGCCGAAATGGTCCGCCGTTAAGGCCGTGCCGCCCAGGTTTACATACACCAGGTTAATCAGCTCGTATATAAAGGTGTTAAGTCCGGCGCACAAAACCGTACGCAGATAAGGGTTGATGTTTTTTGCCTGCTTGTTCACGCTGCGCTCATACTCCAGACGTTTGTCGCTTTTGTCCGCAAAGGGCAGGGAGCTAAAAATCGCAGCCACGGGGTACAGCAGGAGGTTAAAGAAGGTAATGCTCGGCAGCATGATCTCCATGACAATGCCGTAGCAGGCGCCTACCCAGAAAGCGCGCAGCCTGCCATAGCACACCGTAACAATGGCCGTAATGGCAAAGAGCATACTGGCCGTCACATCGTTCACCGACAGATACGGCATCACGCAGACCTGACACAGATAGCCCAGCGCAACCACCAGCATAAAAATCAGGAATCTGCGCCCGCCCCGCCAAAGCATGCCGATCATCCGTTCAATCCTCCTCCCAGGTCAGGTCGTCCGGTGAAAGGGTGATATAGGGCGTGGGGCTGGGCGTGGGCGTATCGGTAGGCGCGGGCGTTTCCGTAGCCGACTCATCGGAGGTATCCACCACCACGTATTCATACACCGGGCCGGTGTCCTCCGGAGTAACCAGCGGCACACTGGTAGGCGTGGGGCTGGGTGTGGGCGACGGCGTGGGGCTGGGCGTAGGCGTGGGCGTCTCATCGGGGTTTGGCGTAGCCGTTGTCCCGAAGAAAGAGCTGTTGCCGCCAATGCGCAAAGTGGGCACAGGCCGCTGCGTATCCAGGGGAACGAACTCGATGTCCGTTGCGCTCTCCCGCCCCTGCACCGCCTCCGCCGTGGGCTTGTACCGCAGCACAATCACGTATTCAATGTGTTCGAAATCAGCCATGGGTTCCACCACGATGTACTGCTTGTTGGCTTCCATGCCGCGGGTGGATTCGCGCACCGTGCCAATGGGAATCCCCTTGGGGAAGGACATGCCCACGCCGGAAGTGACCACCGTATCGCCGGGGCGGGGCAAATGGTCCTCCGGCAGGTAATACATGCGGCACATAGGCGTACCGTCGATGCTCAGCGTGCCCCGTACGGTGCCCTGATCCCGGCTGGACTGGATCAGCCCGGCAATGGAGGCTTCCCCGTCGATGATGGCCCGCACCTGCGCGCTGGTTTCATTGGTATTCTCCGTGTAACCAATCAGCGCGCCAGAAATGGTCACAGCCATATAGTCTTCCACCCCGTCCCGCGTTCCACGGTTAATGGTGAAGGTGGAAAAATAGTTGCCGTCCGCCCGGCCGATGACCGTGGCAGTGATGGGATTCATGCTCTCGTTGGCGGAGATTTCGTCAAACATGTTTTCATAGGTGGACAGCTTCTGCTGCAATTCTTCCACCAGCATGGCCTCATATACCAGCCGTTCGTTCTCCGCGCGCAGGTTATTATACTCCGTTTCGATATTCGCCCGAAGCTTCAGGGTGCGGAAATACCCCACAATGCTCTCCGTAAAGCTGGAGAAAAGCGACTGCACCGGCGTTACGATCCGCGCGATAATACCTTCGGGCGCAGCCGCGGCAGCCTTGATGGAATCTCCTGTATTCTCGTCGTTGGCAATGACCCGGGAAAGTATCATCATGCCCAGCACTACCAACAGCATGACCGTCACCAGCGTAACCGCCGTGCGCCGCATCCAGCCAGGCATTTCACGTTTTTTCTTTTTTACCTTCGCCGCGCGCACGCCGGTCCGTTTGGGCTTTTTGACCCTGCGGCGCACTACGTTTCGTTCGCCGTCATCTTCCAGGAATTCCTCATCCAGAAAGCGATCATCCAGGCGAAGGTCCTCCTCGGAAATATCCTCATCGCCCCGATCATCCATCATGCGCTCCAGGCCGCCGGCTTCATGGACCGTGGAGCGGGACGTTTCGAAGTCTTCTTCCGGAACCGGCTCCGCCATGCTTTCCAGCCCGGTTGCTTTAATACCGGAATCCTCCACGTCGGGTTCCCGTTCCTGTTTCTCTCTGTGCTGGAACAGATGGAACCCGCCGTTTCTACGCTCCGCTTTTTCTTCGTCACGTTCCTGAAAGCGCCGTTGCGTATCTCTTGCCATTGCTTACCTCCGTGCCGCCGCTCTTACTCCATCTGCATGAAGCCCTGCTTCCCGATAGACTGAAGCAGCTGAAGATTCTCCACCAGGTAGCCCAATCCCAGCGTAGCGCAATCCGTGGGTTCCTTGGCCAGGAGCACGGGAATCCCCAACTCCGTGGCAATGTACTGGTCCAGGCCAAACAGTTGCGCGCCGCCGCCGGTAAGATGAATACCGCCGCGCATAATATCCGCCGCCAATTCCGGAGGCGTGCGCTCCAGCACCCATTTAATGGCTGCCAGAATAGCCATGCAGGGTTCCTTGATGGCTTCCGCCGCCTGCGCGGTGGTAAAGTCAATATCCTGGGGAATGGGCGAGTTTACCGCACGACCGCGGATTTTCACCCGACGCTGATCGTTGAGCGGGACGGCAGAAGCCAGGTCCAGCTTTACGTCCTCCGCCGTGCGTTCGCCAATCATCACCTGAAATTCCTTCTTAATGTAATTAACGATTGCCTCATCCATTTTCATGCCGCCCACCTGGATGGATTGCGCCACCACCAGGCCGCCCAGAGAAACCACCGCCGCATCCGTAGTGCCTCCGCCAATATCCACCACCATGGAACCGATGGGCTCATACACCGGCAGTCCCGACCCAATGGCAGCCGCAAAGGGCTTTTCAATCAGATACACGGTTTTCGCACCGGCCAGGGTCGCCGCTTCCGTGACCGCCTTGCGGGCCACCATGGGCAATGTGCAGGGCACGCTCACCAATACCTTTGGCTTGATGACGTGGCTCACGCCAATGGCCTTGTGAATAAAGTACCTTAGCAGAATCTCCGCCATGTCAAAGTTCACGATGCTGCCCGCCTTCAGCGGGCGAACCGCCACCAGCTTGTCCCCGGTGCGTCCCAACAGGATCTCCGCCTCGTCGCCTACCGCGCGTACATTATGTTTGTTATCGCTGTCAATCACCACAATGGTAGGCTCACTCACCACAATGCCCCGACCACGGACATATACCATGGTATTGGATGTTCCCAGATCAATACCGATTTCAGGTGCTATCAGCGCCATGTTTCATCATCCCATCCTGTTCCTTACCCATGGCAACCTGTACGCCCGCGGCCTGCAGCAGCGCGCACGTCAGGTCCCATGGCAGACCGATTGCATTGGAACGGCTCCCCCGAACCTCCGTGACCCATCGCCCGGCGCCGCCCTGAAGCGCATACGCGCCCGCCTTGTCCATGGGCTCGCCGGTTTGCACATAAGCACGGATTTCCTCTCTTGTCAATCGCCTGAAGCATACCTCCGAGGTAGCTACATCATGGAAAGCCCTTCCCTGAGCGTCCACAACGCACACGCCGGTATATACCTGATGTTCCCGGCCGGATAGCCGCTCCAGCATCCGGCAGGCGTCTTCTTCATCCTTCGGTTTACCCAACGGCCGGTTTTCCAGCGCTACCAGTGTATCCGCCGCCAGCACCACACGCCCCGGAAACTGCGCGGCCACAGTCTGCGCCTTCCGCAGGCTCAATTTCGCCACCGCTTCCTTTGCGCCCAGCTCGCAGTGCTCGTCCACTTCCGCAGCATGCTTTTCAAACGCAACGCCCATCTGCGTGAGGATCTGACTGCGCCGGGGCGAACCCGACGCCAGAATGATGACTTCCACCTTGCGCGCCTCCCGCCGTTTCCTTCGCCTTCGCGGCTATTTCCGCCGCGAGATCGTCTTTCCTCCTCCCGTGCCACAAACCGGCTCGGTATTCGTAAGACAATCCATTTTGCATTATAGCACACTTTACCGCCGCCTGGAAACTCTTTTGTAAAAATTCATCTGACGAACACAGAGCATTCCCTTCGCACCTCCTCGTGCCCGCCGCATATCCTGCTTGTGAAGGCTCCCCGCAGGGAAGCCAAAACAAGGAGGCGTGTAAGGATGAGCTTTTACTCCTACAAGAACGCAAACCCTTCCTGCTGCCCCGGAACCATTTCCGGTAGCGCGTTGGACGGCTTGCAGGAAAAAGTCTGCGTGCAGGTCAAGCGCGTGTATGACAGTTGCCTGCAACAGGAGCAGTTGGATGACAAGATCGTTACCATTACCAGCTATGCGCAGGTGGTCAACAACTGCTGCAACAACTGCTGCTCCGACGCCACGGAAACCACCACCCCTACCTCGGCACCCGTTCCCCCCATCACCTTTGAGAGCTGCCGTTCCACTACCACCGAAGGCATTATCCGCAACCTGTCCGTGGACCGTCTCTGCGACCGTCCCTGCTTCGCCCGTGTCCGCGCCACCATCGACGTACCCATTGATATCCTGTTCGTGGACAGCCGCTGCGTGGAGTACATCGGCAAGGGCGTCGTGTCCGTAGACCGGGACGTGCTGCTTTCCATCCCCGACGAATCCATTGTTCCCTACACCCTGGAAAGCATGGTCAGCGCCATCTGCGTATCCGGTCAGTATCTGGGAGACAACCGCTTCAAGATGACCGTATGCGTCACCATCATCCTCAAGGTGCTGGCAAATGTGGAAATCCTGATTCCCAGCTACGGTTTCTGCCCCATCCCGCCCTGTGAGGAATTTGCGGAGAACGTGTACGACGTTTTCATGACTCCCCAGCGCAAATCTGCGTCTGTATCCATTGTGTTTTGTCATGAATCTATGTATAATAATATAGTAACGCCGCTTCAGTTCCCCGGCTGTACTCGCGGCCATTCCAGCCATTTCTTGCCGCGGCAGTTGCGTCTGCGCAATATCGGCCCCGGGGATTGAAAGACGCCTTTCCATGAAAGGAGAAAAACATGCAAGAGGATTCGAACTGGGACGTAGTGGAAGAAGAGCATCCGCGTCTGCTTATCGTAGACGATTCCGAGTTGAACCGGGCGCTGCTGGCCAATATTTTTGAATCCAGCTATGAAATTCAGGAGGCCGAAAACGGAAAGGAAGGGCTTGCCCTCATTCTTTCCGGAAGAGATAGCCTCAGCGCCGTTCTGTTGGATGTGGTCATGCCTGAAATGAACGGGTTGCAAGTGCTCCATGCCATGAAGAGCGAAGGGTTATTGGGGCAAATTCCCGTTTTTCTGATTACGGCCGAGTCCAGCGAAGCAGTCATGCAGGAAGCCTATGAGCTGGGCGTCATGGACGTGATTTCCAAGCCTGTGATTCCCTATGTGGTGCAGCGGCGAGTGGATTCGGTGGTGGAACTTTTTTCCGCCCGGCGCATGCTGGGGAAAAAAGTACACCTTCAGCAGCATCGCTTGCTCCAGCAGGCTCAGCAACTGGCCCAGATGAGCTTCGGCATGGTGGAGGCACTGTCCACCACCATTGAATTCCGTAGCGATGAGTCCGGCGAGCATGTGCGCCGTATTCACCATATCACCGAGTATCTGCTCCAGCACACGCCTTTGGGCGAAGGCCTGTCCAAGGAGGAAATCACCCTGATCTCCATGGCTTCCATTATGCACGACGTGGGAAAGATCTCCATTCCCGACGCCATATTGAACAAGCCGGGACGTTTAACCCCCGAAGAGTACGAAATCATGAAAACCCACACCACCAAGGGGGCAGAGCTTCTGGCGCGTATCCCCCAAATGCGGGACAACCCCACCTACCCGTATGCGTATGACATTGCCCTGCATCATCATGAGCGTTGGGATGGACGGGGCTATCCCGAAGGCCTGGCAGGCGACCAAATCAGCATTTGGGCACAGATCGTATCCCTTGCCGACGTATATGATGCATTGATCAGCAAGCGCTGCTATAAAAACGCCCTGGGTTACGAGGAAGCGCTGGCAATGATCTGCGGCGGCCAGTGCGGGACCTTCAATCCCCGGCTGCTGACATGCTTCCTGGCTGTGGAACCGGAGATCCGTAAGCTGTACCTGCCTCAGGAATCTTCCCACAAGGATGACAAGGAGGAACACGTATGATGGACAACGAGGTCAAGCTGCGCCTGCTGGCGGCCGGCGTCAACGTGGACAGCGCCATGGCCCGCTTTCTCAATAACGCGGCGCTCATGGAAAAATTCCTGCGCCGTTTTCCCAGCGATCCCAATTACGGCCTGCTTTGTCAAGCCATGGCGCAAGGAGATACCGACGCCGCCTTCACCGCGGCGCATACCCTGAAAGGCGTAGCCGGCAATCTTTCCCTGGACCGCTTGTTCGCCGCAACCTCCACCGTGGTGGAGAGTCTTCGCGGCAAGGATCTGGCCATGGCCGAGCAACAAATGCCCCCGCTTCATCAAGCGTACCGGGAGGTTATTGAGGCGTTAGCCGCCTGGCAATAAAAAAGCCGCTCTTACGCGGAGAGGAGTCGTACGCTTGAGCAAAAGAAATACCGGTGCATTCATGCACCTTGTGTTGAGTTTTACGCTGCTGCTGTTCATTGCCGCGCTGATGGGCTTCACCATTCATTTGGTGCGCACCAAGCTTTTGCAGAATACGCAGCAGTTGGGGATGGCACTGGTAAAAAGCTATGCCCTGGAAGAAGAGTCCAAGCTGAACTCGTTCCAGAGCGCACTGGAAATGGTCGCGCTCTATGTGGACGTACTGGAAGCCACGGACAGTACCGACGCGGAAGTGCAGCAGTGGCTTTCCAGATATTTTGACAATCTCTCTGAAACCCTGGGCGAAGGCAGCGTTGATCCTTATGTGGTCATCGATGGCCGAATCATCGCAGCGAATCCTGGGGAGGGGGACGACGGATTCAATTTCTCCGAGCGTGCGTGGTACGTGGACGCCCTGGCCATGGAGGGACAGGTCGTTTTTTCCGACGTATACACCGACACCATCACCGGCATGCCCGTAGTGACGGTTTCCAAAGCCCTGCAGACGCCCGGGGACGTTTTTGCCATGGACGTATATCTGGATAATCCTTCCATGCATATCAGCAGCAGTTCCTTGCCGGAGGACTATTCCTACTATCTTTTCGATTCCAAAGAAACCCTGATTTATGCCCTCACGCCTTGGAATGTGGATGATCAGACGTTGCAAAGTTTTGGCGCACAGCTAATGGAAGGCATGAAAAGCGGTCGATTGGTCGCCTATGACGCTTCTTTTCTGGATCAGGACGGCGTAAGCCGGGGCGCCTACGCCTATGAAATGAGCAACGGTTGGTCCATTATTATCACCATTCCGCTGGAAAAAATACTCTTTGGGGAACGTAACATCGCCTTTGTACTGCTGATCTGCGTGGGCGGCCTGCTGCTGCTGGCATTGACCTACATGCTCCTGCGCGATCTGCGCAGCCGTAAGCGCTTGCAAAAGGCTGATAATACCATTCAGATTCTCAGCGATTCCTATTATGCCATTTACCGCATCAATTTCCGTTCGGAATGCTATGAATCCATCAAATCCTCCCCAGACGTGAAATGCCGCATCAACACTACCGGCGATTACGAGACGCTGCTGCAGATCATCAAAGAGTTCGTAGAAGAAAGCACCTACGAAGCTTTTGAGGAAAGTTTTTCTCTGGAAAGCATTCGTCATCGGGTTGCAGAAAATATCCATGACTATGGCGGCGATTTCCGCCGGTGCTTCGACGGCGTCTATCAGTGGGTCAACATCCGCACCCTCTATGATGCGGATCGCGCGCCGGACGAAGTCATCTGGTGTTTCCGCAATGTGGATGTGGAAAAACGCCAGCAACTGCAGCACACCATGCTCCTACAGCAGGCGCTGGATACCGCTAAACAGAGCACGCGGGCCAAGTCCGATTTCTTCAGCAGCATGTCCCACGACATGCGCACGCCTCTGAACGCTGTTCTGGGATATGCGGACCTGGCACAAAAAGAACCCGACGGCAGCGCCAAAGTCCGCGATTATCTGGATAAAATTTCCTTTGCCGGGCAACAGCTGCTTTCCCTGATTAACGACATTCTGGAATTTTCCAGGCTGGAAGCCGGCAAGAGCAAGCTGAACGCCCATGAATTCAACCTACGCGCCTTCGTGGAAAAAACGGCGGAGCTTTTCCGCGGTCAGGCGGACAAGGATCATAAAATATACGATGTATCCATTGAGTTCCAGGATGAAATGGTCATCGGTGATGAATTCAAGATCGGCCAGCTGCTGAACAACGTGCTTTCCAACGCTTTCAAATACAGCAATCCCGGAGACAGCGTGCGGCTGGAGGCCAAGCAATTTGAGTTCCAAAAGCACAGCAAGTTCCAGTTCATCATCGAGGACACGGGCATCGGCATGTCTGAAAGTTATCTGGAGCATCTGTTCGATCCCTACAGCCGGGAAACCCATTTTTCCAGCAAGAGCACCATTGGCACCGGTTTAGGTATGTATATCGTCAAAAGCCTGGTACAGCAAATGAGCGGCGAGTTATCCGTGGAAAGCAAGCTGGGACAAGGGTCGCGTTTCATCATCACGCTACCCTTGGAAACCATAGCGCCCAGCGCTGCGGTTTCCTCCACTCCCGTTAGCTCCGCGCGCACCGATTTGACGGGATACAGGCTGCTGCTTGCGGAGGACAACGAGCTAAACATGGAAATCGTCACCGAAATGCTGACCATGAACGGCGCGGAGGTCATTCAGGCCGTCAACGGACAGGAAGCCGTGGTAAAATTCCAAAAAGCCGCGCCATTCTCTATTCATGCCATTTTGATGGACATGCAGATGCCCGTGATGGACGGCTGTACCGCCGCGCAGCATATCCGCGCACTGGACAAGCCCGACGCTTCCACCGTTCCGATCATTGCAGTAACCGCAAACGCCTTTGCCGAAGATATTGACCGTACCACCAAAGCCGGCATGAACGGTCATATCGCCAAACCCATTGATTTTGCGCTGCTGGCGCAAACCCTCCAACGGCTATGCGGTTCGGAAGGCAAGGTGTCCACAAAGAAAACCTGACGGCAGATCTCATCACCATGGCGCTTTTTCAACAAGCGTCATGGTTTTTTTCGTTTGCTGATTTCCGTCATGGGGTTGAATGCAAGCACGGTTGAGCTGCTCCTGCGCATGGCGGTATTCCTCCCAAAAAGCATTCTGCCTGCGCGCAAGCTCTCCGGCATCAATCCGCTGCCGCTCCTGCAGCATTTGCCGGAATATCTGCTCGAAAAAACGCCCTCCCTCAGCATCCGTGGAAAAGCCGGGCATCACGATCACCCGTGCGCCGTTGGGGTATATTGTTTCGTTCCCGCTGTCCGTATGCTTCCCGGGTTGTACAGGCTTTGATTGCATCGTTTTCCTCTCCTCCTCTCCCGGTATCCTATGCGGGCATTCCTTTCCGCATCCGCGTATGCCGCAGGATTGTACCGGCAGGCAGGAACATAAACTCCAGGGAAAAACGATGTGGAGGCGCTGTCCATGTATGCCATGTATTTGCGGAAAAGCCGTCAGGATATCGAACTGGAGCTTCAAGGACAAGGTGAAACCCTTGCCCGGCACCGGGAAACTCTGTTGCGGCTCGCGCAAAAAAACCGTCACGCCATCGGCGAAATCTATGCGGAAATCGTCTCCGGGGAAACTATACGCGCCCGTCCCGAAATGAGCCGCCTACTTACCGACGTATCCGCCGGTCGCTGGGAAGGGGTATACTGCATGGAAGTGGAACGACTTTCCCGGGGCGATCCCGCGGATCAAGGGCGCGTAGCGGAAGTGTTTACCATCAGCCAAACCCGAATTATCACCCCTGGAAAAACCTATCTACCCGAAAACGACTTTGACGTCGAGTACTTTGAGTTTTCCCTGTTCATGTCCCGGCGAGAGTACAAGACCATCAATCGCCGCATCCAGGCGGGACGCATGTACTCCGTACAGGAAGGAAAATATATTGGTAGCCGCCCCGCATATGGATATAGAAAGGAAAAGCTGTCCGGGGAGAAAGGGTATACGCTCTCCATTCATTCAGAGGAAGCGGAAGTCGTCCGGGAAATATTCCATCTGTACTTGGATGCCGGTATGGGATACACGCAGATTGCCCGCCATCTTACGCAGACGGCCGCGCCGGCAGGCGCTGAGGGGAAAGGCTGGTCTGCTTCACGGGTATACCGGCTTCTGTCCAATGAGGTCTATACCGGAAAAATCTGTTGGGGAAAAACCCGCATGACCAGCGGGCTGGACGCTTCCGGCGCATTCAAGCGGCGCGTGACCGCAGAAAGCTATCGGTGCTATCAGGGACGTCATCCCGCAATTATCCCGGAGGAGCTTTTTGCCTCCGTCCAGGCGAAAATGCACGCTGTGCGGCGTTCCACCGGCCGCCGCGATCAATCCAACCTCCTGTCAGGTTTGCTGGTATGCGGTCAGTGTGGTTCAACGCTACATGCACTGCCAACCTGCGGTCGGCAAGCGGCAAGTGTTTTCTGCCCTTCGTCTGCTTGCTCCACCGTAAAAAACTATCGGGCGCCCGTGCTTTACGCCGTCCTGGACACGCTTGCTCCCTGGCTGGCCTTAGCCTGGCAGAATCACGCATCCGCCGCGCTTGACGCCGATCCTCAGGCAACCTCACGAAAGCGTCTGGAAAGGGAACTGCATCAGCTGAGTGGGCAGATGGAACGTCTGGAGGAACTGCTGGAACAAGGGGTGTATTCGGTGGAGCTGTACCGACAGCGGCGCGCTGCGCTCAGCGCCCGGCAGGAACAGCTTCAACAGCTATGGAAGGAATCCAATCTTCCTCCCCTGCCGCCTGCTGCGCAGGACCCCGCCTCCCTTCCGGCTTTCTGGGATGTGTTCGCCGGCGCGTCGCCATTACTGCAAAACATGCTGCTCAAGGCATGCGTAAGCAAGATCCTGTACCGCAAGGAATGCCGGGGACGCGCCAACGGTTCCGGTGTATCTCGAGACGCCAATCGTTTCACCCTGGTCATCTATCCCCAGCCGTTTCCCGTTTCGCCCCGGTAAGGAAGGTCTTTTGCGGCGGATGTGTGCGACGAATTCTTCTCGCTGCCGCTCTTCCCGCCCATGTCCCTGTGCAATGAGGGCACCGTTTCCCCCAACAATTGCCGCTGCAGCGGCAACTGCTGCAACAGCTGCGGCAATCACAGCTGCGGCTGCGGACACATTTGACGTCACGGGCCATATTACCAACACGGGCCGGAGGGGAAAAACCCCTCCGGCCCGCCAGCGTGTCAAAAAAGTTGCGATGACGTTTTTTGAGAAAAACAAGTTCGATCAACCGGAGGCCGCCGGAATTTGCAAGGAATTGGTTTTACAAGCAGACTCAGTAATCCAGCCAGGTTTGTTTCATTCATAAAAAACAACGGTCGCAAAGACGACTTAACCTTTCGAAAGAAAAGCCACGGACTGTCAGCAAAGCCGCAGACTGCGAATGAAAGCATGAAAGGGCCGCAGCCCTTTCTGCTTCTTCCCAGTGTTTTGGGGTCTGAGCGTTTCTGATCGCGGTGCTGTAACTTTCCTTACATATATGTCATTCTCCTCCTTTCCGCAACCTTTCGGAAACGGAGGTTATTGCTGCGCCAGTATCCGTCTGCTTTCCTCTCACGCGGTCACGGGACGCATGGGCAGGGTCAGGGCTCCACGAATGCTCCCTGCTCCCGCAGCCGGCGCTGAAGCTCCTGCACATCCACTTCGCCGGTATGACCGTTCCCGCAGGCGGCCATGGCCGCGGCGACGCCCGCCGCCTGGCCCATGGCCCCGGCGCTGGGCGTCAGGCGGATGGCTGCCTGCGCCTCAAAGGTAGCCGATGCGCATCGCCCGGTCACCAAGAGATTGGATACCTGATCGCATACCATCACGTCATAAGGAATGGCATAGTATGTCCCGGGTTCGTTGAGAAATACAGCGGTTGTACCTTCTCCATCCGGGTTATGAATGTCCACGGGATAGGCCGAGTGGGCAATGGTATCCGAAAAACGGCGGCGCGTCAGAATGTCCCGTGCCGTAAGGGTATACCTTCCTACCAACTGCCGGGAACTCCGCACCCCAACGGAAGGGCCGGTGTACTCCAGCATTGCATGCGCAAATCCTGGCATCCGTTGCCGTAGAAAATGGTCCAGCTCGGCACATTGACGGCGTCCTTCCCTCTCCGCGTCGCTCAGACTGGCGGCGCTCGTGGCGTCATGGCCAAGGATGCGGGTAGTATTCAAAATATACTCTCCCGGACGTCCCGTAGCAAACATAAGAACATTTTCCCGGCGGATAGACAGCTCGCCGGCCTGTTTGGCCTGGGCAAACTCCGCGTCGAAGCCTTCCAGGTCCACCGGAATCGGTTGCCGAAAGAGCTCCGCATAGGGTGCCAACTTGGGGAAGCGCTCGGGATGCGCCAGCACATAGCCCTTGAGCGTAGCCGTGTCCACGCCGCAATATTTCATGGTCATGGTCATGGGTTGTGCCGCGCCGTCTTCCTGGCGTCCCTTAGTCATGGGCGCGCCTGCCCAGGCTGCCAGGTCGCCGTCGCCGGTGGCGTCAATGTATACCCTGGCGCAAAGGGTACGCATTCCGTCCTTGTTGCAAACGGTCACGCCCGAGATGCTGCCGCCTTCCGTTTGCACCGCGCCCAGAAAGGTGTGAAACAGCACCGTACATCCCGCCTCAGCCAGCTTTTCGTCCAGCAGCAGTTTCAACCCTTCAGCATCAAAGGGGGTGATGGTGCTGGTAAATTGCTTGGTATCCGGCACATGGCCGGGAGACT
>CALVVZ010000032.1 GCA_944364075.1 uncultured Clostridia bacterium
GATGCTCCCCCAGCAGGCCCTGATGGCGCAACAGAAACCGCCGCGCTTGCGCGTTGCTCAGATAAAACACTGGCGTTTGCTCCTCTCCTGGTGCGCTCAATTCATTTCCCGCAGTTTCCGGGCCTGTTCCTCCATACGCAGGGCGTCAATGATCTCGTCCAGATCGCCATCCATGATGTCGTCAATGCGGTACAGCGTCAGGCCGATACGATGATCCGTGACGCGGCCCTGGGGAAAATTGTACGTGCGGATTCGCTCGCTGCGATCCCCGGTACCCACCTGGTCCCGGCGATTCTCCGCATATGCGGCGTCCTTTTCCGATTGCAGCTTCTCCAGCAGGCGGCTTTTTAGCACCCGCATGGCCTTGTCCCGGTTTTTGATCTGGCTTTTCTCATCCTGGCAGGTGACCACCAGGCCCGTGGGCAGATGCGTGATGCGCACGGCGGAGTCGGTGGTATTCACGCACTGGCCGCCGTGCCCTGTGGAGCGGTAAACGTCAATACGCAGGTCCTTGGGCGCGATTTCCACCTCCACGTCCTCCGCTTCCGGCAGCACGGCCACCGTGCAGGTGGACGTGTGGATACGCCCGCCGGATTCCGTGGTCGGTACGCGCTGCACCCGGTGTACGCCACTCTCATACTTCATGCGTGCAAAGGCTCCCGGCCCGCACAGGGAGAACACAACCTCCTTGACGCCGCCCAGCTCGGTCATATTCGCGGAAACAGGCTCCACCCGATAGCCATGACGCTCCGCATAGCGGACATACATGCGCATCAGGCTCGCGCCGAAGAGGCTGGCTTCATCGCCCCCAGCGCCTGCGCGGATCTCCATAACCACGTTGCGCTCGTCATTGGGATCGCGGGGCAACAACAACAGGCGCATTTCGCCTTCCAGGCCTTCCCGGGCCTCCCGCAACTCCTTGAGCTCTTCCTGGGCCATGGGCGCCAGCTCCGGGTCCTCCAGCATTTCCTCCGCCTGCTTTTCCTGGGAGGTCAACGCCTGATAGCGCCGCCATGCCTCCACCGCCGGTTCCAGCTGCGCATGCTCCTTGAGCAGCCGCTGCCAACGCGCCGTGTCGGCAATAATCTCCGGCTCGCTCACCGCCTGAGACAGCTCATCATACCGTTCCTGCATCCATTGGAATTTCTCGATCATGCAACCTCACACCCCAGGGCTTCATGCCCGCCACGCTTCCACTATGCGCAGAATGCCTTGATAATCCCGGTGGCATTCCGCCCGGAGTCCTTCCCGGCTCAACATGTCTGCCACCTGTTCCGCTTGACCGGCGCCTACTTCCAAAAATAATGCGCCTTCGGGAAGCATATGGTCCCCAAGGCCCGCCGCAATCCGCCGGTAAAAGTCCAGCCCGTCCGCGCCGCCTCGTAGGGCCATGGGCGGTTCCCGCATGACCTCCGCCTGCAGCGTCCCACAGTCCTGGTCCGGAATATAGGGAGGATTGCTGACGATAAGGTGATACCGCCTGTCCGCCACCGCCTGCCACAGATCCCCCTGAAAAAACGCCACCGCCGCGCCCAGCCGCCGGGCGTTGTCCCGGGCTACCGTCAGGGCGTCCTCCGACAGGTCGGCGGCTTCCACCTGCGCGTTAGGCGCTTCCAGGGCCAGGGTTACGCCCAGGCAACCGCTGCCGCAGCACAGGTCCAACGCGCGGGGCGCGCCAGGCATGCCCCGCAAGGCATCCGCTGCGCGCTCCGCCAGCAGCTCCGTTTCCGGGCGGGGGATCAGCACCCGGGCGTCCACCCGGAAGCTCCGCCCCAGAAACGATTGCTCCCCCAGAATGTATTGCAGGGGTTCACGGGTCAGCCGGCGGGCGCAAAGCGCCGCAAACTGCTCCTGCTCCGCCGCCGTCAGTTCCCGTTGGCTCAGCCGCGCCAGCAGCGGCGCAACCCCCGTAACCCGCTCCATCATCAATCCGCTGTCCCAGGCAGGGTCGGGAATCCCCGCCGCGGAAAAGGCCGCCGCAGCCTTGCGGCACGCTTCCTGAAGCGTCATGCCTGTTCCGTCTCCTCCGGCCAGGCATAGCCCGGCTCGGACTCGTGGTAGCTGTGCAGCACCGCATACCCTTCCGCCGTCCGGGGCGCCTGCTCCGGCATGCCGTGCAGGGCTACGTTCATGGAGACGATGGCCACCTCCAGCATGCCCTTGTCCGGCTTGCGGGTGGTCAGGCGCTGCATCTGCAGGCCCGGCCAGCGCAGAGCGCGCGCCAATCCGCTCTCGCTGTGAGCCAGGCCCTTGAGCGCCTCATAACTGACCCCGGCCACCACCGGCAGCAGCGCAAGATGGCTCAGAAAGCGCCAGAGGAACACGTCCCCGTTGTAGCCCACTACCGTAAACAGCAGGATGGAGATCACAAACACGATCAACAGAAAACTGGTGCCGCAGCGAGGGTGCAGCGTGGTATACCGGTCGGCATTTTCAGGGGTCAGAGGCAGGTCTGCCTCATGATTATATACCGTCTTGTGCTCCGCGCCGTGATACTGGAATGTCCGGCGCACGTCTGGCACGAAGGCGCAGAAGATCATGTAGCCCATTAAAATAATAATGCGAAGCAGGCCGCTGAGCAGGTTCACGCCCACGCGCCCCATGCCCAGCCCTTTCAGCCACTGGGCAAACGCCGCAGGGATTAGGAAAAACAGGCCAACGGACAGCACCACAGCCAGCAGCACCGCCACACTCATTACAATTTTGTCTACACCTTTGCCCAGCTTTTTGCTCAGCCATAGCTCAAACTTGGTGGGTTCCTCATCCAGCACGCCCAGCATTTCGGTGGACTCCTGCAGAGTGCTCATGCCCATAGCCAGCATGCTGCAAAGATTCACCACGCCGCGCACGAAGGGCCAGCCCATCCACTTATGCTTCTTGGCCGGGGAGACATATTCCCGCCGCTTGACTACAATGGACTTGTCCGGACGGCGCACCGCAATGGCGATGGCATCCGGCGCCTTCATCATCACGCCTTCCATAACCGCCTGTCCGCCAATATCCACCCGGGGACAAGCGCCTTGCTTTTGCCTCATGGTTCGCAACCTCTTTCTGCGCGCACGCGCGCCGCTGATTCGTGTATGTATTCGCGCCCGTCAGGGCTTTTCCCTGCCCCGCAGGCCGGAAACGCAAAGAATCCCAGAGGCGGCGTTCGCGCCGAGCCGTACGCATCCAACGCCGCAGTTATGAAAAAAGCGTACCGAATTACACTCGGTACGCTGTAAGGTCTTATTCCATGCCGAAACGCTTCTTGAAGCGATCGACGCGTCCGCCGGTATCCACCAGCTTCTGCTTGCCGGTGAAGAAAGGATGGCACTTGGAGCAGATATCAACCTTCAGCTCCTTCTTCGTGCTGCCGGTTTCAAACGTCTCACCGCACACGCAGCGAACGATGGCCTTGCCGTACTTGGGATGGATTCCTTCTTTCATGACTTTTCACCTCTTTCGCGCATGCAATGATCGGGCTTTTCTGCCGCGGAGAATATTCTACCATAGTCGCGTCCGAATTGCAAGCGATTTTTACATTATGTTCCGGGTTGCCCTCAGCGGCTCTTTTCCATCAGGGCGACCCATTCCTGGATCTTTGCCAGCAGCTCGTCGTTCCCGCTGGCTTTGTCCATCATGCTCAACAGGTGCGGAATGGCGGAGGCGGAATGCGTGGAGGCGAGGATGGAGCGGATGGCCTGCAGTCCCTGCAGCTCCGCGGGAGTCATCAGCAGATCCGCCCGCTTGGTTCCGCTCTTTTTCAGGTTGATGGCCGGGCTGACGCCTGCCTTGGCCACTTCCTGATCCAGCACCAGTTCCATGTTAGCAGTGCCCTTGAATTCCTCTACCACGGTGTCGTCCACCTTGGAGCCGTTTTCCACATTCATGGCGCCCAAGATGGTCAGGCTGCCGCCTTCCCTGACACAGCGCGCCGAGCCAAAGAGTTTCTTTGCCCGGAACAGGCTGCTGGGATTCACCATGCCGGGCAGGTTACGCCCCTGTTGGGCCGCGGTAGTGGTATAGGCCTTGGCAAGCCGTGTCAGGCTATCCACCAGCAGCACCACGTCCTGTTTCTGCTCCACCAGGCGCTGCGCACGTTCCAGCACCATATCCGCCAACCGCAGGTGGTTTTCCGGCGCCTGATCAAAGGTGGAAGCCACCACCTCGCATGCGACCTGTTCCCGGAACAGGGTCACGTCCTCAGGGCATTCGTCAATGAGCAACACCAGCACTGTGGCCTGAGGGTAATTCTCCGAAACCACGTTGGCAAAATCCTGCAGAAACTGCGTTTTGCCCGTATCTGGAGGACAGATCAGCAATCCCCGCTGGCCAAAGCCAATGGGCGCAATCAGGTCCGTAATGCGCATGGCGTCGCTGCCCTTGCCGCTGTGGGACTCCAGATCAATGCGACGGCTGGGATATACGGGGGTCAGATCCTCAAAGTTTGGCCGTTCGCCCAGCTCGTCGGGAATGCTGCCGTTGATCTGGGTAATATACAGCATGGCCGCATATTTATCCCCTTCCCGCTGGGGCCGGGTCTTGCCCACCACCATATCCCCCGTGCGCAGGCCAAAACGGCGAATCTGCGCCATGGATACATAAATATCTTTGCTGGAGGGCAGGAAGTTTTCCGGACGCAGGAACCCGTATCCGTCCGGATGAATTTCCAGGATTCCCTGCCCGTCTCCACATTCCCCCGCCGCCAGCATCTCCGGCACCGCGGGATTGGAGGTGCCCAGTTCCTGGTTATAATAGCCGGTATCCGGGCGCCGGGGTGTATAGGACGTCCGGGGAACATAACCGGTGGAACCGGTGGAAGAATAGGAAGAAGGGCCGAATCCGCTTTCCTGGTAATTAGGCCGCTGTTCGTTCCAGCTACGCTCGCCGTAAGTGGCGCGGCTCTCCTGGAAACCGCTATAATTCCGGGGTTGCTCCCGGAAGGAGCGGTACTCCTCGGCGGCGCGGGGCGCAGCAGGCGCGGGGTCCACGGCATCCGGGCCAAACCGCGGCGCATAGTTGGCCGGCCGAGTGGTATTCATCCGCGGGACTTCCGTATTGGCCGGCGTGCGCGGAGCCGCAGGCGCGGTATTGCGCGCCTGCCAGGCGGGACGCGGTGCATAGGCCGGCGCCTGATAAGCGGGTTTTGTGCTGTAGCGCGGCGAAGGATTATGCCAGGCCGCCTTGAACTGCGTAGCGGGAGCATGCTCTTCCCGCGCAGGAGGCTGAGCCGGCGCTTCCTGCGGCACGTTGTTTTCGGGCGCTGTATCCACTGCGCCGGGCGCCTGATCCTGCGCCTCTTCTTCCTGCAGCGACGTTTCTTCCGCCACGGAAGCAGGAACCTCCTGCGGCTCCTGCGACGTCAGCGCCGCAGCCAGCTTATGTATAATGCCCTCTTTTGACAGGCCTGCGCCAAGCCGGACATGTTTTTCCTTGGCCAGCTTTCGCAGTTCAATAACAGTCATGGAAGAAAGCTCAAGACTTGACAATTTTCCATCCTCCTTGCGTGGTCGCAAACAATAAATAACAAAGGATCGCTGCCAGGCTCAGACGATTCACAGTTTACGCTTTCGCCATTCCTGGGCCGTCGGACCCATACGCGCGTCATAGAAAAGCATAAGATTTCAGCGCTCGTACAGCCCTTCGGATATGCTCAGGGCCGGCGGCAGACCAGTACATCCCGGTTGACGGCCTGCTCCACATAATGTTCCAGATCATCCAGAGGCGGTTCCAGTACCGGAAGCCACCCCGCCTCCTGGGCCCAGCCGCTCAAGCGGCTCTTGGATAGCGTATAGGCGTTAAAGGACAGGGCCATAGCGCCGCCGGGCCGCACAGCTTCCCGCCATGCCGGCAGCGCCTTGCGCAGCAGTGTTTCAAAGCTTTCCGGCCTGCCGCCGTCCTCGGGAGCATGCTGTACGCCATAGGGTAAATCGGCTACCAGCAGTTCCACGGGCGTCTTGCGCAACAGCGCCCCTACCTGACGGGTATCCCCCAGCAGAAAGCGCAGGCTGCGGGTATCTCCCGCCTGATAATGTTCTCGGGTATCCGCCAGGGTGTAGACCGCCTCCGGCACCGCCGGTCCCTTGGGTACCGACCGCGAACCCTGCTGCAGGCTGTGCTTCACCCGCTGGTTTTGCAGGGAGCGATGCACGAAATCCATCGCTTCCTTCAAATCCTTCCGATCCCGGTCCAGCCCCACCCCATGCATGCCCTGTGCCAGCGCGCAGTAGAGGGTCGTTCCCTTGCCGCACATGGGGTCCAGCACCGTCAGCGGCCGCTTTTCCCGGAAAAAGCCGCTCTGGCTCCGGGCCAGGTTCAGCAGCAGCGCGGTAAAAGCCGCATTGGTCTTTCCCTTGTATTTCAGCACTTCCGCCATGTCCTCAGCCAGATACCGCCCCACCGGACGCTGGAAGGGGAGCAGCGCTTCCCCCTCCCGCTGCGCCCATAAATAGACGCTGCTCAGCGTGGAAAGCGGGCGCAACGTCTCCGTATCCATCGTAGGGCATTCAAATGTCAGAAAGGGCGTACCGCCGATGTTTTCCATCTGCGGTTGAGTGGAAAACCCTAGCGCCTGTAGCATGCACTGTAACTCCGCTTTACCAAGTTTTTCAAGGGCGGATTGGTAACGAACGTTCGGGTGCGGTAAAAGCTGAAAGGCGTATTGCATGACATCCTCTTTCTGTCCATTGATATGGATAGTATAACAAAATCTGGAACGCTACGCAAGGGAAAATCCTGTTTTTTTCAGTATAATTATGTGAATAATTTGCGAACGTTTTTCCTGATTTACACTTGTATCGTGTCCTGTATCCAGGATAAAAAACGCCCCTTTCCGCATAGGTCGCGGAAAGGGGAGCATTTGAAAAAAATCAGTACTTACGCTTGCGTGCAGCCTCTGCCTTCTTCTTGCGCTTCACGCTGGGCTTCTCGTAATGCTCACGCTTGCGAACCTCAGCCAAAACGCCGGCACGAGCACACTGGCGCTTAAACCGCTTGAGCGCGCTCTCCAGGGATTCGTTCTCACGAATACGTACCTCGGACACTGTTATCCCTCCCCTCGCTCATCTCGCCTTGACATCAGCCGGCTAGACGGACGGATGGCGAACCGTATTGTCATTATATCGCCTTTGCGTACACTCGTCAACAGCAAAATCTTTTTTTTCAAAGAAATTTTGCCCCGGCAGCCCGCAAGGCCGGTCGTTCAAGCCATTTGCTCCTTCATGGCGCGACCGCCCAGCACATGGAAATGCAGGTGCTCCACCGACTGGCAGGCGTCCTTTCCGCAGTTGGAAACGACCCGGAACCCCGTCTCCGCCAGACCTTCCAGTTCCGCCACCTTCCCGCAGGCGCGCAGGCAAGCCGCCAGCTGCGCATCTGTCAGCTGTTCCGCCGCTCCCAGGGAAGCCGCGTGGACTTTGGGGATCACCAGCACATGGGTGGGCGCTTGGGGATTGATGTCCCGGAAAGCATAAACCAGATCGTCCTCATACACCTTGGCCGAAGGAATCTCTCCCCGGATGATCGTGCAAAACAGGCAGTTTTCCATATGGCTCGCATCCTTTCCATTCATAGTAACGCAACCATGCGCCGCTTTCATGCCATGTCATAAAAAGTTCACATTTCGCGGCCCAGCAGCCCATCCGGCACGCATGCCGTAACCCGTGCGCGCCGGTACTGGCCCTGTGCGCCTTCCTGACAGGGAAGCTCCACCCGCAGGTATTCAGGGGTATATCCAATCCAGTTCCCATCAGGCAGTCGTTCTTCCAGTAATACTTCGACTTCCCGGCCCATAAATCCTTCCCGGTAGCACCGCCCCACCTGCTCGCCCAAAGCAATCAGTTCCCGGGCGCGCTGCTCCTTGCATGTATTGGAGAGCTGACCCGGCATGACGGCAGCCTTGGTTCCTTCCCGGGGAGAATAGGGAAACACGTGGATTTTCGCAAACCCTACCGTTTCAATCATGCGCCGGGTCTGCGCATATTCCTCTTCCGTTTCTCCGGGAAAACCGGTAAGAATGTCCGTGGTGAAGGCTGCCTCGGGAAATTCCCTACGAAGATTCGTCACGCCGGTAAGGTACATCCGCGTATTGTACCGCCGGGCCATGCGCGCCAGCACCGTGTCCGACCCACTCTGCAACGCCAGATGAAACTGCGGGCAGACCTTGTCCATCTTCTGAAGGCGGTGGGCAAATTCCGGCGTGGCAATGGTCGGTTCCAGGCTTCCCAGACGGATGCGCCGCACCTGCGGCACAGCCTGTACCTGCGCAATGGCATCCAGCAGGGCGACGGCCCCGTCCATGTCCTTTCCATAGCTGGACAGATGTATTCCCGTAAGCACCAGCTCCGAGAATCCTGCCGCCGCCAAACGCGCCGCCTCCCGGCTGATCTCGTCCAGCGGCCGTGAGCGTATGGGCCCCCGCACGCTGGGAATGATGCAATAGGTGCAATGGTTGTTGCAACCCTCCTGAATCTTCAACGTGGCTCGGGTATGCTCCTGCTGGCCGGTGATGTTCAGCCGTTCAAAGGGCGCCTGAGACAGCGCTTCCACCGCGCAAATCTGCCGGTTCTCGCGCACCGCACGCTCCAGCAGCTCCACTACCTCCGCCCGGCGCTGCGTGCCAAGCACCAGCCGCGCGCCCGTGGAAAGCAGTTCCTCTCCCTTGCGCTGGGCCAAGCATCCGCACAGCACGATCTGGCTGTCTGGATGCTCCCGGCGCAGCCTGCGGGTAAGCTGCATGGATTTTTTGTCCCCGGTGCCGGTAACGGTACAGGTATTCAGCACATACACGTCCGCCTCGCTCTCGAAGGGGACGACCGTGTACCCCGCTTCCTGGAAGCACTCCAGCATGGCCTGGGTATCATATTGATTTACCTTGCATCCCAAGGTATGAAAAGCAACCGTTTGCAATTTCTTCCCCCGATTTCACATGGTATCCATTTCTCCGTACAGCGCCAGCAGCGCCGCCGCAGCCACAAGCCCCGCCGTTTCCGTGCGCAGGATGCGCGGCCCCAGGGTGATCCGGCGCGCCCCAGCTTCCTCCATCCGCGCCACTTCCTCCGGGCTCATGCCCCCCTCGGGACCCACCACCAGCGCCACATGCCGCGCCCGGGGAAAATCCCGGCTGAACTGCAAGGGGCCATACCCCCGCGCTTCTTCCCAGGGGATCAGCGCGGCGTCAAAGCCCCGCAGTTCTTCAAGCATGGCTTCAAAGCGCTGCGGACACCCCACCCGGGGCGTCACCGTTCTGCCGGATTGTTTGGCCGCTTCCCGTGCGATTTTTTGCCAGCGTTCCCGTTTCTTTTCCCCGTCCTGGGCTGTCAGACGCGCCACGCAGCGCTCCATGGCCACCGGCACGACGGCCACCGCTCCCAGCTCCGTGAGCTTCTGCACGATCCATTCCATTTTCTCGGCCTTGGGCAGCCCTTGAAACAGGGTGATTTTCAGCGCCGCCTCGGTGGAGGGAAGCTCCTCCAGCAGGGCGCAGCGCACCGTTTCCTCCTGCCCGTCCAGAATCTGCGCCCGGAAGCGCCGCGCGCCGTCCATGAGCACGACTTCCTCTCCCGGGCGAAGGCGAAGCACACGCCGGGCATGCCGGGCGTCGTTTTCTTCCAGGCAGGCCGTGCCGTCCCGAAACCCTGCCTCATCCACAAAAAAGCGGTGCATCAGGCGGGCCTCCTGCTAATCATGGCAACCCACTCGCCCTTTTTGCGTTCTTCCACCAGCTCATACCCCGCTTGACGCAGGGCCTCCAACACATCCTGTTCACGCTCCCGGATGATGCCCGAGCATACGAACAGGCCGCCGGGAGCAATATGTGCCTTCAGCGGCCCGGCAAAGCCGCAAATCACATCCGCAATAATGTTGGCCACGCACAGATCGCACTGTTCCGCCCGTTGCTCCAGCAGATTTCCCTGCACGCACTGCACGCGGTCCTCCAGACGGTTATGGGCCACATTTTCCCGGGCTACCTTCACTGCCACGGGATCAATGTCAATGGCCAGCACTTCCCGTGCGCCCAGCAGCGCCGCGCCGATGGCCAATATGCCGCTGCCCGTTCCCACATCAATAACCCGGGCGCCAGGAGTCATATAATCCTCCAGGAAAGCCAGACACATGGACGTGGTTTCATGGGTTCCCGAGCCAAAGGCCATGCCCGGATCAATTTCAATGATCCGGTCCCCCTCCTGGGCTTCATAGGTTTCCCAGGTGGGCTTGACCACCAGGCTCCTGCCCGCATGAAAGGGCTTGTAAAAGCGCTTCCACACCTCCGCCCAGTCCTCTTCCTTCACATCCTGGGTTTCGATTTCCAGGCTGCCCAGCTCCATCCCCAGTTCCATGCGCCGCCACTGGCTCAAGCGGTCCCGCAGGGCCTGCATCCGGTCCGCATAGCGGTGATCCGGCTCAAACCAGGCATGCACCACCACATCCTCCGGCATGCGCTGAATCAGGTCAGGGTCGATGATTTCCCAGAATCCATTGGGCTTATCCGGGTCGGGCACGTCCGCCCGGTCCTCCACCATCGTTCCGGAGGCACCCTCCTGCATCAGCTGCTCCGACACCAGGTCTGCTCCTGCCGTGGTCGTATGCACCTTGACCTCTACCCAATCCATGCCATCATCCTCCTTGCCAACTCCCTGGTATTATAATGCATTCCCTGCGGAAACGCAACGCAAAAGCAGGACGTAACCTGCCGCAAGAAAAAACGGGCCGCGCCGCCCATGCGCTGGACGGCCGGCCCTTCCGTTTTTTTGGCTTACTTTTTCATAAAATAGGTTACCGCGTATCCCGTATAGCCGTTGTAGTTCACCTTCACCCAGTCATCCCCCGGAATCAGCACCGTGACCACAGAGCCGTGGGGCATGTGCGCCAGGATCTGGTTCCCGGACATACTGGGGGTGCTGCGCAGGTTCACAAAAGAGCGCTTGGGGTGTTCAATGGTCATGGTTGGAACGCCGGGCAGATTATACAGCGTCAGGTACTGGGTCATCATATAGCCTTCTTTGCCCGTGCTGTCCACCCGTACCTTGCACCATTCGGTACCCTGCCCCAGAACGGTCACCCGGGTACCGTTCCCATGCTGGGAAATGACCTTGCTGGTCGTGGACGCACTCTCCCGCAGGTTCAACACCTGGTTGGACCGCGGATTGGTGACAATACCGTACCCTTTGCTGTTCTGGCCGGTGGACGATCCGGTGGAGAAATCCGGCTTGATGATCCCATCCCGCAAGAAGGAAGCGCTCATGAAGCCCACGTATCCATCCACGGATACCTTCCACCAATCATTGCCCTTCTGCAGCACCATGACGTATTTTCCGCCCTTGAACTGCCTCAGGGAGGTATACCCGGTGCCCGGTCCTGTGCGCAGGTTCAGCCCGGTATTGTTGGGCGTCTGGATGGTGGCGACCTGATCGCTGGCCACCCAGGAATGCTGGCGGATGTATTCCGAGCGGAAATAGCCGGTCTTGCCGTTGACGTTGACCTGATACCAGCCGTCGTTGAGTCCCTGCAGGGTGCAGGGCACACCGTTATAATAATAGTCCAGCACCTGCGCGCTGTAGCTGGGCGTTGCCCGCAGGTTCAGATAACCGCGCTCCAGGGGGTTGGTGACGATACCCACAGCCCGTACCACATCCGGTTCCACGCGGATAAAGTTCTTGCTCATCCATCCGCTCTTCCCGTCCGGACCGTTGACCGCGTACCAGTTGTCGCTCTCTCCGGTAATTTCCACCCACACGCCGGGCTGATAATATCCCAGCCGGGTGCTGCTCTGGGTGGGCTGACTGCGTAGGTTCACATAGCTGCTGTTTTCCACCACCCCGTAGCCGATGGCCGCAGCGGCCTTAGCCGGCAGGCTCGGAAACAGCAGCAGCAACGCCAGCAGCCAAAGGCCCCACCGTCTTTGCCACGCTGAACGGAACATGCTTCATCTCTCCTTCATCCCAAGGCGGGCCGTTTTTTTCTCCCCCCTTGTACCTATGCAACGGAAGGGGAAAAGGTTTCCATCCCACCTGCCCGGGAGAAAACGCAAGGTTTTTTTGGCGCGCTCATGCCTGCGGCAGGGATATCTTTCCCAGCACGGCGGCGGCCCGATACATGAGCTGAACGAAAGTCTGCGCCGGAACCGGGTCCCGGTCCATAACCCAGCGCACAATGGCGTCCCGGTAGATATGCATCATCAGATCCGTATAAAAATCCCGGTAAGGATCCGTGGCAACATACGGCGCCAACCGGTTGGCAATTACCGGTGAAATTACCTGCCCCAGATATTCATAAAAGGAATCCTGCCCCTGCCGCTGCAAGGCGTTACGGTAGAATTCCCGGTGTTTTTCAAAAAACTGGCACAGGCGCAGAAGCGCATCCGCTCCCTCGGAAGCCTCCCGGTGGAACTCATCGAAGAATTCCGTATAAAAGATCCAGTTCACCAGGTCATATTTGTCGCGGAAGTGATAGTAGAAGCTTTTGCGGTTCATGTCGCAGGCTTGGCAAATGTCACCCACGGTAATCTTGCTTAACGGGCGCGTGGCCATCAGGCTCTTGAGCGCATAGGCCAGAATCTTTTTCGTCACGCCCGCTTCCGCCACCGTGCCCGCCTCCCTCTTTTGGTGTCCAGTATAGCAGATCGCCCCATGAATTGCAAGGCGGAAGACCTTAGCCCAGCACCTCCGCCAGCTCCCAGTTTTCCTCCCACAGGGTGAGGGGCGCGGGGCTTCCGGGAAGTATCCGCCCCGCCAGTCCCTCGCCAATGGACTGCGCAGGTGTCAGGGTACACATGCGCGCCGCTTGTTCCGGCGTAATGCCGAAGCGATGGATCATGTTATGAAGGGCTGTGGGCATGGTCAGCACTGATCCGGCCAGCACGCCGTTTGCCAGCCGCGCAGCCCCTTCCCTTACAAACACCTGCTGTCCGCCCAGGGCGTACACGCCGTCGGGCATGCCCGCAGCCTCCATGGCGTCGGTGATCATCACCGTGCGCTCCGGTCCTTTGGCCCGTACGGTAAGACGAATGATATCCGGATGGAGATGGATACCGTCGCAGATGATCTCCGTATACAGCCGTCCGTCCGTGAGCGCCGCGCCGGGCACCCCGGGTTCCCGGTGGTGCAGGGGCGGCTGCGCGTTAAAGGTATGGGTCACGTGCGCCGCGCCCCAGTCCGCGGCCTGATGGGTCTGCTCGGCAGTAGCCCCCGTATGGCCGATGGAAATAGTGATGCCCCGGGCCGACGCCTCCCGGATAAACGCCTCGGACCCGGCCCTCTCCGGCGCCATGGTCAGCAAACGCACCCATTCCATGTGCCCGCCGGTCATTTCCTCCAGCGCCGCCATGGACGGGTCCAGGAAGAATTCCTTCAGCTGCGCACCGCACTTGCTCTCCGCCAGGAAGGGAGCTTCCATATGTGCGCCCAGCACCCGGCTGCCCTGGCGCTCGGGATGTTCCATCACCGCGCCGATTCCCTCCACCGCACGTCGGGTATCCGCTATGGAAGCGCTCATGGTGGTGGGCAGGAATGCCGCCACGCCTACCCGGTACAGTTCCCGGCTCATATGCCGCACAGCTTCCTCGCCATCCATGGTATCCTTTCCCCGGAAAGCGTGGATGTGTACGTCCACAAAGCCGGGCAGCAGATACCTGCCCCTGGCGTCCACGGTTTCCTCGCCGGGACGCGCCGCCAGCCTTGCGCCGGTTTCCCGCACCGTACCCTCCTCCAGCCGTACACAGGTATCCGGTTCAAAAGCGCCGTTCACAAAAGCGTTCGCATGTACGATAAGCATCAGGTTTCCTCCTTTTTTTCCTCATCGGTTGCTTCTCTCCCGCCATCCTTGCGCACAAGCCGGCGGGGTTTGGCTCGGGCCAGTTCCGCCGCATGCATCCCCGCCACCGCCCAGAACATGGGCGATACCAGACAAATGCTGAAGCTGAAAAAGTCCTGTATAGCATAGCCCCCCAGGGCCAGCGTTGTCAGCCACAGCCAGGGACGGTCCTTGGCATACCGTACGCCCAGGTACAGCATCGCGCACAGAAACGCCACGTACAGCGCCAGCGTAGGCAAGCCGTTTTCCACCAGAATGGTAATATATCCATTATGCGCGCTGTCAAAGGTTTCGGGATAGACAAGCCCGGCCGCTTCCAGTTGATCCGTCATGGCAAACAGGAAGGTATTGGGACCCGTGCCCGTAAGCAGGTGATCTTTGGCGATCAGCAGCGAATTCCGCCATATGCCAAGGCGATACGAGCCGAAACTGTCCTGCGGGCGGCCATGGAGGATCTCGCTAAGCTCATACAGCCCGCCCATGCTCTGGGGCAGCTCCACCAGCGTCAGGGTCAGCAGTACCACCGCCACCGCCACCGTCGCCGCCAGCACCATCGTTCGCGGCCGAAGAGCAAACCGCGCCGTCCGCCCCCAGGTTTCCGCCGATACGCCCAGCAGCAGCGCCAGCAACAGCAGGCGCAGTACCGTTCCGTTCCACGCCAGCGTCACCGCGTCGGAGCCGTCCAGCCAGGGCAGACGCAGCGCGCTGCGAAGCGCGGCGCACAGGCAGGTCAAGCTCAGGGTCCACAGGCTTCCCCGGCGGCATTCCGGGTGGCACAGGCCGTATCCCCCCACCCATAGCGTCAGCATGCCCAGTACAATCAGTCCGCTCTGCACTTCCATGCACAAAAACAGCATCACGCCCAGCATACCCGTTAGCAGCATCCACCCCCGGGTCTTGCCGCTGAGCAGCAAAAACCCGCTTAGCAGCAGCGGCACGACCAGGCTCAGGTAGCCGCTGACCATGTCGATATTTCCGATGGTGCCCTGAAACTCATAATTGGTAAAGATGCTGCGCCCGTCGGGAAACAGCCCCAGGGGATTGCCGCCCGCGTACTGCAAAGCCACCACGGCGCAAAACAGCGCCAGCGCCGTCCCCACCGCCATAAGCAACGTCTTCCACCTGGGCGGATACAGACTCATGCAAAGGAAAATGCTCCCATAGAGCAGCTTGGCTGCCAGTCCTTCATGGCGCGTGGCGCCCAACCACCACACCCATTGTCCTTCATCGTTCAGCCGGTGTCCCAGGGGACCCAGCCAAGCCGAAACCGCCACCAACGCAAAAAAGCCCACCCCCAACCAGCAAACCGGGTGCCAGCGCAGGTACCATCCGCCGCCGGTCCGGGCGCAGGCCAGCAGCGCTGCCGCCGCGCACGCCAGGCAGACGCCGCCCAGCATCAGCGCGGCGCGCCATTTGGCCAGGGTAATATGGGCATAGGAAAAGTCGTTATACAACGGGAACAACGCCAGGGCGGCTACCGCTGCCAACGTAAGGCACCCCGCAAGCCACCGAACGGCCAGATGTTTCATGCTCTGGGGCATAGGCTCCTCCTCTTTGGTAAGCCGCAGCGCGGCACAGGGCGCCTGCTTCCGCGCAGTTCTACCGGCAAGCACAGCTTCCCCAAGCAAAAAGCTCTATGGCAAGCATATCACGTCCTGGAAACTGCGTCAATCCGCCCGGTCAGATTTTTTCTCTGCCTTTTCCGGACGGATCACGGGCACCGGTTCTTCCGCAGGCATGGCCGCGGAGGCCATGGGCGTTTTGCCAGCGCGCGCCAGGGTGGACCGGTCTTCCGTCACAGTTTCCTCCGGCAGAGAGGGCGCTTGTTCCGCGGGTTCCTTCAGGGTCTGCGTCACCTGGGGCGGCAGCGCCACCGGTACGGTGTCCAGCGTCCATGTCTCCTCCTGGGGCAGCGCGGCCACCACAGTTTCCGCGGAAGCTTCCTCCGGGGACGGCGGCGTTTTCGCAGCGGATTCCGCGCTGCGCACAGGAGCATTCTCCGTTTCCGCTTCCCTCAGGGTTTCGGCGCGCTCCGGCGGTTCCCGTCCCACGCACAGGCCCACAGCCAACAGCGTAATCCCCACCGCGCCATGGAGCATAAAGCCGCCTGAAAGCAGGTAAGGCGATGCCAGGGTAGTGCGGAACAGCGTTCCGCTTGCCTCCGGCAGCCAGCCATTGAGCGCGTTCAGCGGCGCGGCGGCCAAGCGATAGCATACGGCTCCCGCGATTCCGCCCCCCACGGCGCACAGCCCCGCCAACGGCTTCCCGCCGCCCAACTGCGCCAGAGAGGCCCCCGGCGTATATCCCGTAAAGCCCATGGCTGCGCCCAGGAGCAGGCTTCCCAATACCAGTGTGCCGTTCAGCGGCAGAATTTCCAAATGATCCACATCCAGCACCGCCAGCCACCCCAGAAAGGCCACACAAAGCGTCGCCGTGCCCAAGGCAACCAGCAGCGTCCGCCATAGCGCGCGGCAGCGCAGGCGCAGCGCCTCTGTCAGCACGTCCGGGCAGGACAGCCCCATGCGCTGAAACAGCCATCCCAGCGCCAGTCCCAGGCCGCAACCCAGCCACAGCTCCGTCATCGCCCGGACGCCCCCTTTCCTTCGCCCCACAATCTGGCCGCGCCGTACGCGGCCAGCAACATCAACGCTACCGCCGCATAACCGCTCAATGCCCCGGAGACGGCGCCTCCGTACACCTGAAAGGAAACGCCGCCCCCTGCCAGGCCCGCGCCTAACAGCAGCGCAAACCCGCCCAGGAAGCCACGCAAACACTCCCTGGCCGTGCTGCGCTCCCCGCGTTCCCCCTTATGCCAGCGCTTCCACCGCCAGGGCAGCGCCGCCAAAAAAGCCCCCAAAGGAATCGCGCCCGCAGCGCCCAGAGCCAGCAAGGGCAATCCGCCTTCCATCCCCGGGAGCGCCAGCGCCGCGGCGTCATACGCTTCCGTCAACCGCAGCGGAGATACAAATATCATAGCCAGGACATAAACAAGCCCGAGGATCATTCCCCGGGCGCCGGTATGCTTGGAAACCATGCGTCCACCTCCCTGTCTCCATTGTCTCCAGGGCAGGCGAACCCTATTCACCTATATACGGTCCGGCTGATGACAATACTGTTGCGGCGCAGGAATTGACGGTTCAAAAATGCATAGTAGGTTCCGGGAGTAATGATCCCCTGCAAATTCATCAGATCCAGCCCGGAGGCGCCGCACAGGATATCCGCCAGCGCCACGCAGTTGGTCTTCAGCGCGTTGTAGGTTTGGAAGGGCCCTTTGCGCAGTTTGTGGAAAACCGCCCCCGTGCTCCGGGCAAAATCCGCCTGATGGGAGTCCTCCGGCGGCGTCCATTGCTCGCTTCCCGCCATGAACCGCGCCGCCGCCGCGCGCACGCTCTCCCGCTGCGCCGGGTCCAGGCTGACCCCGAAACTGATCAGTTTTTTCTTTTCGTTCCGCAGGCAATAGGCGATATAGGGTTCCCGTTCCGCCGTCACCAGGACGCCGTCGGAAATCAGGCCGAAAAGCCGGTTGCTGGATGCATCATAGCAGCCGTAGGCATATACACGCTCGCCCAGGGCAATATCCACATGCCCCATACCCATGGCCGTATCCTTGGAAAGGTGGAAAAAGATCTCAAGGTCCTGCCGTGCCTGGCCGTCGTTGGTTTCCCGGCGTGTCCAGCGTTCGATCTCCTCCGCTTCGTCGGGATCATTCAGTGCGCGAAGCAGCCACTGGGGAATGAGCGCCGTCAAAAGCACCGGCGGTGAAATTCGTATCCGCTGCCGCACCCGTCTTCCTTTCACATCCGTACCCAGCAGTTCGCGTACCGCATCCCCCAGGGTAAACAAGCCGTAACCCAGGCTGTACAGCCCCAACAGCAGCGTCAGGGGAAGGATGCCCCGCAGCGGGTACGCCAGCAGCAGCGACGCGAAAAGCCCATGCATGATTCCCGCCAGCAGGTTGGCCAGCCAGCCGCCTTCCCCGTCCACGCGCAGCTGCACGGCATAGAGCAGCTTGCACAGGCAGTTCAGCGCCATCCATAGCCCGAAAACCAGCGAAATGGAAATACCCATGGCCCGGGGCAGGAACGCGAGGACCAGCCCGCCAGCCAGCAGCGCCGCCCCCTTGACCAGCGCGACGCGCCTGCGCCGCCCGTGCAGCAGCCATTCCACCAGATTGACGGCGCCGCCCGCAGGCAACAGCCAGCGCAAGGCGTCCAGAGCCAGTGCCAGAGTTCTTTCCGGCCGGAAAAGGAGCATCAGTCCAGCCGCAAAAAACAGCAGGCTCTCCGCAAACAGCCGCGTCGGGGTATAGGCTTTCTTCAGCATGACGCTGTTTCCTCCTTATGTTCGGTGCCGCCGGGGCGGCAGAGGAGACGTACAACACGCGCCTCCCATCCCTTTGCACGGAAAAAGCGCGGCGAAGCATGGGCTCCGCCGCGCCGGGATAGGATTTACTTATGCCCGTTGGGGGCGTTCAGCCACGCATATTCAATGGCTTCGGTGTGGTAAGAGTCTACCTTGTTGCTGTCGTGGGTCTTGCTGTTGGTAAAGTGGATGCACAGCTGCCCGTCGTAATTGTTGTTGGCGATGGTATCGCCGTCGGGGTAGTTGTGCGGCACGCCATAGAGTGAACAGGCAAAGGTGCGGTTGCCAATGGTTACCAGCATGGGCCGGCGCTGCCACATGTTCTTTTCGGCAATCTCATCGGCGTTGCTCACGCCGTAGATCTTGCACAGCCGCGCCGTATCCGCCGCAGTCAGCGGCTCGGCGTCCACATGGCTGCCGCCGCTCCAACGGTGCGCCCACCAGACGATGCCCGTCTTTACGTCGTATACCTTGAAGTTCGCGCCCTTGGGCCACAGTTCCTGGATGCCGCCGGTATACCAGTCGATCTTCTCGGCGGTATAGATGGTCATGGTCAGGTCGCTGGTGTCGCTCTCGCCCACGGGCACGGTACCAAACAGCTTATGCAGCGTATTGGGACCGGCAATGCCGTCCACGGTCAGTCCCTTGTCTCGCTGGAAGTTCTTCACCGCCGTCTGTACCGCGCTGGTAAAGGACGAGGTGATGCTGCCGGAATAGTAACCCTGCGCCTTCAGTTCAGCCACCATGGCCTTGACCTCCGTGCCGGTAGAACCCAAGCGCAGTGTCTTGTAGGTGGCCTCTTGGCCCGCGGTGGAACTGGAGCTGGAACTGGTGGGGCCGGGGGTAGCAGTGGGTAGGGCGCCGCCGTTCTGGTCGCATTCCTCCACGCAGTCGCCGCGGACATACCCCGTGCCCAGGGTAGTCTTGACGGGATACCACAGGTACCCGCGCAATTCGGTGGGTGCAGCGCTGTAAGGCATAACCACGCCTTTGTCCAAGCGGCCGATGATCTTCGAACCGTTAGCCGTGGTGCGCAGGTTTACACCGCTGGTCACCGTCACCACATAGCCTACCACCACTTCGGGCTGCGGCGTGGAGGTTGGCTGGCTGTCCAGCCATTCCTCGTACTCGGCCTGGGTCATCACGCTCACGCAGCTGCCCAGCACCCATACCTGGGTATTATCGTACACCACACGGTACCACAGGCTGCCGCCCACGGTCTGCTGGTTGTTGTAGGCCATCACCGTACCCAGGGCCACATTGTAGGGCGCATTGGCGTCCTTGGAGGGTGAAGCACGCAGGTTGACCTTGTCCATCACCGTAATCAGGTACGTGGAAGCCGTGGTGGAACCGCCGCTATTGCCGGTGTCCTCATCGGGGACGCCGTTGCCGGCCAGGTAGCTTTCCTCCTGGGAGGGCGAGAGCTTGAAAGAACAGTCGCCGCGCACATAGCCCAGGGTGCCGTTCACATTCACAGGGTACCAGGTATATCCTCGCGCGGTAGTGGCGTTGCCGGTCATGGGCCATACGGTGTCCTTGTCAACCGTCTGAATCACCGAACCGCCGGCCGTCTTCCGCAGGTTGGTCTTGGGCAGCGTGATCTTCACATAGCCGTAGCTGGTAGGCGCAACCGTCGTCCCCGGCGCGGGCGTAGGCGTCACCACCGCTCCGCTGGCCGTGCCGTTCTGGTCGCACTCCATGGCGCAATCGCCCCGCACATAACCCGTTCGGCCGGAGGGCGCCTTCACGGGATACCAGGTATAGCTGCCGGAGCTGACCGCCACGCCCGTCATGGGAAGAATGAGTCCCAGGGGCAGCTGCTCCAGCCGCGTGCCCGCAGGCTTAGCGCGCAGGTTCACGTTGTCCTCGGTAAGCTTCACATAGCCGAATGCGGAAACCTCCGCCGTAGGCGTAGCCGTAGCGGGACCCGCGGTCACGGTCACGTCGCTGCCGTCGGCGTTGCATACCTTGGCGCAGTCGCCACGGACATAGCCGCGGATGTTGTCCACCTGCACATAGTACCAGGTATAGCCCTCGCTGACCGTGCTGCTCAGGTAAGGCAGGATGACATCTTTCTTGATCTGCTGAATGGTGTTGCCCGCAGGCTGCAGGCGCAGGTTCACGCCGCCCACGGTGGTTCGAATATATCCCACCGCCACCGGTGCAGCCGTGGGCGTGGCCGTAACAACGTTGCCTGAATCCTCCAGCGAAGCGACCACTTCTACACAGTCGCCCCGGACATAATAGATCACGCCGTTCTGCGCCACGGGATACCAGGTATAGCCGCTCTTCTTCACGGCAGACCCCGCAATGGGCAGCACCTGGCCGGTGACCTCCCACTGGGCTTTCACCGATCCTCCGGGGCTTTCCCGCAGGTTGGCTGAGGACAGAATCAGCTTCACATAGCCGCCACTGGGCGGCGCGGTCATGCCCGGAACGGGGGTAGGCGTTACGTCGCTGCCCATGACCTCCAAGAAGGGAGCCTGAATGTATCCCACATAGCCGTTATAGCGCACCTGATACCAGTGGCTGGTGTCGATCACCGTAGGGATGGACAGCACCTCCACCAGGGTGTCCCGATCCAGTTTCTGGATCACCGGTCCACCCTCGCTTTCGCGGAAATTGGTGCCGCCGTTGGTAATGCGTCCCAGCACCTGGGAGTTTGTCTGCACAGGCGCGGCCGTGGGCGTCGCCGTTGCAACCGCCACTACGCCCCCGTTCTGGGGCGTGTTCGCCATGGGAATCGGCGTGGCAGTAACCACGGGAACCGCCGTAGCGGTCACACTGCCGCTCCAGGTAACCTGAACGGGATTTGCCTCCCAGGCCGCGGCCTCCGTTTCCGTGAGCATTTCAAAGCAATCCCCGCGAATATACCCCACATATGTGTTGGTTTTATCCGGGTCCGGGTGTTGCGTATCCACCTTGTACCAGGTATAACCGCCCTCCTCGGTGGTGTCGGTCACGGCGCAGATAAAGCCCGTGTCCAGCTTGAACCAGTACGAATCGGAGCCGGGCTGTTTGCGCACAAAGGTGCCGTTTTTCAGCACCCTGCCGTAGGAGCCCACGGCGTAGGCGGTTTCCCATGCCCCCGGCTGGGGCGCCAATGCCAGGATCAGCGCCAGCGCCAACGCCAGCGCGACCACGCGGTTCCACGACTTTCTCATTGTTTAACCTCCACCGTGTATAGCCTTGATATCGAGGGTAAATACCGGATGATTTCTTCTCTATTCTATTACAGAATTATTACGGTGTCAAGGCAGAAACCGTAACAAACCTGCCGGTAACTTCAGGGATTTGAGGGATTTTCCTGCCTGTCACCCGCAAAAAGTTCCGCGCCGTATTTGTTTAGGAGCCGGTCGCGGTCCGCGCTGGAAAGCAGCAGCGTCAGCTCGGTACCGGTATCGGTATGTTTTTCCTCCAGCACCTGCCCCAAGGGCCGCACCTGATTGAGCAGGCCATAGCGGCTGAAAGGGATGTACAGCGTCACGGGACGATGGGTGCGTTGGAGCTGGGCAGCAATGGCTTGCATGAGCTGCTCCACGCCGTTCCCCGTCCGGGCGGAGATCATCACGGCCCCCGGCAGGCTGGGCGCAGCGTCTCCCAGGTCGCACTTGTTGATGACTTCGATGCGGGGCTGCTCCGTAGCGCCCAGCTCCGCCAGTACGTCCTCCACCACCTGCCGCTGGGCATAAAGTTCTGGGCTGGAGCCGTCGGAAACGATCACCAGCACATCCGCCAGCGCCGCTTCCTCCAGCGTGCCGCGAAACGCGCTGACCAGCGAGTGGGGCAATTTTCGGATAAAACCTACCGTATCCACCAGCAGGAAGGGCATCCCCGTGGGCGTCTCCACCCTGCGGCTTACCGCGTCCAGGGTGGCGAAAAGCTGATCTTGCACATAGACGTTGGCGCCGGAGAGGCGGTTGAGCAGGGTGGACTTGCCCGCGTTGGTGTATCCCACCAGCGCCACTACGGGCACGTCGTTGCGCCGGCGGCTGCGGCGGCGAATGTCCCGCTGTTTTTCCACCTCGGCCAGCTCGCGCTTGAGTTCGGTCATCCGTTCGCGGATGCGGCGGCGGTTCATCTCCAGCTT
>CALVVZ010000033.1 GCA_944364075.1 uncultured Clostridia bacterium
TATTTATAACCTTATCCACAACAACCGCACCGTCTACGCCGGCGTTAGCCGCAATCTGACGGATGGGCTCTTCCAGGGCGCGGAGGATGATCTGCACACCGGTCTTGGCGTCGCCAGCATAGTTGCTCAGCAGCGCCTGCACCTTGGGCAGCACATTCAGCAGCGCGATGCCGCCGCCGGGCACGATGCCTTCTTCCACTGCCGCACGGGTGGCCGCCAGGGCGTCCTCAATGCGCAGTTTGCGCTCCTTCATCTCCACTTCGGTGGCAGCGCCGACCTGGATCACGGCTACCTCGAGCTTCTCACCGTCGTAATCGGAGGTGGTGTCGGCAATCTGGGAGCGGATGGAAGCCACACGGGCGTCGATCTCTTCCTTGCTGCCCGCGCCGCCCACGATGGTGGTGTTGTCCTTGTCCACCTTCACCTGGGAAGCCTGGCCCAGCATGTCCACGGTGGCCGTCTTGAGCTCCAGGCCCAGTTCCTCGGTGATGACCTGACCGCCGGTGAGGATGGCGATGTCGCGGAGCATCTCCTTGCGGCGGTCGCCGAAGCCGGGCGCCTTCACCGCCACGCAGGTGAAGGTGCCGCGCAGCTTGTTGAGCACCAGCGTGCTCAGAGCTTCGCCCTCCACATCCTCGGCGATGATCAGCAGCTTCTTGCCGGACTGCACCACCTGCTCCAGCAGGGGCAGCAGCTCCTGGATGTTGCTGATCTTCTTATCCGTAATCAGAATCAGCGGATTATCCAGAACCGCTTCCATCTTGTCGGTATCGGTGACCATGTAGGCGGAGGCATAACCGCGGTCAAACTGCATGCCCTCGGTGGTGGTCATGCCGGTGGTCATGGTCTTGCTCTCTTCCACGGTGATCACGCCGTCGTTGCCAACGGTTTCCATGGCGTCGGAGATCAGCTTGCCAATGGTGTCGTCCGCAGCGGAAATCGCGGCAACCTGAGCAATGGACTGCTTGCCGCTTACGGGCTGGCTCTGCTCACGCAGGCCGATCACAGCAGCTTCGGTGGCGGCCTCGATGCCCTTCTTCAGCACCATGGGGTTCGCGCCGGCAGCCAGATTGCGCAGGCCCTCGCGAATGATGGCCTGGGCCAGCAGGGTAGCGGTGGTGGTGCCGTCGCCGGCCACGTCGTTGGTCTTGGTGGAAACTTCCTTGACCAGCTGCGCGCCCATGTTTTCAAAGGGGTCTTCCAGCTCGATTTCCTTGGCGATGGTCACGCCGTCGTTGGTGATCAGGGGCGCGCCGTACTTCTTGTCCAGCACCACGTTGCGGCCCTTGGGTCCCAGGGTAATCTTGACGGTATCCGCCAGGGCGTTCACGCCCTTTTCCAGGCTGCGGCGAGCCTGCTCGCCATACTGAATTTGCTTAGCCATTTTCTTTTACACTCCTTCAAGCAATACAAGTTTGGTGGACCAACTTACTCCACCACAGCCAGGATGTCGCTCTGGCGCACAATAATGATTTCCTCGCCGTCGATTTTAACTTCGGTGCCGGCATATTTGCTGTAAATAACCTTCTGGCCCACGCTCACCTGCATGGTGACTTCCTTGCCGTCCACCATACCGCCGGGGCCCACGGCCAGCACTTCCGCCATCTGCGGCTTCTCCTTGGCAGCGCTGGTGAGGATCAGGCCGGACTTGGTCGTCTCCTCCGCTTCCACGTTTTTGATGACTACGCGGTCACCCAAAGGCTTCACGGTCATTGTGAAATTCCTCCTTAATTCCTTGCGCTTGGTTTGTTAGCACTCAATGCGCATGAGTGCTAACATCGAACGTTGTTAGTGTAATGCATTTGGAAAAACCATGCAAGCGGAAATTTCTTGAAAATTCATCAATTTTTCATATAATTTCGATTTGCAAGCAAATATTTATTTATTTCTAAAATTTCCTTTGTTTTTCTTTCTATATCTAACTATTTGATAATCTATCCTTTTCTGTTCCGCTTTTCATGGTAGAATAAGAACGTTTTGATTGAAGGAGGAGGCCCCAGATGGAAAACGTCGGCAGCCTGCTGCTACCCTGGTACGACCGCTTTCACCGGGAACTGCCCTGGCGTGGCGTTCAGGACCCCTATGCCGTATGGGTTTCGGAAACCATGCTCCAGCAGACCCGCGTAGAAACCGTGCGGTCATACTATCCGCGCTTCATAGCGCGTTTTCCCACGGTTTCCGCGCTGGCGCAAGCGTCTGTGGAGGATGTGCTCAAGCTGTGGGAAGGATTGGGATACTACCGTAGGGCGCAGAATCTGCACCGGGGTGCGCAGCAGGTCATGGCCGATTATGAAGGGCAGCTGCCCTCCGACCCGGCCCGGCTGCGGCGCATCACGGGCATCGGACCGTACACCGCGGGAGCCATTGCCAGCATTGCCTTCGGCGTTTGCTGCCCCGCCGTAGACGGCAACGTCATCCGGGTCGTCAGCCGGGTGGCGGGTATCCGGGAGGATGTGGCCGTGCCCTCCGTGGCCCGCCGGATTGCCGCTGTCGCCGCGGACTGGGTTCCAGCCGCGCGCCCCGGAGATTTTAACCAGGCGCTGATGGATCTGGGCGCGTCCCTTTGCTGTCCGGGCACGCCGGACTGCGGCCGCTGCCCGCTGTCCTCCCTGTGCGACGCCTGTTCCGCAGGCGACGCGGAAGAACTTCCGCACAAAAGCCGCGCCACGCCTCCCCGCACGCTTCGCTACGACGTTCTTCTCCTGCGGCAAGGCAATCGGATGCTGCTACGGCAACGAACGGAGACCTTGTTGCAGGGGCTTTGGGTTTTTCCGTTGCTGGAAGGTGAGAAAACCCCCGCGCAGCTGGTTCGGGCTTTACGACGATCCCTGGGCCTCGGCTGCGTGTATGCCCGCGCGCTGGGCGCTGCGCGGCATGTATTTACCCATCAAGTCTGGGAGATGCGCCTCCACCTGCTGGACGTTTCCGGCCCGGTCCCTGACGGATACCGCTTTGCCACTGCCGATGAAATCAACGCGCTGCCCATACCCACCGCCATGCGCCGTCCCAAAGCCATGGGCCTGGAATGCCTGTCCGGCGCGGAAGGAGAACCACCATGCGACTGAATGATCTACACTGGATTGCCACCGCCGCCTTTGGATTGGAGGGCATAGTCGCCGCAGAGCTGAAACGCCTGGGCATGCGGGACGTACAGGCGCAGAACGGCGGAGCCGTCTTTACCGGCACGCCCAGCGACGCCTTTCGGGCTTGCCTATGGTTGCGCAGCGCTGACCGGGTGCTGCTGGTGCTGGCACAGGCGGAAACCCACACCTTTGAAGAACTGTTCCAGCTGGTAAAATCCGTTCCCTGGGAAGAGCTGCTGCCCCGAAACGCGCGCATTCCCGTCACCGGCAAATGCGCCCGCAGCCAGCTCATGAGCGTGCGTGACTGCCAGGCCATTACCAAAAAGGCCATTGTGGAACGCCTGCGGCACGCCTGGCACGTGGACTGGCTCCCGGAAACCGGCCCCGCCTATCCGCTGGACGTCAGCCTGCACGGGGATGTGGCGCGCATCACCCTGGACGCCTGCGGAGACGCCCTGAACCGCCGGGGCTACCGTACCTGGAACGGGGAAGCTCCCCTGCGCGAAACCCTGGCCGCCTCGTTGCTGGAGATTTCCCCCTGGCGGCCCGGCCTTCCCCTGCATGATCCCTGCTGCGGTACCGGTACGCTGCTCATCGAGGCGGCGTTCAAGCAGGCTCGACGGGCGCCGGGACTGTTCCGGCCCTTCGCCATGGAGCAATTTTCCTTTTTTTCTCAGGCAGAAGCCGACGCCCTGCGCGCCCAGGCCCAGGAACTCTATGACCCGGAGCGCATCCATGACCTGAGCGGCTCGGACATCGGCGCGGAGCCGCTGACCCTGGCCAAGCGCCATCTGGTGCAGGCGCAGTTGGGCGGGCGCGTTACCCTGACCCGGCAGTCCCTGGAAACGCTACAGCTGCCGGGCAAGGAAGGCGTATTTATCACCAACCCGCCCTACGGCGAACGGCTCAGCGACCGCAAAAGCTGTGAGCGCCTCTACGGAGAACTGCGCCGCCTCAAGGAACGCCATCCCGGCTGGTCGTTATGCGCCATATCCAGCCATCCCGGCTTTGAGCGCTGTTACGGCCGCCGGGCGGACAAAATCCGCAGGCTGTACAACGGTCGGCTTGAATGCAACTTTTTCATTTATAAGTAACGTCAGCAATCAAAAGGCCTCGGAAAGGGCGGCCGCCCCTCCGAGGCCTTTTGGGTTCATCCGCCAGGCCGCGCCTCCCCCTGCCAGGAAAACGCACGGTTTTTGCATGTCAGCGAATCTTCACGTCTCCGGAAGCAGTCTGGGCGTTGATGAGCACACTGCTTTCCATGCCCAGGTCCGGGAAATGGTTGCGCACGTCGCCGATACTGCTTTTCCCCGTCAAGTGGACGCCGGGGGTACCCTTGGGCAAGCGGATATCCACATCGCCGCTGGTGGTTTTTGCGTCCACCTGCCGCAGTCCGCCCTTCTCCTCCTCCAGGCGCACATCGCCGCTGACAGACTTGATTCGTACCCGTTGGAAGCCGCCCTGGAGGCGCACATCGCCGCTGATGGATTGAGCGGTCAGGTCCGGGCATTCGCCCTGGTAGCTCACGTCTCCGCTCATGCTTTGCAGCTCTACCCGTTCGGCGCTGCAACCTACGCGGATGTCTCCCGAGGTGCTCTTGAGGTTCACCTCCCGCAGTGGAACCGTCAGGTCCGTTTGCAGGGTAATATCGCCGCTCATGGCGTCCATGCGCACTTCCCGGGGAGAAACGTCCTGAACCGTCAGGTCGCCGCTGGTGCAATGCACCGAAATACCCGGATGGCAGGAAGCCGGCAGCTCCACCTGGACCTGTTCCCCCCAGGAGAAGAAGAGCACTCTGCTCCACCAGCGCGTTCCTCGCCCGCCGTTGTCCTCCTGACGAGAAATCCGCAACGTATCGCCCGCAAGCCAGGCATTCAGCCGATTGCCTTCCTTGCCCGTCAGGCGCACCACCACCTGTTCGCCCTGCCCCGGAACAAAATGCACATCCTGATAAAGTAGATCGGCTTCCACCCATTTTACCTGCGCCGCGGGGAAATACAGCACCCGACCATCGTCCTCCCCATGCTCCGCGCAGGGTTCCCCCGCCTGCGCCCGAGGGTAGGCGCTGATGACCTCCTCCATACCCTTGAGGCTTTCCACCACCAGCGCAATGGCTTCATCTTCGTCGCGTCCCTGGGCCATCAGGTCTTCATAACGCTGCTGGCAGTTGTCCAGCAGTTCATCCCGCAACGCCTGCACTTCTTCGGTCATTTCCGTATCCTGAAACAATATCTCCACAATCCGTTTTACGGTAGCATTCATGCTCGTTCCTCCTATCCGTCGCCGGTTCCCGGCGCATATTTATTCCTCCAGCAAGCGGTCCAGCAGCCGCCTTGTTTCCTGCCATACCCGGCAATCCTCACGCAACCGTTCCCGACCGCTTTCGGTCAAGGCGTAATATCGCCGGCGCGCTCCACTCTGCTCGTCTCCCCAATAGGCCCGGATCAAACCTGCGCTCTCCAGACGCCGGAATGCCGTATACAGGGTCGCTTCCTTCATTTCGAAGATGCCGCCGGTCACCTGCGATACCCGCTTGTTGATCTGATAGCCGTAGCTGTCCCCGCACGCAAGTTGGCGCAGTATAATGGTATCCGTATAGCCGCGGAGTATATCCGCCGTCAGCGCCATATGCTCACCTCCGATATATATTATAAAAATATATACCTCATCTGTCAATGTATATTGCAAATTTAAGCATTTTCTCATCAAAAGAGTTGCAGCCTTGCCTCTTGGGGACTTTGACGGTTTGAAACGCACTGGCCTCTGTTTCCGGCCGGGAATAGAAAAACTTTCCCGAGCGCAGTATTGACTTTCCCATTTCCTTCCTGTAAAATAGTTGCGCATGCAATCGTTGACAACGCAACAAAATATATTGCAACCAGCCATCAAAGGAGCGGCGCCCATGGAATTATTGACGCGAACCATCAATATCATCAACCGCTGTACCAACCTTTACCGGGATACGCAGCTGGACGACACCGGCCTGCCGGGCTGTCAGGTAGCCTACATCCTTCGCGTGTGTCGGCAGCCCGGTCAGACCCAGGATGAGCTTGCGCAGGGCCTGCATGTACACAAAAGCAGCGTGGCCCGGAAATTGGCCGCCCTGGAAGCCAACGGCTGGATCACCCGCACCCCTTGTTCCCAGGACCGCCGGGCGTTGCGGGTCTACCCCACGCCCAAGGCGGAGGAAGCATTGCCCCGGCTCCACCGTATGCTCAAGGACTGGAGCGACTATCTCACCGCCAGCCTTACCCAGGAAGAAGCTCACACGCTCATCGCCCTGCTAAACCGTGTAGCCGACCGGGCGGAAACCTGGGCGTCGGAAAGGAGCCAGGACTGATGCGCACCGTTTACCAGTATATCCGTCCCAAGCTTTCCAGAATCGGTCTAACCATGGTCATCAAGGTGGCTGGCACGGTAATTGAGCTGTATCTGCCCTGGCTGCTTTCTTCCATTCTGGACGACTGCGCCGCCGTGGGCGATATTCAGGGCGCCTGGCTACGCGGCGGGCTGATGGTGCTATGCTCCCTGCTGGCGTTGGCGGGCAACGCCGCCGCCAACTATATGTCCTGCGCCACTTCCCGGGATATAACCCGTCGCCTGCGTTCGGACCTGTACCACAAAACCACCCATCTGTCCTGCGCGCAGGTGGACCATTTCACTGTGCCCTCCCTGATGTCCCGAATCAACAGCGATATCTATAACGTCCATCAGATGATCGACCGTATGCAGCGCCTGGGCGTGCGCGCGCCCATGCTGCTGCTGGGCGGCATTCTGGTGGCCCTGACCCTGGAGCCGGTGCTCACCCTGGTGCTCATCGCCACGCTGCCCTTGCTGGGCATCACCATGATCTACGCTTCCCGCCACGGCATCCGCCTGTACGAAGCCTCCCAGCAAAGCCTGGACCGTCTGGTACGCAAGGTGCAGGAAAACATGACCGGCGCCCGTGTGATCAAGGCACTTTCCAAAACCGACTGGGAACGCCGCCGTTTTGACGAAATCAGCCGGGACAACATGCAGCGGGAGGCCAAGGCCGCCAATACCATGGCGCTCACCGGCCCGGTGATGAATTTCCTGCTCAGCGCCGGCCTGGCGGTGGTGATCTGGGTGGGCGCCGTCCGGGTGCAGTACGGCCTGACCCAACCTGGGAAAATTATCGCGTTTCTGAGCTACTTCACCATCATCCTCAATGCGCTGCTGATGATCTCCCGCATCTTCACCTTTTATTCCAAGGGCGCTGCCAGCGCCCGGCGCGTGGAAGAGGTGCTTACTGCGCCCGTGGAGCTGGAGCCCGTTTCCGCGCCCGTGCAGAAGGATCAGAGCGCCATCCGCTTTCAGAACGTGCGTTTTTCCTATAATAAGGTACATACCGACCTAGGCCCCATCAACTTCGCCGTAAGTTCCGGCGGCACCCTGGGCATCATCGGCCCCACCGGTAGCGGCAAAACCACCGTGCTGAGCCTGCTGCAACGCTTCTATGACCCGGATGAAGGGGAAATTTTTCTTTCCGGCACGCCCCTGCGCAGCCTGAGCAACGAGGACCTGCGCAGCCGCATCGGCGTGGTGCTCCAAAGCGACTTCCTCATGGCCGATACCATCGACGCCAATATCCGCTTTGGCCGTGAAGTCGGCGAGGATGCCGTGCGGCAGGCGGCAAAAACGGCCCAGGCGGACTTCATCGCACAGAAGGAGGAGGGCTTTGACACGCCGCTGACCTCCCGGGGGTCCAACCTGAGTGGCGGACAGAAACAGCGCCTGCTCATCGCCCGGGCGCTGGCGGGCAATCCGCAAATACTGCTGCTGGACGACTGTTCCTCCGCCCTGGATTACAAGACCGACGCGGATCTCCGCCGGGCACTGCGGCAACGCAAGGGGCTCTCCGCCACGGTGATCGTCGCGCAGCGCGTTACCGCGGTGCGGGACTGCGATCAGATCCTGGTATTGGATCAGGGGCGTCAGGTGGGCCTGGGGTCCCACGAGGAGCTCATGCGCTCCTGCCCCATGTACCGTGAGCTGTACCACCTGCAGGTGGGAGAGGAGGTCGAGGCTGTATGAACCGTGGTCCCGGCGGCGGCGCTTTCGAGCGCCCCAAGCGGCGTCCGACCCAGGTACTGCGCCGTCTGTTCCAGTATTTCCGGCCCCATGTGTGGCTGATTGTGTTCGCCATCGTCCTGTCCGTAGCCGGCAACGTGCTTTCCCTGGTTTCTCCCCGTCTCTCCGGCGCGGCCATCGACGCCATTCTGCCCGGAAACGTGAATTTCCCGGTGGTCATGCGCTACGTGATCCTGATGATCCTGTGCGCGGCGGCTTCGGCGCTGATGAGCTACCTGCTGGCGCGGCTAATGATCCGCCTGAGCCGCAGCGTCGTGTATCAGATGCGCAAGGATCTGTTCCAACGTCTGGGCGAAATGCCCGTGAGCTTTTTCGACACCCACCAGGCAGGCGACGTGATCTCCGTGTACTCCTATGACGTGGATACGGTCAACGCTTCGCTTTCCAACGACCTGACCCAGATGCTCTCCAGCCTGATTACCGTGGGCGGTTCCCTGTACATGATGCTGACGCTCTCCCCGCTGCTGGTGTTGGTGTTCGCGGTAACCATACCCCTTTCTCTGATCTTCACCCGCTACCGCGCCCGCCGGGTGCGTCCCCTGTACCGCAACCGCAGCCGCAAGCTGGGCGAAATGAACGGTTATGTGGAAGAAATGGTCAGCGGCCTGAAAACCGTCAAGGCCTACGGCCGGGAGGACGTGTTCCAGGCGCAGTTCGAGGAAAAGAACAACGCCGCAGTGGAAGCCAACTACAACGCGGACGCCTTTGGCTCCGTTACCGGTCCCACGGTGAACTTTCTCAGCAACCTTTCCCTGGCGCTGGTCAGCCTCTTCGGCGCGCTGATGTATATGGGCGGCACGGTATCCCTGGGTAATATTTCTTCCTTCGTGTTGTATTCCCGCAAGTTCTCCGGCCCCATCAATGAATTCGCCAACCTCATCAGCGAGCTTCAGTCGGCGCTGGCCGCTGCTGAGCGCGTACTGGCGCTCATCGACGCCGAGCCTGAACCCGCCGACCCTCCCGAAGCGCTGCCCGTGCGGGACTGCCAGGGCGCCGTTTCCTTGCGGGATGTATGTTTCGGCTATGACCCGGAGCGGGAGATCCTTCATCATATCACCCTGGATGTGGCGCCGGGCCAGGTGGTAGCCATCGTCGGCGCAACCGGCTGCGGCAAGACCACGCTGATCAACCTGCTTATGCGTTTCTATGACGTCACCCAGGGCGCGGCCATGCTGGACAACCGGGACATCCGCGCCTATCAGCGGCAAAGCCTGCGCCGGCAATATACCATGGTGCTCCAGGATACCTGGCTGTTTGAGGGCACCATTTATGAAAATATTGCCTACGGCGCTCAGGATGTAACCCGGGACGACGTCATTGCCGCGGCCAAAGCGGCTCATATCCATCAGACCATCCTTTCACTGCCCCAGGGGTACGATACCCTGCTTACCGGGGATGGCGGCAATATTTCCAAAGGACAGAAGCAGCTGCTTACCATCGCCCGGGCCATGCTGGTCAAAAGCCCCATGCTGATCCTGGACGAGGCTACCTCCAATGTGGACACCCAGACCGAAAAGATCATCGCCGACGCCATGCTGGCGCTGATGCGTGGACGTACCTGCTTTGTCATCGCCCACCGGCTCTCCACCATTGTGGGCGCTGACAAGATCCTGTGCATGCAGGCCGGCCGCATTGTGGAAAGCGGCAGCCATGGAGAACTTCTCCGACGCAACGGCGTTTACGCTGCCATGTACCGCGCCCAGTTCGAAAGCGGCGAAGTGGAGGACTGACCGTTTCCCTTTCATAGCCCCCCTTCCACGCTGTTCACAATTTGCTCATTTGACATTCATGCAAGCATAACATAAAATGGTACTATGATGTTGACAGCGTAAAAGGGGGCCGTTTTCTTGCGAATAACGTTTCTTGGCGCCAATCACGATGTTACAGGCAGCCGTACCCTGTTGGAGGTCAACGGCCGCTATCTGCTGGTTGATAACGGCATGGAGCAGGGGGAAAATGACTTTGCTTCCGCGCCGCTTCCCGTATCGCCTGCAAAGGTGGAGCTGGTGCTACTCACCCATGCGCATATCGATCACACGGGTATGCTTCCCCTGCTGTACAAGCAGGGTTTTCGCGGCGCGGTATATGCCACGGCGGAAACCTGCAGCCTGTGCAACATCATGCTCAAGGACAGCGCCCACATTCAGGAATCCGAAGCGGAATATCAGACCCGCAAAGCCATGCGGGCCGGGAAACCGCCGGTGGAGCCTCTGTACAGCCTGGAGGATGTGGAAGGGCTGCTGCCGCTGTTCCATCCCTGCCGGTATGGCGAGCGCATCCCCATCACCCAAGGGGTAGACGCACGCTTTACCGACATCGGGCATTTGCTGGGCAGCGCAGCCATTGAGCTGTGGCTCAAGGAAGGCGAGACGGAAAAGAAAATCGTATTTTCCGGAGATGTAGGGAACAGGAATCAGCCCATTATCAAAGACCCGCAAACCATTGATGCAGCGGACTACCTGGTCATCGAATCCACCTACGGCGACCGGCTCCACCAGCAACGCTCCCATGCCAACAGCGTCGCCTTCCTGGCCGACGTGATCCAGCGTACCCTAAGCCGCGGCGGGAACGTCGTCATTCCCTCCTTTGCGGTGGGCCGCACCCAGGAACTGCTCTACTTCATCCGGGAAATCAAGGCGCAGGGACTGGTACACGGGGTGGACGACTTCCCCGTCTACGTGGACAGTCCGCTGGCCAACGAGGCCACTTCCGTCTTTTTGCAGTGCCGGACCGACTGTCTGGATGCAGAAGCCCTGGCCGTTATGGCGGCGGGAGATAATCCCCTGACCTTTCCAGGGCTATACACCACCGTATCCGCCGATGAATCCAAGGCGCTGAACACCGATACCACCCCCAAGGTCATTCTTTCCGCCAGCGGCATGTGCGACGCGGGCCGCATCCGGCATCATTTGAAATACAATCTATGGCGTCCGGAATGTACCGTGCTTTTCGTGGGTTATCAGGCTCAGGGCACCCTGGGACGTTTGCTCTACGATGGAGCGGAGTCCGTGAGACTCTTTGGCGACGAAGTAGCCGTGCATGCGGAGATTCAAACTTTGCCTGGCGTCAGCGGCCATGCCGACCAGCAGGGTTTAGCCGACTGGTTCTCGCAATTTTCGCAGCGTCCTGCGCAAGTCTTTGTCAACCATGGGGAGGACCGCTCCTGCACGGCGCTCGCCCAGCTGCTGTCGGAGCGCTTCCAGGTCAAGGCCAAAGCGCCCTACAGCGGTTCCGTGTACGATCTGGGCTTGGAAAAGTGGATCTACGAGGCGGAACCCAAGCAGCGGAAGAAGGGCAAAGCGCCTGAAGTACACGAAAGCCCCGCCTATCAGGAGCTGCACAGCCTTTCCCTGCGCTTTCTGGAAGCGTTGCCGCGCTGCCGCGGTTTTGCTAACCGGGAACTGCGGCGCATGGCGAAAAAGGTTCGCGAGCTGCTGGAGTTCATTGATTCATAAACCCCTGTATATCCCTCATACGCCGGAAATTGGAAAGGAATGCAACCGTGAACAAGCAACAAAGCAAAAACGCGCTGATGCTCCAGCAAGCCGTGGAAATGATGCCGGAAAACGTCCGCGATCAATTTGTCGGGTCCGCGCTCAAGCTCATGCGCGAAGCCTCCTACCCCTACCGGAAACTGATGGCGTACTACACCTGCGCCATGATGGAAGTGGAAACCAAGCTCAACGTACTGAACGAGGAATTTTCCCTGCAATATGACCGCAACCCCATCAGCACCATCAAATCCCGTCTCAAGAGCTTTAGCAGCATCATTGAAAAACTGCAGCGCAAGGGACTGTCCCTGAACGATCTGGGCGCTATGGAAAAGCAGCTCAACGATATTGCAGGCGTTCGTGTGGTCTGCTCCTTTCCCGAGGATGTGTACATGCTTGCCGACGCCCTGCTCAAACAGGACGACATCCGGCTGCTGGCCCGCAAGGACTATATCCAGCATCCCAAGGCCAACGGATACCGCAGCCTGCATCTAATCGTCGAGGTGCCCATCTTTCTGGCACAGGAAAAGCGCATGATGAAGGTGGAAGTGCAGCTGCGCACCATCGCCATGGATTTCTGGGCCAGTTTGGAGCATCAGCTCAAATACAAAAAAGACATCGCCGATACCGAAGAGCTTACCCGAGAACTTCGGGACTGCGCGGAGGTCAGCGCTTGCCTGGACGCGAAAATGGAGGAGATCCGTAAGCGCATCATGGACAATCCGGTACGCTACGAGGCAAAATCTTGAGGCTACCCTTGCAATACGGGAATTTACATGGTATGATATGCACATGCCGGCGTATACCAGTCCGGCGTGATCCAACGGTCAAGGAGGTGAATCCACCATGGCATACAAGATTTCCGACGATTGCATCTGCTGCGGCGCCTGCGCGTCCGAGTGCCCCGTTTCCGCCATTTCCGAGGGCGACGGGAAGTACGTGATCGATGCCGATACCTGCATCGAGTGCGGCGCTTGCGCCTCTGCCTGCCCCGTGGGTGCTCCCGCGCAGGAGTAAGCAATGCTTGACCATGAAAAAAACGCCTCTTTTCGCCGTAATGCGGAAAGAGGCGCTTCCATATGCAAAGGAGTTTAGCGTACATGACCAGTAAGACATACCCGCTGGGTTCGCTTGAAAACTATAAGTATGTGGTTGTGCTTTCTTACTATCAGGGGCATATCCTGCTCAGTCGCCACAAGCGCCGCAGCACCTGGGAGACCCAAGGCGGTCATATTGAGCTGGGCGAAGATCCCTTATCTGCCGCCCGTCGCGAGCTATATGAAGAATCTGGCGCAACCGCCTTTGACATCCAGCCCCTGTGCGATTATTGGGCCGGAGAAGAAGGCACGGACGATTGGGCCAACGGTCAAGTATTCCGCGCCACCATTCGTTGCCTCGGTCCCCTCCCGGACAGCGAAATGGCGGAAGTCCGGGAATTTGACCGTCTACCGGATAATCTGACCTATCCGCAAATTACCCCCGTGCTTTTCGGCTACCTTGCCGCCCATGCCCAAGCCTGATCCCTTGCCGCGCGTTCGAAAGCTCCTTGGGCATTACCGCTCAAGCGTGTACATCCGGTGCAATCACAGCGATTGATGGCTCACTGATGGTAAAGCGAAGCATCTGCAAACAGCGGAAGCGGGAAAAGCATCGTCAGCGCCGCCAACGAATGGTGCGGTAATGCCCTTGCAGGGTTTGCATACCAGGAACCTTTTCCTGCATGCATCGCCTGCACGACGGCGTTCGGGGACAAGCAGACCATACAGCAAAAGGGGTGTTCAGCGTCATGCTGAGCACCCCCTCAGACTGTTGACAAAGTATGTAGTCTCATGTTTTTTGTAAGTTGCATATTGTATTCTTGCAAACACTGAGATTTCGCGCCTGCGGGCGCGACCAAAGGGCTTTCCGATCGCCCTTTGGAAACCTTCGGTCCCATACGCTATGAATTCTTTGGTAGTTCCGGTGCCTGAAGTTCTTTTTTTGCGTCGGCATGAAAAAGTATGTAGTCTCATGTTTTTTGCAAGCTACACATTGTATTCTTGCAAACACTGAGATTTCGCGCCTGCGGGCGCGACCAAAGGGCTTTCCGATCGCCCTTTGGAAACCTTCGGTCCCATACGCTATGAATTCTTTGGTAGTTCCGGTGCCTGAAGTTTCTTTTTTTGCATCGGTATGAAAAAGCATGTCTTTTTCGACAGTCTAAGGGGTGTTCAGCGTCATGCTGAACACCCCCTTGCGTTTCGTTTGAAAAGTCGCTATGAGATCGCTTGTTTTATTGAAGTACCGTCCTGCCTTACTTCTTCCGGCGCAGGAAAGCCGGAACGCCCAACTCGTCCTTCTCCATGGCAGAAGGTTGCGGAGGCTGCGCAGGGGGTACCGCAGGCGCGCCGCCCATGGGGCTGCCCTGATTCATCCCCTGCTGGTTGGCCGGGAAAGCAGGCGTATACTGGGTGGTTTGCTGCGGCACATAGCCGTTGCCAAAGCCTCCGAAACCGTTCTGCTGAGGCGGTGCAGGGGTATAGCCATTGAAGTTTCCGGGGTTGTATCCGCCATTAAAGCCGGTCTGGAAACCTCCCGCCGCCGGAGAAGGCACACCCATGGGCGCGGGACGGCCGGTGCTGACGAAGCTGGGGATCTCCCCTTCGCCGCCGGCATTCTGCGCGCCATAGCCGCCGTAATTGTCTCCCTCGTAATCCCCGGCACCAGGCGTAGCGGGATGGCTACCCGAAGCAAAGGAACCAAAGGTGGTTCCGCTGGCATAGCTGGAACCGAAGAGGCGTTCCTTTTCCAGATCGCGGGGCTTTTTGGCAGGCTCGCGGGGCGGGAAAGGCGTCTTTTCAAAGCCGGTGGCAATCACCGTGATACGCACTTCATCGCCCATGGTTTCGTCGATGCCAGCGCCAAAGATAATGTTCGCGTCGGGATCGGCCGCCTGCATGACCAGGTTAGCAGCCTCGTTGATATCCACGATGCTGATGTCCTCACCGCCGGTGATATTGATCAGCACCGCACGTGCGCCGTCAATATTGGTCTCCAGCAGCGGGCTGGAAATGGCGTTCTTGGCAGCTTCCACCATGCGGTTTTCACCCTTGCCGGTGCCGATACCCATATGCGCCATACCGCCGGATTCCATAACGGTCTTCACATCGGCAAAGTCCAGATTAATCAACGCAGGCACGGCAATTAGGTCGCTAATGCCCTGAATACCCTGACGCAGCACGTCATCGGCAATGCGGAAAGCTTCCAGCATCGTGGTACCCTTGGACACCACCTGGAGCAACCGGTCATTGGGGATCACCACCAGGGTGTCCACCCGCTGTTTCAGATCGGAGATACCCATTTCAGCGTTCTTCATGCGCTGCTTGCCCTCGAAGGCAAAGGGCTTGGTAACCACGGAAATGGTCAGCGCCCCCAGGTCCCGGGCAATCTCCGCGACAATGGGCGCCGCGCCGGTACCCGTGCCGCCGCCCATACCAGCGGTGACAAAGACCAGATCGGCCCCTTTCAGCGCCTGGGCAATCTCCTCCCGGCTTTCCTCGGCGGCCCGGCGGCCCACCTCGGGTACCGCGCCAGCGCCCAGACCCTTGGTCAGTTTCTCGCCGATCTGTATTTTGGTATTAGCATTGGAAAGCGCCAACGCCTGCCGGTCCGTGTTGATGGAGATAAACTCCACGCCCCGCAGTCCAGCGTCTACCATGCGGTTGACAGCGTTGTTGCCGCCGCCACCACAGCCTACAACCTTGATCGACGCAAACGTCGTCTGATCTTCATTCTGAAACTCTATCACGTTTCATCCCCCTGACTTATCATGCATCGTTGTTCCGACAAGCACCGTATATCAGCCGCCCAGCAAGCTACGGAAGAAGTCCTTGATCGCACCGCCCACGCCCGCGGAGGGCTGATGCTGCTGCTCGATGGTGTCAATGATAAGATCCATCAGCCCCAGCGTGCTGGAATAGGCATGGCTGTTAAGCTTGGTGGTACGCTTGGGCGTTTCGCGCACCGGACGCTCCAGGCGGGTGGAAAGGTAATCCTTTCCACCGCGGTTGAAGCTCAGTCCGCCGCCGGTCAAGTAAAAATTGCTCCAGTTGCCCAGACGGATGCCGCTCTCCTCCAGCGAAGATTTGATGGCGTCGGCAATCTTGTCCACCTGGGGTTCGATAATCTCCGCAACCTTTTCCTTGGGGAAGGATAAGGGCTTACCGCCTTCCGCCGCGGGGATATCGTACGTGTCGCCGGTACTGGCAATGCCATAAACGTACTGCCGTTTGAGTTTTTCGGCGCTCTCCAGGGGAATATCCAACCCAATGGCCAGCTCCGCCGCGATATTGCCTCCGCCCTGTTCAATGGTATCGTGATAAATCACCGCATCGCCTTCCACTACCATCAGTTCCGTATTCAGGTAACCAATGTCCATCAGCACCGCCATGCGGTCGCGGTCATCCTCGGGAAGGTAGAGCATCGCTTCTCCGGTGGGGGTGGAGAAAAATCCGCTCACGGTAATGCCCATCTCTGTCAGGCGGTTATTGATCTCATCCAGGAAAAACTGGTTGGCCACCACAAAGCTCACCAGCGCGCTGAGTTCCCGGCCTTTGAGGCCCACGGGCTCCAGCGTCCGCTTGCCGTCGTCCACCCGGAACCATGCCGGGGAACGATGCACCACTATACCCGGGAACTGGCCCAGATCTTCCGCCGCCTTTTTGAATACGGCTTTAATGTCTCCCGGGGTCACTCTGGGATCGGTACCCTTGAGGTCAATGCGGGCCTCGGTCGCGTACACCTTGGTAAACGCGCCGGGCACCCCCACGTTGATCTCCCGGATGCGGTGGTGGCTCTGCGCCTCTGCCTCCGCCACCGACGCGCGGATCGCCTTATCCAGCTCGCCGGGATTATTCCACCCTTCTTCCAGATAGCCGTCGTAGGGCGCAATGCCGGCTCCCACAATATCGCAACGCTGGCTACCGCTGTTTTCGGCCACCAGGGTGACGATTTTACTCGTCCCAAAGTCCATTGCCGCCACAGTGGTTTTCATAGGTCGATCATACCCCCGTTTCCCCAAGGCAACCGCCGGATTTTTCCTTACATGCTATTATAACACATGCCCGGCCCTTGTGAGAAGAAGTTTCTGCACATGCGTGCGCAAATCCCGGCGGCATACGCGCCTGAACATAGCACACTAACATAACATTTTTCATTTTACCTTTTTTTCTCATGGATTGCAAGGGCCAAGGTCCACGGTTTACGGGTTTTTTTACAAATTTTCACCCACTGCGACAAATTCTTTGCCTGCGCCTGCCCTTACGGCATATAGGTGGGGTGTACCGGGTCGTCGGCGATGTTGATGGTGCCGCCTTCGTTTCCCAATTCCTTCAGCTTGTCCACCACCGCCCGCATCGCCCCCACCTTTGCGCGGATGTCGTTTCGATTGCCCAGCTGCACGGTATAACCATCTGTGGTTACAAGAAAGATATTGTCCACATCGCTGATATTTAATACCGAAATCCGGGTCAGATATTCCTGCGTTTGCAGCTCCTCCATCAGCGCCGTATACGTGATGAGTTTTTCCGATGTGTCCGAGGCAATTTTCCTGCCCACCACCACGTCGCCTTCCTGGAATCCCTGCACCAGGGGCAAGTCCGGCAGCGCGTCAATGTCGTTGGAATCCTCCAGCACCGTGCCGTCCTCAGCCAGAATATACAGCATCCCGTAGGCGTTGGTATATGCGCTGGGCACCCGCTCGGTGACAAAGAGCGTCACGCCGTCGGGCCAGTCCAGCCGTAGGCGCTGAAAGGAAAGGTAATGGTTGGCATTGATCCGTCGGGCAATTTCCGATTCATCCAGTTCGAACATATTCTCTCCCAGGGAAATTCCCGCAATGTTCAGCACCTCCGCCTCGGTCATTTGCACGTTACCGGACACCTGCGCCGCACGGACGGAGAACAGCACGCTGCGCACCAGCATCCCCACCCCGAAGGCTACTGCCAGAAACATCAGCAAGCCTCGAAACACATGGTTTTTCCGCGGTCTGGCTGCCCGCCGGGGCTTTGGTCTTGCCTTGGGCTTGACCGTCCGGGACTTGTCCTTGGGGGCGGCCTTGGGCTTCTCTCCCACCGGTTTCCAGAAATCGCCGCGCTTTTCCATCAGCTCCGGGCTGCGCTCCCGAAGCAGATCCTCCGGCCGCGTTTCCTGATAGTCCGGCGGAGGAGCCGGCTGTGCGCCCGCACCTTGCGCAGGCGGGTACGGCTGTGTGTTGCCCGGAGCAGGCTGCCGGTAAACCGTTCCCTGCACCGGCGGGCGCATAACAGGCTGCGTACCGGTAAAGGGAGCTTGTCCCCGTATGGGAGAAGGCCCGGGCCGGCGCACAGAAGCATAGGGCGCAGCCGGGCCATAGACTGGCGCGCCGGTATGCTGGCGGCCGGATGGCCCCGGCGCCGCCTGTCCCGGCCGGCCGCCGGATGCCCGTTCCTGTTCAAAGGCCAGGCGCGCCTCGTATCCAACCGGTTTCACCGGCTGGTAGGCGTCCTCTTGCTCCGGTCCTTCTCCAGCCGTGTTCCGGGCGTCCTCGTAGGTAGGATATTCCGTATCCCTGCGCGGCTGCATGTCCGCCACCTCCCATTACGCTTCTCCAGGCACGGCGCTGACACGGCGCACCTTGCCGCCCAGCCCGGAAAGCTGCCGTTCCAAATGATCGTATCCTCGGTCGATCAGCTCCGCGTGATCCACGTAGGTTTCTCCCCGAGCGCGCAGCCCCGCCAGCACCAGCGCCGCGCCTCCACGCAGATCCCTGGCGGTAACGCGCGCGCCATACAACTCCGGCACGCCGCGCACCACCGCTGTCCGGCCCGCGCACAGGATGTGCGCGCCCATTCGGTTCAGGTCTCCCGCATGGGTGAAACGGTTTTCAAACACGTTTTCCGTAATCACACCCATGCCTTCCGCCGTAGACAGCAGCGCCAGCATCTGCACCTGCATATCCGTAGGAAAACCAGGATGCGGCTGCGTTTGCAGCTGTGCAAAAGCCGTCAAGCGGCGGGGTGCATTCAGGTGAATCCAACCCGGGTGCTCCACGATCCGGCAGCCCATTTCCCGCAGCTTTGCCGTCACCGCTACCATATCGCTTTCCGGCGCATTTGTCAATGTGATTTCGCCGCCGGTAATGGCCGCGGCGGCCAGCAGCGTACCCGCTACGATACGGTCGGCCATGGGCGTCCATTCCGTCCCATGCAGGCATTCCACGCCTTCCACCTCAATGTAGTGGGTTCCGGCGCCTTGGATCTTCCCTCCCATGGCATTGATGAACGCCTGCAGATCGGCGATCTCCGGTTCACGCGCAGGGTTATGAATCACCGTGGTACCCGGCAGCAGCACGGCGGCCATCATCACGTTTTCCGTAGCGCCTACGCTAGGATAGTCGAAGTGAACTTCCCCGGCATGCATGTTCCGCCCGTCGCAGTGAATCAATCCGCCTTCTTCAGAAATTTCCACCCCCAGCTGCCTCAGACCCGATAGGTGCAGGTCGATGGGGCGCAGTCCGATCTCGCAGCCGCCCGGAAAGGTCACCGTCGCCTTTCGGAAGCGGGCAAGGATGGGGCCCAGCAGGAAGATGGAGGAACGGATCTGCTTGGAAAGCTGATCGGGCATTTCCCAACTATGTATGCTGCCGCAATCTACCGTCATCTCCCGGCCGCTTCGTTCCACCCGGCAGCCCAGCATGGTCAGTATGGCCGCCATATGGCCCACGTCCGTAATATCCGGCACGTCGTGGAGCGCAATCCGCTCCGGGGTCAGCACCGCCGACGCCAGTATGGGCAGAACCGCGTTCTTTGCGCTGTCCACCCGTATTTCCCCGCGTAGCGCCGCGCCGCCTTCTACCACAAAGGCTTCCATGTCCGCCACCTCCGCTATCCGTTTGCTTTATCCTATGCGGCAGCGGAAAAGGCGTGCGGATTCCCCGCAGGTTCTCAGGTGGTCATTAGCGCGGAGGAACGGGAAATATTCATCAGGATACCCACCGCGGCCATGGTAATGGAGATGGACGTGCCCCCCGCGCTAAAGAAGGGCAACGGCAACCCCGTGGTAGGCAGGATGCCCACCACAACCCCCATGTTCAGGAAGGCCTGCACCGCTATGTTGCAGGTGATGCCCGCCGCCAGAAGGCTGCCGAATTTATCCCGGCAGTTCACCGCAATGCGCATACCCGCCAGGGTAAAGGCGGCGAACAGCGCCGCCACCGCTATGCAACCCAGCAGCCCGAAATCCTCCCCCACAATGGCAAAAATGAAGTCGCTCTCCGGGTATGGCAGATAGGCGTATTTCTGCCTTCCCTGCCCCAGTCCCATACCGAACAGTCCGCCAGAACCAAAGGCGATCAGCGACTGCGCTAGCTGATACCCCTCGTCGCTCATTTTGGCAAAGGGATCGGTAAAGGAAAGCAACCGCTCCCGGCGGTAGGGCGCGCTCCAGGCGTAAAACGCGCCCAGGCACATCCCCGCCACGCCCATCAGCGACAGATGTTTCCACCGCGCCCCGGCCATGAGGATCATCATCAGGCTCACAATGAGAATGGACCCAGCCGTGGACAGGTTGGGCTGCTCCAGGATCAGCAGGAACATGAATCCCGGCACCACCAGCACCGGCAGAATGCCCCGAAACAGGAAACGGATACCCTTGCCCCGGTAGGTCAGCGTCGCGGCCATGTACATCACCACCGCCATTTTGGCGATCTCCGAAGGCTGGAAGCTGATTCCGCCCAGGGACAGCCAGCGCCGAGAGCCGTTCAGGTATATGCCCACGCCGGGTATAATCACCAGCACCAGCAGCACGACGCTCAGCCCCAGGCCCCCCACGATCACCCAGGTATCCTGCCAGAAACGGTAGGGAATCCGGCTGGTCACGAACATAGCCGCCGCCCCCAGAGCAATGCCCAGAAGCTGTTTTTTCACCTCGCCCAAAGGATCGCCCTGATCCTGGGCCGTATAGTAGGTGGCCGAGAATAATACAAGCAGCCCCGTCAGCAGCAACAGCAGCAGAATGACCGCCAATGTGCCGTCCACAGGGCCGCGCTTGGTTTTACCGGCCAGGGCCGGCTTTTTTTGCGTTTCCAACATACCGCTCCCCCATCCTTCCTACGGAAAAGCAGCGCCGCTTCCGGCGCGCTTTTGCCCTTCCAGGGGGAGCGGAAAGGCGATATTGCCGGCCGCGGCTTTACGCCAGCGACCGTACGATTTCCTTGAAGATGCGTCCCCGGGCCTCATAGTCCGAGAACATGTCAAAACTGGCGCAAGCCGGGGAGAGCAGCACGTTTTCCCCCGCCTGGGTCAGTTTCCGGCCAAGCTCCACGGCCTGCTGCAGGCTCTCCGCCCGGTAAATGGCCGTATAGCCTTCCTTGCGCAAGGCCATCTCGATCTGGTCCGCCGTAGCGCCCAGGAGCACCGCCGCCTTCATCTGTTTCGATTGGCGCATGGCCTGCGCCAAGGGCGTGAAGTCGCAATGCTTGTCGTAACCGCCCAGAATGATTACCGTGGGCGCCGTCATGGTCTGAATCGCCTTGAGGGTGGAGTCCACGTTGGTGCCCTTGCTGTCGTTGATATAGCGTACACCGTCCAGCTCCCGCACAAACTCGATGCGGTGCTCCACACCCGCAAAGGTGCGCAGCGTATGGCGGATCACCGGTGCCGGAACGCCCATGAACACGGCGATACACACCGCCGCCAGGGCGTTTTCCAGATTGTGCGCGCCGGGAATGCGCAGTTCGTCTGCGCCGCAGACCTCCTGTTCCACGCCGTCGAGCCGGAAGACGATGCGGCCATTTTTTACAAAGGCGCCGTTTTCCACCTCGTGCCGGCGGGAAAACCACAGCACCCGACCGGCCGCTTCCTTTGCCATGGCGGCAACGAGCGGGTCGTCGGCGTTGAACACGCAGAAGTCGTCTTTGGTTTGATTGCGCAGCACGCGGGCCTTGGCCGCGCCGTAATGCTCCATGGTGCCGAAGCGGTTGAGGTGGTCTTCGGTAAGGTTCAGGATCGCGCAGGAGTGCGCGTGGAACTCCTGGGTGGACTCCAGCTGAAAACCCGCTACTTCGGCAACGATCACGTCGCTTTCTTTGGTCTCGCGCGCGTGCGCTGCGATGGGGATGCCGATGTTGCCCAGCACCCAGGTGTGCACA
>CALVVZ010000034.1 GCA_944364075.1 uncultured Clostridia bacterium
ATCTGGCATGCAACATGATAAGGAACCATACTGATGCAAAAAAGGGTAAGCTTTCACCACTTGCAAACTTTTCAATCGTATGTGACCGAAGGGGTCCAGGGGGCGAACGGAAAGCCCCCTGGTCGCGCCCGCAGGCGCGAAATCTTTTATATTTGCAAACACGCAAATCTGGTATGCAACATGATAAGGAACCATACTGACGCAAAAAGAATAAGGCTTCACCACTTGCAAACTTTTCAATCAGTATGTGACCGAAGGAGTCCAGGGGGCGAACGGAAAGCCCCCTGGTCGCGCCCGCAGGCGCGAAACCTTGAGCACCTGCAAGCATGCATATCCTGCAAAATCAATGAGCATACCTTGTCAACGATCTGGTCCCCGGCGCAGCGTTCAATTTTTCCGACATGGCGCATACAATGCCCTGAAAACTTCACGGGAGGGATGCGCATGATGGGGCTGCTGGCACTGCTGATCAAGGAGTGCCTTTTTTTTCTGGGCTATGTGACGGGTTCGCAGCAGTATCCCAAACCGCTTACCCGCAAGGAGGAAGCCAAGCTGCTTGCGGATATGGCGTCGGGAAGTGAGGAAGCAAGGCGGGAACTGATTCTCCACAACCTGCGCCTGGTGGCGCACATTGCCCGCAAATATACCGTACCCGGCCATAGCGCCGAGGACCTGGTCTCCATAGGCGTGGTGGGACTGATCAAAGCGGTGGGCAGCTATCGTATGGGCGGCGCAACCTCGTTGGGCACTTATGCGGCCAGATGCATTGAAAATGAAATCCTCATGACGCTGCGGGCATCTCGTAAGCGGCGGGGAGAAGTGTCCCTTTCTGATCCCGTGGGTACCGATGGGGAAGGCAACGACATTACGTTCATGGACATTTTGGGCACGGAGCAGGATGAACTGGAGGACGCGGTGATCCATCGGGTCACCATGCAACGGGTTCGGCAACTGCTGGGAACGTTGCCGCCCCGGGAATGCCTGGTACTGGAAATGCGCTATGGCCTGATGGACGGCTGTGTACACCCTCAGCATGAGGTAGCAAAACGGCTGGGCATTTCGCGGTCCTATGTATCCCGCGTGGAAAAGCATGGCCTGGAACTGCTGCGCAGAGCGCTGGAGAAAGGCGAGGAGGAATGATACAGACCCTGTCGCGCCACAATGAAGCGCACAGGCCGCGGAACAACTCCAGGGAAGCGTCGGAAAGGCGACGCCTCAGCGTGTTGAAAAAGTGGGCAACCTCACTTTTTCAAGGAAGCAACTTTGGTCAACCAGAGGTCACCCGAAGTTGTATGGAATTGATTTTGCAAGCAAAATCAACGACTTAGCAAGGCGCTGTTTTCACACATGACAACAGCGGTCGCGAAGCGACTTGGCTTTTCCAAACAAAAGCCAACCTTCAGTCGGCAAAGCCGTTGGATACGAATGGAAGTCGGAGGGGCTGCGGCCCTTCCGACACTTCCCCGGGTTTTTTAACAGTCTGAGACGTCGGAAGGGCGACGATTTTTTTGTTTGTGCGGTCCAGACGCTATTGTGGATTTTTTATTTTGCAAATCAATTGCGTCATGGTTCCCATGGGGCAGTACACACACCAGCTGCGAGGCTTGAACAGGGCCATGGTGACGAGGCCTAGAACGGTGGAAGTGAGCATCACGCTGTAAAACCCAAAGGCGAATTGCGCGACACCTGGATGAAACAGCGCGCCGTGATAGGCCCAATGCCAGGGAAGCTTGAACGTCCACAGCAAGGTTACTACCTGCTGAAGGTCCCGTGCGCCGGCAAAAACCAGATAGGTATTCCACAGCATTAGAAAAAACATCGCGAAGAAAAAGATCAAAAAACCATACCGGAAGGGCTTGCTTTTCATCCATCGGGGAATGTCCCTTTTGCGGGAAAGACCGAATCTGCCGCCCAGCAGGCTGAACAGCTGCCCGCGGCCGCAATAGCGGTTGCAATAGCCCTTGGTTCCTTTGACGGCAGCAATGATCAACGGGATAAAAAAGCACAGCAGTCCCAGCCATGCAAACAGGATATTGAAAAAGCCCAGCGTCAGGTAAGCCAGGGAAGCAACCCAAAGCCAATCATACCATTTCTTTTTCATATCGTCACCTCTTGCAGTTCAATCACGGATGCCGGGCATTCTTTGGCGCATTTTCCACAGCCCACGCATTTGTCCCTATGGACCTGCGCGTACAAGCCATGGAAGATAGTGATGGCGTCCATGGGACAAACCTTGACGCAGCAGCCGCAAGCTACGCAGTCATGCTGGGAAACAAAAGCTTTTCTTTTCTTTCGAAGTACTGTCAAGTTGATTCCTCCTGTTGCTGGAATGCAGCCAGTATAGCGCATACCTCCGTCGATTTCTGTAACATCGTCACAGAGCCTGTAACGTTCCAGAAAGGAGTTTGTGATTTCATCACGGAAAAAGCCTCGTTTATGGGTATACTATTCTTGAATAAAACAAAAGGAGCTGGAGCAATGGCAGCTAGGAACATCACCGCTACGCAATTACAGGAATTGATCGCAAGCAAAAAAACCGTGCTGGTGGATTTCTGGGCGCCCTGGTGTCCACACTGCCGGAAGATTGGCCAGGCGTATGAACAGATTGCTGCGGAGTACGCCGGGAAGTTGGAAGCCGTCAAGGTAAACATGGATGAGGATGACGCGCTCTGGGAAACGTTGCAGGTGGAGCTGATTCCCACCCTGCGGCTGTATGTGGACGGCAAGCCCGCTGACGCGATGGTTGCGCCGGAATCCAAGGCACAAATTGAGGCTTTCCTTGCGGGCATACTGCCCGCCCGGCAGCAGGAAGCTACAAAGCGGGTCTATGATATGATCGTGGTGGGCGGCGGCCCTGCCGGATATACCGCCGCGCTGTACGCAGCCAGGGCAGGCATGGAAACGCTGGTGGTCGAAAAACTTTCTGCAGGCGGACAGATGGCGCTGACCCATCAGATTGATAACTATCCGGGCTTTGCGGAAGGGATTGACGGGTTTGCACTGGCGGAGCAGATGCAACGGCAGGCGGAGCGCTTCGGTGCGCAAACCCGGAACGCGCAGGTACGGCGGCTGCATCTGCTGTCCAACCCAAAGGCTGTGGAAACCAACGAAGGCGTTTTTTACGGGAAAACCCTTGTGCTGGCCATGGGCGCCAATCCACGGGAATTGGGCGTCGAGCGGGAAAAGGAGCTGGTGGGGCGCGGCGTGGCTTATTGCGCCGCCTGCGACGGCATGCTCTACAAGGACAAAACCGTGGTGGTGGTGGGTGGAGGCAACACAGCGGCGGCCGATGCGCTGCTGCTGAGCCGGATTGCCCGGAAGGTTATCGTTGTTCATCGCAGGGACACCTTGCGCGCCACGAAGGTTTATCATGATCCCCTGATGAAGGCAAAACGTGTGGATTTCCAGTGGAACAGCGTGGTGACGGAACTGCTTGGCGGGGACAAGCTTACCGGCGTTCGCATTCGTCATGTGGACACCGGCGAAGAATCGGTGCTTGCGGCCGATGGCATATTTGTAAGCATTGGAAGAAAGCCTGCGACGGAGCTGGTAGCACAACAGCTGGTACTGGATCAGAATGGCTATATTCCCGCGGGAGAAACCACCGAAACGGGCATTCCAGGCGTATATGCCGTGGGCGACATCCGCGCAAAGCCGCTTCGGCAGGTGGTTACAGCTGTGGCCGACGGCGCTGTGGCAGTTCACCAGGCAGAGGCATTTCTGGCGGCAAATGCCGGAGCATGACCGTCGGCTGTTCCGGTGGATTGAACGATGAAACGGTTTTTTGGAGTGCATGACGGTTATTTGCCCGGTGTGTGGAATACTTGATTTCCTGCGGGAGGATACCCAGGGTTTGGGGTTGTGCGTTGTCCATCCATGGACATTTCTTTTCATAATCGAATACAGCGACCCGAATTTGGACCAGAATCAAAGCGGCTATCGGCATGACTGGAGACATCGACTCACCGGCTGCGGCCGCTTTTCCCTATCCGCATGATTTCGTTGCTTCCTTGCGGTAGACAAAGCTGCCGCGATCACGCAAGTTCCAAAGAAAAATGAGAAAAGGGAAAAAAGAACGGAACCAAATGACCTCGCTTTCGCTCTTGTATAGCAGAAGGGTTGTCCGGCAACGTTTTGTTGTGCAAGCAACAGCGCAATTTATATTCGAAGCGAAAGAGGGAGGCGTAACGGTGAAGAAGATGGTTTCATGGCTGCTCATGGTACTAATGCTGTCTGGCAGCGTGGCGTCAGCGGCTGCAACAACGCTCAGCTTTTCTCCCGGGGTGAATATGGACGATGTGGCCAGCGCTTTTTTGCAAGCGCATCCTGGGGTGGAGCTGGTTTCCGACGGCATATGGTACGAGACAACGTCAGAACTCGCTGGCGCTATGCTGACACGGTCTTTCCAGGGGGACATTGTCGCTCTGCATTCCGACACCAAGGATTTGTCGGTTTTGTACGAGCACGGGTATTGCGTCGACCTATCCTCCAGCTGCGTCATTGCCGATGCGATTGCGCGGATGCATCCTGTGCTTGCGCGGCAGGTGACTTTTGACGGCGGCATCTATGGCGTGCCTACCATGGTATCCTTCCATTTTCAGGTTGTCAATGCCGCGGCATGGGAAGCCTGCGGTTATACGGAAGCGGACGTGCCTCGATCCTTTCCCGAACTCCTGGCTTTCCTGGATGCGTGGTGTGATCGCCTGGAAACGGAAGGAAACGCCTTGTACCGAAGCTTTGGTGGTTTTGACATGTTCTATTCGCCTACCAGCTATACCGAATTGCTTCTGGAATACCTGGTGGACGAGGTCGTGCTGCAAAGCGGCTATGCGAATATTCCGGTATCCTTCGATCAGGCCGGGATCATTCCGCTGGTGGAGGAATGCAGGCGTATTGGCGCGCGGCTTTATGCAACGGAAGCGCCCATCACCAGCGTTGACGGAGGAGGTACGCCGCTGTTTACTTCCCTTGAACAGAAACAATGGCCTGACCGTATGGAGGATGTTGTTTTTTTCCGCCTCGATGAGAGCCAGCCGCAGCTGATTCCGGCGACCCTTGGGCTGATGATGCTCTATGCCGGGGCGGAAGACCCTTCATTGGGAATCAGCTATCTTGAGAAGCTGCTGGAGACGCCCGAGGAAGACTTTTGCTATGATCAGGTCATGCTATATCAGGACGCTGCGCCCAAGATCGACCCAAACAACCAAAGGGCGATCCAGGATTATACCGGCAAAATAGACGCGCTGACCAGGCGGATCGCTCAGGAAGGTTTGAGCGATGGCGACCGGGAAGCCCTGATACTGGAACGTGATGCATATCAGCTCCGCCTGGAAGCGTGCTATGAGGAGTCCCGTCAGTATCTTGTTTCCCCTGCCCAGTTGGAAAGCTATCATGCGCATGTGGAACAGCTGTTTTTTCCTAAGCCCAGTCTATTCGACAGTTCGCCGGATAGCTTTACCATGGAACAGCAACTGATTCAGCGCTACGCGGACCAGCAGCTGACGGCGCAGCAGTTTGTGTCAGCACTGAATCACACGGTAGAGATGGCGCAGCTGGAGGACGGACGAACAGGAAACTAGCGTATGCAAGCATTGCGCCTGTAAAACGGTCCCTTTGGCGCATGTACATACTGGCAGAAAATGGTTTTCGCTGTGACGTACCATAGCATTTGTTTTCGGAGGATAAAGAGATATGAAGAAATGCAAGCAATGGATCAGCCTGATGATGATGGTAACCTGTCTGCTCACTGTATCCGCCGCAAGAGCAGAAATTACGCTGAAATTGAACGGCGTGAGCACACGTTTTTCCGGGGACTTTACCCAGCAGCATCCAGATGTTCGGCTGGGAACCGGCGATTACACCTACTATGCGACAACCGGCGAGATGACCAGCGATATGCTGCTGGGTGCCTTTGACTATGACGTATTTGAACTGAGCAATGATTGTATAGACTACCACGTAATGATGGAGAAAGGGTACTGCCTGGATCTGTCCGGCAGCGAGATCATTCGCCGCGCGATGCAGCAGCTGCATCCAGTTTTTGCAGAGGAATGTATGGCGGATGGCAGGATCTACGCGATCCCCTATGCCATACAGCTGAACTATCTGGCGTTTTCGACTGCGGCATTGGAACGCTCTGGAATAAAGGATACGGCGATTCCTTCTACCTTTCCCGAGTTTCTCGATTTTCTGGAGCGTTGGATCGCCTACCTGAAAGCGAATCCCGATGGCGACGTGGCGCTGGCGGGAATGACCTTCTGGGGAGATCCGTCATTCTACGATGCGAACTCCTATACGGAGATTCTGGTGAATGAGCTGCTGGAAAACTATATGATGCAGCGGGAGTATGCCGGAGAAACCATCGCGTTTGACGAGGACGAGCTTGTTCCCCTGCTGGATCAATGCTATCAGATTGGTCATGAATTGTATACCTATGATCCTGGTGTGCATACTTCGTATTCCATTTTGAAAACCATGCAGAGCGCGGTCAATACGGATTACGAACTGCTATCGCTCCGGCTCGACGGTACACAACCGACGCTCATACCCGTCTATGTGAGATTATACGCGGTCTATGCGCAAACGCAGTACCCCGAGCTGAGCACGGAACTGGTGGAAGCCCTATGCCAGAACAATTGGCCCCTGTATGACGCCTATCTTTATCAGAATTCGGAACCGCTGCTCAACCCGCAGTATGATCGCGAGATCGCTCAGCTACGACAGATGATTTGCGATACCCAGCGGCAGCTGGAAAATAAAGAGTTGGAGTCCGGTGAGCGTGAAGAGCTGGAAATGCGGCTGGAGGCACAACAAACATTGCTTCAAAAAAATCAGAAGGATGAAAACTTCAGATATCTTGTCACGTCCAAGAATCTGGAATGGTTCCGCACCTATGCGGACGGCATGATCGTACGAATGCCGGGCCTTTTTGATCCCAATAACGAGGAGCAAGCAAACACGTTCAAACAACTGAAAGCCCGCTTTTCAGCAGGCCAGCTTCCCGCTGCGGAGCTGGTTAAGGAATTGAACCGGCTGGCCTGGATGATGGAAATGGAAGCAATGTAAGGGGCTTTGCCAGCGGAGCAGACCGTTGATTTTGCCTGCAAATCATGATTTGCAAAGCCGGGCGGCCTTTGGCTGGCCGAATCCGCTTTGGCAAGGAAGCGACGCTGCCGCTTTTCTGACGCGCTGCTGCCCTCCGGGGCCGGGACGATACTGCCTCCGGCCCCGGAGGGCGATTTGCTGTCGGGGGGCAGCTGCACATTTGAAAAAGCCGCGCAGCCGCTTCCGCGGCGCTTCGCTTTTTCTACTCAAAGTTGCGCGGGAGATGTAAGCGCGCGCTGTCGGCGCAACATGAACCCGCGGCTTTCCGTTGCGACTTTTTCACCGTTGTGGTACAATGAAAAAGTATGCAAGGGAGGGTGAAAATGGCGATCACTTCCTATTGTAAGAAATGCGGGCAGGATGTGCCACGGGGCGAGGTTTGCCCCTATTGCGGCGGCAAGCTTCCCAAATCCAGCGCGCGGGTAGTATGGTGCATGGAGCACAGCCCGGTAAGGGATTGGATGTGCTGGAATACCGTGCTTCGGATTATGGCGCCTGCCATGGGCGCGGTGCTTGCCATGATTTTGCTGCTGGAGGGACTGGCCGGCGGATGGATTGCCGTGGAAGCGCTGCTGTCCCAGGGTCTTCTGTGGACCTGGGGTACGTTGTGCCTCTCGGCTCTGGCGATACTATGGATGGTGCTCCTGGGGCAGGGAGACGATTTGCTGGACTGTGTAGTAGACCACAAAGGCGTGCATATCACTACCTACCTGCTGGACCCTACGCCGCTGCGGCTGGTCTTACGCTTGCGTTCCCCTGCACTGGCTGGTCAGGCCGTTGCTGGCGCCGCAGGAAATGTGCTGCCGGTGCAGACCCGGGACATTGCCTGGAAAGACATCTCCAGAGTACAATTATGGCCCGAAAAAACCACGGTGCTGCTGTATGCCCCAAACTGGTGGATGCGTCTGGCCGTACCCTGCAGCGCCTTTCAGTATGAGGACGTGCTGGAATTCATGCGGGACAAGGTCGGCCGACGCAAGGACCTGCTGCTGCCCGAGGATGTCAAAGCACCGCCCAAACCCCGTAAACCCCGGCCCGCTGCAAAGCCAGCCGAACCTCCGGCGGCGGAAGCACCCTGCGCTCCCTTGAATGAGCAGGAAACGGATGCCATGCGCGCGCTGCTGGAGGAAATGCGAGAGGCAAGCTTTGCCCCTGACGGAAGCGTGCAGGACCAGCGGGAAGATGTTACGAATATATGACGCAAAGCATTGACAGGGCAGGCTTCCTGCCTTAAAATAGTAACGACTGATTTCTAGAAACCGGAGGATGAAGGCATGCAACCGCGGAATTTGTTCAGACGGATGACCGCATGGGCGCTGGCGCTTTCCCTGCTGTGTACGGCGGGGTTGGCTACCGCATCGGATGATCTGTCTTATCCCTTTACCACCGTCACGACGGACAACGTCAACATGCGCCGTAGCGCTTCGTCCTCCTCTGTTGTGCTGGAACGTATTGATCAGGGCAACAGCATCACTGTGCTGGGCGCATCCGGCAATTATTACAAGATCTCCTATAACGACCGCACGGGCTACGTTCTCAAGCAGTATGTAGACGTGTCCGCCGTGTCCACACCCCTGCCCACGGTGACCGTCATTGAAACGGCTACGGGCTATCCCTATGAAACCACCACCAAGGACAGCGTGAACCTGCGCGAGAAAAAGTCCACTTCCTCCGGACTTGTTCGGCAGATTCCCCAAGGCGCGGTCATTACCATTCTGGGCGTTTCCGGGGACTATGCCCAGGTGGAGTACAAGGGCGACACGGGCTACTGCGTAAAGGAATACATCAATATCAAGGAAATCGTGAAGGCAACGGATACACCAGCCCCTACGGCGGTTCCGGTGGAAACCTCTGACATTTACGTTGCCCCCAGCTATGGCATCGTCCAGAAGGGCGATACGGGAGCGTCGGTTCGCGCATTGCAAAGCGCGCTGATTGAGCTGGGGTTCCTTTCCGGAGAGGTGGACGGCAAGTTTGGCTCCGGCACTGAAACGGCGCTGAAGGCTTTTCAGGAAACCAACGAGTATCCTGTAACCGGTATTGCCGATGCAAATTTGCAGGCCTTCCTTTATGAGGGCAAGCCCAAGAACAGCCAGGGAAAGGCGACGGAGATCATGACCCTATCGCCGCTGCCCGGAGCGATTATCCGTCTGAACAACATGGGTGACGCGGTTGTCACTGTGCAGACCCGGCTCAAGGAGCTGGGATATTACGCCGGAGAGATTACCGGTACCTACGACAAAGACACCCAAAGCGCCGTAAAGGCCTTCCAGAAGGCCAACGGCCTTACTGCCGACGGCGCCGTGGGCACGCAAACCAAGGCCATGCTGGAAAGCGCCAATGCCCTGGCCTCCGGCGTTACGGCCAGCCCTACGCCCAGCCCCACGCCAACCCCCGCGCCCACCTATACGGTGCCGCAAAGCACGGTGCGTTCCGGTTCCTCTGGAGATGATGCCAAACTGGTGCAATCCCGCCTCAAGGAACTGGGATACTACACCGGCAAGGTTGACGGAAAGTTCGGCTCCGGCAGCGTGTCCGCGCTGAAGGAATTCCAGGAAACCAATGGTCTGGAAGCCGACGGCGTAGCAGGGGAAGGCACCTACAACGTGCTCTTCAGCGTTACCGCCCTGAAAGTGGGCACCACGCCCACTCCTACCCCCAGTCCTACCCCAAAGCCCACCGCAACGCCTTCGCCCACGCCCACCCCCACGCCCCTGACGGAGGACAACGTGGTGCTTATCAAGCTGGGCGTAACGGGCGCGGCGGTATCCTCCTTGCAAACCCGCCTGACCCAGTTGGGATATTATGACGCCAATGTGGACGGTACCTGCAAGGCAGACGACGTGGCGGCCATCAAGGCTTTCCAGGAAAAGAACGGCCTGAAGGTGGACGGCGTCGCAGGTTATGATACCCAGTCGAAGATGTACAGCGTTACGGCGGTCATGTACTCCGGTGCTCTGGCGGGTGGCACGGTGGATACCTACACCACCCTGCGCAAAGGCGCTACCGGTACCGAGGTGGTGACGTTGCAGACCCGGTTGATCGAGCTGGGCTACCTCAAGGGTGAAGCCGACGGCAAATACGGCATTGCCACCGCTGAGGCGGTCACGCTCTTCCAGAAGAATAACGGCCTATTGCGTGACGGTATCGCAGGCAAGGATACACAGACCAAGCTGTACTCCGCCACCGCCGTGAAGGCGGAATCTGCTACGCCTACGCCCGCTCCCACCAATTCCCTGATTATGCAGGGAGACAGCAACAACTCGGTGCGTGACCTGCAGGCACGGCTGATAGCCCTGGGGTACCTCACCGGCAGCGCGGACGGCAAGTTCGGCGTGCAGACCTTTGAAGCGTTGAAGGCTTTCCAGCGGAAAAACGGCTTGAAGGTAGACGGCATTGCCGGTGTCAACACGCTGACGCTGCTCAACAGCTCCAACGCCATCGCCAATAACACAACTTCGCAGGCAACGGCAACGCCTACGGCGACGCCGGGCTCCTCCGGCTCCGGAACCGTGACCAAGCCTACGGCCAGTATGGTTCAGTATGCCAACTGGTACACCACCGTCAAAGCGCTGGCACGGAAGTATCCTTACGCCACGGTGTATGACTTCTCCACCGGATTGAGCTGGCAGGTGCATATGTTCTCCCTAGGCGCTCACGCGGACGCGGAACCGTTGACGGCCCAGGATACCGCCAATCTGGAGAAGGCCTTTGGCGGAAACACCTGGAATCCCAAGGCGGTATGGGTCATCTTTGCGGACGGCAGCGTGTACATGGCTTCCACGCATTCCATGCCCCATAGCCCGCAACACCGTACGGACAACAACTTTGACGGGCACCTGTGCATCCACTTCCCGCGCACCATGGCGCAGGTAACGGCTATCGGCCCGTACGCGACCAGCCATCAGAAGTGCGTCGACCAGGGCTGGCAAACCACACAGAGCATGATCAAGTAAGCATTTTCGGGGAGCGGCTTCCGACGGCCGCTCCCTGTGTGCCATCTACCCATGGGCATACAAGAGGAGAGAAAACGGATATGGAGAAGTGTAGGATTGCGGTTATCGGCGCAGGCGCTATCGGTGGGATTACCGCCGCGCTCATGGCGGAAAAGGGCTACGACGTATGGTTGGTGTGCAAACATATGGAAATTGCAGACCTGGCCAACGGGCGTGGGTTGCGTGTACGTGGCTACTGCGGGGAACATACTGTTCCCGTACACAGCGTGGCCGCCGTGGAGGAACTGACGGATAACTTTGACCTGTGCCTGATTGCCACCAAGGCATACGATATGCCTGAATGCGCCAAGGCCATGTTGCCTCTGCTCCGAAAGGACTCCCTGGTGGTAAGCATGCAAAACGGCATCTGCACCGATGCCTTGGCCGCTATTGTGGGCAAGGAGCGCACGGTGGGTTGCGTGATCGGCTGGGGGGCAACCATGCACGGCCCTGGCGAGCTGGAAATGACCAGTGGCGGCGATTTCATCATTGGCCGTCTTGTCCCGGGGGAGCATCCGCGCATGGAAACCCTTCGGCAAGCGCTTTCCGCGGTAGTGGAAACCCGTATCAGCCAGGATATTTATGCCGAGCTGTACTCCAAGCTGATTGTGAACAGTTGCATCACCTCTCTGGGCGCCATATGCGGATTGCACCTGGGTGAAATGCTCAAGCGCCGCGGAGCACGGGATATCTTTCTGGCCATTATCGGGGAGGCCATGGATGTAGCGCATGCCATGAAGCTGAAGGTTCCTCCCTTTGGCGGCAAGCTGGATTATGAGAAGCTGATGCGCGGCGACGGTCCGCTGGACCGCCTGCGCCGTCATACCATGATTCGTCTGGTGGGCATGAAGTACAGCAAGCTCAAGTCCTCCAGCCTGCAAAGCCTGGAACGGGGACGCCCCACCGAGATCGACTATTTCAACGGGTACATTGCCCGCAAAGGGCAGGAACTGCAGGTGCCCTGCCCGGTCAATGAGCGGTTGGTAACCATGATTAAGGAAATCGAGCATCATGCCCGGGAAATTGACGTAAAGAACCTGGAGGACCCCGGGCTGAAAAAAAGTAATCCGATTGCGTGATGCCGAAAAATTTTCATGAGGAGCCGGAGGGGCAGTAGCCCCTCCGGCTCAGACTGTTGAAAAAGGCATGCTTTTTCATATACTTGCAAGAAAAATGAAACTTCAGGTTTCTAAACTTGCAAGTATTTCATAGCGTATGAGGCCCGAAGGTTTCCAAAGGGCGATCGGAAAGCCCTTTGGTCGCGCCCGAAGGCGCGAAACCTTTTGTATCTGCAAGAATGCATACAAAACTTGCAAAAAGAATGAGGCAAATTCCTTTGTCAGCAGTCTGTGCCGGAGGGGCAGTAGCCCCTCCGGCTTTTGCTCTCACCCGGCTGTTTTGCCGGATGATTGCCGGTACTTTGCGCCATGCTGCAAATAGCTTTTCAAAGACGAAATCTTCATGAAAAAAGTTTTGCGTCCTGCGGAACTTTTGTCTAAAGGGTGCGTCTTACTGGCGTACCCCAAAAAAATGAGGAGGACATGAATGATGAAAAAGCTGTTGATTTGGTTGCTTATTGCCGCGATTGGTCTGGCGGGTATCGCTTTGGCGGAAAGCACCGCAAACAAGGATGTCACTACGGATGCGGATCTGGTCCTTGAGGAAGGGAACGACGAAACGGTGATTCCGCCGCTGCAGGGCGTCATTCAGGAGATTATTTCCCCGGAATATCACGAAGAAACTGGCGCTTTGCTTTCCGCCACTCTGGTGATCGATACGGAAACCCATGGCTTGGTGGAGGTACATTTCACCCCTGAAACCGTGCTGGAAGGCGCTGAAGACTTTGCGGCGGGCGATTATATTTTCGTCCAGTACAATGGCATGATGACCCGCTCCCTGCCGCCCCAGGTAACAGCGGAGAAGATAACGGCCTATCGTTTCATCGGTACGGTATCGCAGTTGCAGGAGGACGGTTTCATGCTCAGCACCCAGGAAGCCGGCGACGTGCGGGTCAATGCCCTGGCGGAGCAGCTGGAAAAGGTGGAGGAAGGCGCTCAGGTGACCGTGTACTTCAATGGCGTGATGACCATGTCACTGCCCGGTCAGATCAGCGCGGCATGGATCGTGGCGTCTGCCCCGGTAGCCGAATAAACATGCTGCGGCCATAACGGAAGCCGCCCATCCGGGAAAACTTATCCCCGAATAGGCGGCTCAGACTGACAAAAACCCCAGGGAGATGTCGGAGGGGCCGCAGCCCCTCCGACTTTCATTTGTATCCGACGGCCTTGCCGGCTGAAGGTTGACTTTTCTTTGGAAAGCCGAGTTGCTTCGCGACCGCTGTTTTCACGTGTGAAAACAGCGCCTTGCTGGATCGTTGATTTTGCTTGCAAAATCAATTTCTTACATCTTCGGGCGGCCTCTGTTTGGCCGAAGCGGCTTTCTCAAAAAAAGTGGCGTTGTCACTTTTCTGACACGCTGAGTCGCCTATCCGGGAAAGTTTATCCCCGGATAGGCGGCTTTTTCATCATATGGAGGAGGTATTCTGCGGCTCGTCCAGCCCGTCGAAAAAAGCGCCATAATCGCAGCCGTAGAACTTGCGCAGTTCCATGATTACACTGACCCGGATGTTCAATTCTCCGGCTTCATATTTTGCGTAGGTCGTGCGGCCGATATCGCAGCCCCGCCGCTGGAGCTCGGCACATAGCTTTTCCTGAGAGATCCTTCTGGCCAGGCGCAGCCGCCGCAGATTATCTCCCATATTCCGATCCCGGCGTATCTTCTGTTCCATTCCTTCACCTCGTATCGCGTTTTGTCCGGCACTGGTTGCAACCAAAGTTATGGTATGCTATACTGAAACCAATTATTGACCGCAATACTGGTCAATTTGTAGGAGGATACCGTGGCTGCATGCACGTTTTTCGGCCATCGGGATTGCCCGGCGGCTGTAAGGCAGCGGCTGAGCGCCGTACTGACCAGCCTGATCGAGGAAAAGGCTGTGGACCGCTTTTATGTAGGGAACCAGGGGGCTTTTGACACGCTGGTGTGCGCCGTGCTGAGGGAGCTGGCGGCAGCATACCCGCACATCCGGTATGACGTGGTGCTGGCTTATATTCCGCAATCGCATACATCCTTACAGGACCCTACCCTGCTGCCGGAGGGGATTGAAGCCGTGCCGGGCCGTTATGCGATTTCCTGGCGAAATCGCTGGATGCTGGAGCATACGGAATACGTGGTTGCTTACGTGGCGCATGCCTGGGGCGGAGCGGCCAGATTCACGGCATTGGCGGCACGGCAAGGCAAAATTGTTTATCAGCTATGCCCGCCCAGGAGCTGCGCAAGCATATAAAAAACGCATGCCGATCTTCGGAAAGAAAGAACAGGATTTCTCCTTGCCGCGGCGAATCTTATTCCCCGATATCCAAGGAAGGGAGGCGGCAGCGTGCGCGTGTTGATTTGCATGCGTTCTCCGGCGCGGGCGCGGCTGCTGGCGCTAGCCCTGGAAAACCTGGGCGAGGAATGGCAGGCAAATTGGACTTGCGACGAAAGCTACGGTTGGATGCGCCTGGCGACAGGCCAGACGGAGCTGGCCGTGCTGGAAGCGCCTGCGAACGGACCGGCAAGTTCGCTGTTGGAAGCGCTAAAAAGCGCTCCACCGCTTCCTCCGCCCTGGACGCTATGCGTGGGCTGCCGCCCGGACGGGACGGACGCGGCACTCCCCGCCGATGGAGACGCGGCAGCATGGGCCGCTGTTGCGCAGGAACTGGTTCGCAGGCCGGGGCTTCCCTGCCTGTGCGCGCCGCTTTTGCCTTTTCTGACCAGCCTGGCCGGTGAATTGCTGGAGGAGCTGGGCTTGCGGCCGGAGCTTCGCGCAGCGGCGTTTCTACCGGAAATGATCGCTTGGTGCGCGGCGCATCCGCCCATGCTCGCGGCGGTGACCGGGCGGCTGTACCCCTGTTTTGCGGAAAAATATGGCCTGCGCTCCGGCGCCGTGGAACGGGACTTGCGCAGTGCCCTGGAATCCCTGTGGAGCCGTGGAAGGCTACCGGCGTTGGAAAAATGGTTTGGCCATACGGTGGACCCTGAAAAGGGCCGGCCAACCAACCGTGAATTCCTGGCTTTGACGGCAGAACATGTGCGCCGCATGGGACGGCAGAACCGGGCATATATGCGATGAAGAAGGGGTATCCGCTCATGCGAATCTATGAGGAAATTACCGAACTTGTCGGTGGAACGCCACTGATGAAGCTGGGGCATTACGGCCGGGCGCATGGGCTTTGCGCCACCTTGCTGGCGAAACTGGAATATTTGAACCCCGCAGGATCGGTGAAGGACCGCGTGGCCCTGGCCATGCTGTCCGGTGCGCGGGAGCGTGGCGAGCTGCAGCCCGGCGCGGTGATTATCGAACCCACCAGCGGCAATACGGGAATCGGTTTGGCCGCGGTGGCCGCTGCCTGGGGCTATCGGGTGATTTTGACCATGCCGGACACCATGAGTGTGGAGCGCCGCGCCCTGCTGAAAGCGTATGGCGCGGAGGTGGTGCTTACCGACGGCGCACAGGGTATGGCAGGAGCCATTGCCAAAGCCCAGGCCCTGGCAGCGGAATTGCCGGGCAGCTTCATTCCCGGACAGTTTGCCAATCCAGACAATCCGGCGGCCCATCGTACCACCACGGGGCCGGAGATTTGGGAAGATACGGATGGCAGGGTGGATATTTTCGTGGCAGGCGTAGGTACCGGCGGCACCCTCACCGGCGTGGGCCAATACCTGAAGGAACGCAACCCCAAGGTGCGCGTAGTGGCCGTGGAGCCCGCGGGTTCCCCAGTGCTGTCCGGCGGGGCTGCAGGCGCCCATGGACTCCAGGGAATCGGCGCGGGCTTTCTGCCGGAAACTCTGGACACTGCGATATACGATCAGGTCATACAGGTAACGGAGGAGCAAGCCTATGCCGCCGGTGGCGAGCTGGCGCGCCGGGAAGGAATCTTGGCGGGCATTTCCTCCGGCGCAGCCCTGTGGGCGGCCACGGAGCTGGCGCGCCAGCCGGAGAATACGGGCAAGATCGTAGTGGTGCTTTTGCCCGATACCGGCGACCGGTATCTGTCCACACCGCTTTTCCAAGCATAAGGTGAACGCGACGTGAGGGAAAACCCCTAAAGCAGACACAAAAAAATACAAGAAAGGGCGCGTTGCAGAAAGCAATTTCTGCGGCACGTCCTTTTTGCAAACAAATCAAGAGAAAAACGGCTTCATAGCGTCAAAAAGCAACCAGCTAAAGCGAAAAGAGGCATAAGAAACCAGGGCTGTCAAAAAGCAGACCCGCATGTGGATAGCTTTTCAATTTTTGAGAGAACTATGAAACCCTTTTGAGAGACACGCGCGTTCTAAGCCGGTTGTGTTCCCGCTTCATCCATAGCTTTTTCAGGTCAAACGCTAGGGCCAAGAAAAACAGCTCCCAGACTGCTGAAAAAAGCATGTATTTTCATACAGACGCAAGAAAAATGAAACTTCAGGTTTCCAAACTTGCAAAAAAATTTCTTAGCGTATGGGACCGAAGGTTTCCAAAGGGCGATCGGAAAGCCCTTTGGTCGCGCCCGCAGGCGCGAAATCCTCCGTGCTTGCAAGAATACAATGTGCTACTTGCAAAAGAATGAGAAATGATATACTTTGTCGACAGTTTGCAGAGCTTATGTCATAAAGACGGTATTCGGCAAAATGATTTTTGCGGGACTGTCAGGGGGATACGCTTGGCCAACGAGAAAAGGGGCTGTTGCAAAACAGAAGTTTTGCAACAGCCCCCCAGGAAAAGACGCATATTAAGGCTTACGGGTGAGCAAGATCTCCTCTCGCTGCTTGCCGGCTTTGCGGCCCAGCCCGTCGGTACCGTCCAGGTACCGTACTACGCGCAGGGTATCGGGGCCGTCGGCTGTTACCTCACAGTGACCGTACTTCAGCAGCGCGGACCCCTTGCGGTGGTTCAGACGCTCGGCCACATAGGCCTGCAGCTCCTTGTCTTCTTTGCCCCAGGGAAAAGGACGGCGGCAGAAGGGATCAGGACAGCCGGTGAGGCCGGCTTCATCGCCATAATAGATGGTGGGATTACCGGGTAGCGCGCAGAGAATATCCACGCACAGCTTATAGCGCTCCACCGCCTGGGCGTATTCCACTTCCGTCAAGCGCAGCTCTTGCTGCTCTTTCTTGCTCAGCTTCAGCCCTTCCTTCCCGCAGAGCACATTCAGCGCACGGGCACGGTCATGGCTTCCAATCAGGTTCATCAGCGCGTAGCGGAACTGCGCGGGATAGACTTCCGCCTGATGATTGATCAGCCGGGCCAGGGCCGTGGCGTCATGCTTGCCGGTAACGAAATCCAGGATGGCTTCCCGGAGGGGATAGTTCATGACACTATCCAAGGTGTCGCCCAGGCAGTAGTTACGCATTTCCCCATAGCTGATCTTGTTGCTGGCGTCTTCCCAAACCTCGCCCAGCACCAGAGCGTCCCGGCGTGCGCGCTTGGCTGCCGTGCGCAGGCCGCGGAGGAATTCCATGGGCAGTTCGTCGGCCACATCCAGCCGCCAGCCGGAGGCGCCGGCGTGCAGCCAGCGGGGCACAATGCCCTCCTTGGGTTGAAGCATGAAACGCTGGTAATCCGGGTGAGTCTCCTTCACCTCCGGCAAGGATGGAATGTTCCACCAGCAGGCATAATCCGTGGGATAGGTGCGGAAAGTATACCAATCGTACCAAGGAGATTCCTTGGACTGATACGCGCCAACGGTATCATAGCTGCCATAGCGGTTGAAATAGCGGCTGTCCTCGCCTGTGTGGGAGAACACGCCGTCCAGGATGACGCGGATGCCCCTCTCCTCTGCCTTCTGGCACAGGGTTTCAAACTCCTCCTGGGTACCCAGCAGGGGATCGATCTGCGTATAATCGCCGGTATCGTAGCGATGATTGCTATGGGCGCGGAAAATGGGATTCAGGTACAGCACCGTCACGCCCAATTTCTCCAGATAGGGCAGCTTTTTTGCAATGCCGTTTAGCGTGCCGCCGAAGAAATCCAGTGCCATATAATCGCCGCTACGGGGGTCGCTGTCAGTGAGCAGATCCTCTTCCCAGTCCTTGTGCAGGATACGGTCCGTGCGGTCGTCCACGGCTTTGGTAGATGCCTTGAAGAAGCGGTCGGGGAAGATCTGATAGACGTTTGCACCCTGGAAAAAGCCAGGCGTTTTGAAGCCGGGTTTATATACCGTGATCTGATAGGAAGAAATGTCCCCGGAGGGATAGATGGCGCCCTCGCCGCCCAGCTGGTCGTAAGCATTGCCATAGCGGATAGCGTGGCCATCCTTCTGGTAGAGGATAAAGTCATACCACAGCCAGCCAGGTTCCTGGGGCATAGTGATGGTAGCGCTCCAGGCATTGTCCCCGTCGTTATGCATCACGTAGGTATTTTCCTGGCCGTTCCAGGTGCGGAGCACTACCGAGTCGCTCTCGTCGGAAAGAAAACGAATGGTCACTTCACTGCCTGCGGGCGCAGGACCTGCGGGAGTACGGAAAAAGGCCTGATGGGAATTGTGCAGAAACATACGATCATCCTTGCTGCTAGTTATTTTCTACCGGAGAAGCTCCGGGCGGAGCCGCTATGCGGACAGGCAGGCGTCCCGGTTCTCCAGCCAAATCAGAACGCCTTTTCAGGAAATGCTGCCGCGGGCGTTGCGGGCGCCCGCGGCTTTCGCTTTCGATTATTTCCGGGTTCCCAAGGGTTCCAGGTGCCAAATGCGGTCGTTGTATTCCCGGATGGTGCGGTCGGAGGAGAACACCCCGGACATGGCGGTATTGATGACGGCCATTTTTAACCACTTGTCACGGTTGGCATAGTCCTCGTTAATGCGGCGCTGGGCCATGGAGTAGGAGCCGAAATCCTTGAGTACGAAATAGCTATCGGGCATGGAGCCATAGTCGCCCAGAAGCAGGGTGTGATACAGCGGCTGGAGCACTGCGGCGCTGTTGGGCAGCAGCGTGCCGTCGATCATCTGTGTCATGGCTTGGCGAATTTCCTGATTGGTTTCGTAGATCTGCATGGGGTTATAGTTGCGCTCCCGGTACATGTCCAGCACGGTATTTTTGCGCATGCCGAAGATATAGATGTTATCCATACCTACCTGCTCGCTGATCTCTACGTTGGCGCCGTCCATGGTGCCGATGGTCAGCGCGCCGTTCATCATGAACTTCATATTGCCGGTACCGCTGGCCTCCTTGGAGGCGGTGGAGAGCTGCTCGGAAACCTCCGCGGCGGGAATCAGCACCTCAGCAGTGGATACATTGTAGTTTTCCACGAACACGACCTGCAGCATCTTGGAAGCCCGGGGATGCTTGGCAATCAGCTCGCTCAGGGCGGTGATGAAGCGGATAATAAGCTTTGCCCGGTAGTATCCGGGATAGGCCTTGGCGCCAAAGAAGAATACGCGGGGTTCCATGGTATAATTTGGATCGTTCACGATGCGGTTATACAGCACCAGGATATGGAGCGCATTGAGCAGCTGTCGCTTGTACTCATGTAGGCGCTTGGCCTGTACGTCGAAGATGAAGTCCGGGTTTACCTGAATGTCCTGATTCTGGAGCATCAGCTGGGCCAGGCGTTCCTTGTTCTGGTGCTTGATAGCCCCGAACTTTTCCCGGAAGGCCTTGTCGTCGGCGAAGGGCTTCAGCTCGCTGAGCGCCTCGGGATCATGGATCCACTTGTCGCCGATGGCCTCGCAGATCAGGTTGGAGAGCTTGGGATTGCAGCCCATGAGCCAGCGGCGATGGGTAATGCCGTTGGTGATGGCGCTGAATTTTTCCGGCATGATCTGCGCGTAGTCGTGGAAGGTGTCCTCCTTCAAAATCTGCCCGTGGAGCTGGCTGACGCCGTTTACCGAGCAGGACATCGCCACGCAAAGGTTAGCCATGTATATCTGATTGTAGGCAATAATCGCCATGGAGCCGATGCGCTCCCACTGGCCGGGGAAGTAATTCCACAGCTTCTCGCACAGGCGGCGGTTCAGCTCCGTCAGGATCTGGTAAATACGCGGCAGCAGCTGCTTGACCATATCCTCCGGCCACTTTTCCAGGCTTTCGGCCATGATGGTGTGGTTGGTGTAGGCGACAGTCTTCTGCACGATCTGGGAGGCTTCGTCCCAGCCCAGGCCTTCCTGATCGATCAGCAGGCGCATCAGCTCGGGAATGGCCAGTCCGGGGTGCGTATCGTTGATGTGGATGATGACCTTGTCCGGAAGCAGGCGGAAGTTCGTGCCGTACATCCGCTTGAAGTCCTTGAGAATGTACTGTAGGGTGGCGCTGGTAAAGAAGTAGTGCTGCTTCAGACGCAGGCGCTTTCCCTCGTAGTTGTTGTCCCCGGGATACAATACCTTTGAAATGACCTCGGCAAGCTCCTTTTCCTCGCTGGCCTCTACAAAGCGCCCCTGTCCGAAGGCGGTCAGGTCGATGTGCTTGGGGCTGCGGGCAGACCACATGCGCAGGCTGTTCACGGTAGCGGTGTCATAGCCCACAATGGGCATGTCGTACGGAACGGCTTCCACGGTATGGTAGTCCCGGTGGATAAACTTCTGCACGCCGTTTTCCACTACCTGTTCCACATAGCCGTTGAAGTGTACCTCGCAGGCATCCTCCATGACGGGCATTTCCCATACGTTGCCGTTATCCAGCCAGCTATCGGGAAGCTCTACCTGCTGGCCTTCCACAATCTTCTGGCGGAACAGGCCGTATTCATAGCGAATGGTGCAGCCCATGGCGGGGAGATTCAGGCTGGACAGGCTGTCCAGGAAGCATGCGGCCAGGCGGCCCAGGCCACCGTTACCCAGACCGGGCTCTGATTCCTCGGCCAGGATATTTTGCAGGTCGATACCTAGCTCCTTCAGCGCCTGGGTGTATACATCCGTGGACATCAGGTTGAGCATGTTGTTATATAGGCTGCGGCCCATGAGGAATTCCACGGAAAGGTAATACAGCCGCTTGGCCTGGCTGGTTTTGCGCTCCTCCCGGGCAATCATCCATTTCTGCATGATCTGGTCGCGCACGGTGGACGCAAGGGCTTTATAGATTTGTTGAGGCGTTGCCTCGGCAATAGTGCGCCCATTGTATCGCTGCAGTTTTCCGATGATGGATTGTTTGATGGATTCCTTATCAAAAGATGTGGTTGGCATGGGAGTTCCTCCTTACTATTGTACACAGCCCGTGAGCTGTAATAGTCAGCGCTTTAGTATAACACAAAAACCAGTTATTGACAACCTGTCGTCGGCCGGCGGCGGCGCGCTTGCTGTAAGCTCCCTCACCGGTTTCCGCCACAAATACGCGGTTGCTTTCAACGCCATTGCAGGTGATTCCTGCACAAAGAAATTTGCAGATAGG
>CALVVZ010000035.1 GCA_944364075.1 uncultured Clostridia bacterium
CTACCTGGAGATCTGGAACGATGTATTCATGCAGTACAACAAGCAGGCGGACGGCACCTTCGTGCCCCTGGCCCAGAAGAACGTGGACACGGGCATGGGCCTGGAGCGCACCATCTGCGTGCTCAACGGCAAAAAGACCGTTTATGAAACCGACGCCTTCACGGGCATCCTGGCCAAGATCGCCCAGCTCAGCGGCCGGGAGTACGGCCAGGACGACGCCACGGACAAGGCCTTCCGCATTATCGCGGACCACATGCGCACCGCCACCTTTATCCTGGGCGATGACCGCGGCGTAAGCCCCTCCAACACCGACCAGGGCTATATCCTCCGCCGGCTGATTCGCCGCGCCGTGCGCTACGGCATGCAGCTGAACATGCCCGAAGGCTTCACCAGCGAGATTGCCCAGGTTATTATCGCCCAGTACCAGGATGTTTATCCCGAGCTGGCCCGCAACAGCGCCTTTGTGCTGGAGCAGCTCAAGCTGGAGGAGCTGCGCTTCGCCCGCACCCTGCGCCAGGGCAACAAGGAGTTTGACAAGGTAGCTTCCCGGGTGCAGAACGGGGTCATCGACGGCGTAAGCGCCTTCCACCTGTACGATACCTACGGCTTCCCCATCGAAATGACCTGCGAGCTGGCCCGGGAGCGCGGCCTCGCCGTGGACGTGCCCGCCTTTGAGGAGAGCTTCAAGCAGCACCAGGCCACCAGCCATGCCGGCGCCGAGCAGCGCTTCAAGGGCGGCCTGGCCGATCACAGCGAGGAAACCACCAAGCTGCACACCGCCACCCACCTGCTCCACGCCGCCCTGCGCAAGGTGCTGGGGGACGAGGTGGCCCAGAAGGGTTCCAACATCACCGCCGAGCGCCTGCGCTTCGACTTCACCTTTGGCCGCAAGGTTACCAAGGAGGAGCTGGCCCAGGTGGAGAAGCTGGTGAACGAGGCCATTCAGGCCAAGGCGCCCATTGTCTGCGAGGAAATGACCGTGCCCGAGGCCAAGGCCAAGGGCGCCATCGGCCTGTTCGAGAGCAAGTACGGCGAAAAGGTGCGCACCTACAAGATGGGGGATTTCTCCTTTGAGATCTGCGGCGGCCCCCATGCCGAGAACACCGGCGACCTGGGCGAGTTCCACATCCAGAAGGAAGAAAGCTCCAGCGCCGGCGTCCGCCGCATCAAGGCGGTATTGAAGTAAGGAGGGCATCAACATGCGCGCTGAAACCATCATTACGGAAAAGTACGGTCCCTTGCCCGACGCCCCCGCGCCGGTGGCCGCCTATGTGCCCGTGACCCAGAGCGGCCGCATCGTGTGGTGCTCCGGTCAGCTGCCCGTGCGCAACGGCGAGAAGCCCTATGTAGGACGCCTGGGCGCGGAGGTTTCCCCCCAGGACGGCTACGCCGCCGCGCAGCTGTGCGCCCTGAACCTGCTGGCCCAGCTGAAAAAGCACCTGGGGGATCTGGACCGGATCACCCGTATCCTGGACGCCCGCATCTACGTGGCGTCCACCCCGGAGTTCACCCAGCAGCCGCAGGTGGCCAACGGCCTGAGCGACCTTATGGTGGAGGTATTCGGGGAGCTGGGCAAACATGCCCGCTGCGCCTTTGGGGTGGCCTCCCTGCCCATGAACATGCCCGTGGAAGCCGAGCTTACCGTGGAAGTGGCGGAAGGCTGACGGGCGAAAAAACCATACGACAGGCGCCGCCTGCTCCAGGAAAGAAACCGGAGCAGGCGGCGCTTTAGATTGTCAAAAAAACCCAGGGAAAGGTCGAGGGGACTGCGGCCCCTCCGGCTTTCATCACGTATCCGGCGGCTTTGCCGGTCAGCCCGCGGGAAAAGCCAGGCCCTTTATCCCGCGCCGCTGTGTGGGTTGTTCTTTCGTTGTCCAGACCTTGACACGGGCGCGGCGGGCTGCTACCATGGAGCTACTGTATACAACTTTATCCGTTCTTCAAAGGAGAAGCGCGGAATATATCGGAGGCACGCAGCATGATGAATTTGACCCAGAAGATTCTCGCAGCGCACCTGGTCAGCGGCCAGCTTATTCCGGGGGAGGAAATCTCCATCCGCATCGACCAGACCCTGACCCAGGATTCCACGGGCACCATGGCCTACCTGCAATTCGAAGCCATGGGGGTGGAACGGGTGCGCACCAAGCGCTCCGTGGCGTATATTGACCATAACACCCTGCAAACGGGCTTTGAGAACGCGGACGACCACCAGTACATCCAGACCGTGGCCCACAAGCACGGCATCTGGTGCTCCAAGCCCGGCAACGGCATTTGCCACCAGGTGCATCTGGAGCGCTACGGCATTCCCGGCTGGACGCTGCTGGGCAGCGACAGCCACACCCCCACGGGCGGCGGCATCGGCATGCTGGCCATCGGCGCGGGTGGCCTGGACGTGGCCGTAGCCATGGGCGGCGGCGCGTACTACCTTACCTGCCCCCGGGTGGTGAACGTGCATCTGACCGGGAAACTGCCCTATGGCGTGGCGGCCAAGGACATCATCCTGGAGGTGCTGCGCCGCCTGAGCGTCAAGGGCGGCGTGGGCCGGGTGATGGAGTACACCGGTCCCGGCGTGGCCACCCTCACCGTGCCTGAGCGCGCCACCATCGCCAACATGGGCGCGGAGCTGGGCGCCACCACCTCGGTATTCCCCAGCGACGAGGTGACCCGCGCCTTCCTCAAGGCCCAGGACCGGGAGGCGGACTGGCAGCCCCTGGCCGCCGACCCCGGCGCGGCCTACGACGAAACCGTCGAAATCTGCCTGGACGCCCTGGTTCCCCTGGTGGCCAAGCCCCATATGCCCGACAACGTGGACACGGTGGAAAATGTGGGGCCCATCGCCGTGGACCAGGTGTTCATCGGCTCCTGCACCAATTCCAGCTATCAGGACATGATGCGCGTGGCGCGCATTCTCAAGGGCAAGCGGGTGAACCCCGGCGTGTCCCTGGTCATCGGGCCGGGGAGCAGGCAGGTGCTGACCATGCTGGCCCGCAACGGCGCCCTGGCGGACATGATGGCCGCGGGGGCGCGCATCCTGGAAACCGCCTGCGGCCCCTGCATTGGCATGGGGCAAAGCCCCCGGACGGGCGCGGTGTCCCTGCGCACCAACAACCGCAACTTCTATGCCCGGAGCGGAACCGCCTCCGCGGGCATTTACCTGGTGAGCTGCGAAACCGCCGCGGCCTCCGCCCTCACCGGCGTGCTCACCGACCCCCGCACCCTGGACGTGGACCTGGAGATCCCCCAGCCGGAGCATTTCGAGGTCAACGACAACCTGGTCATCCCCCCGGTGGAGGCGGGGCATGAGGCCGAGGTGGAAGTGGTGCGCGGCCCCAACATCCAGCCCTTCCCCCTGGGCAAGGCACTGGCGGATACCGTTTCGGGCAAGGTGCTGCTGAAGATGGAGGACAACATCACCACCGACCACATCATGCCCTCCAACGCCAAGCTGCTGCCCTACCGCAGCAATATCCCCTACCTGAGCGACTACTGCCTCACCCCCGTGGACGCGGACTTCCCCGCCCGGGCCAAGGCGGAAAAGGGCGGCATCCTGGTGGCCGGACAGAACTACGGCCAGGGCTCCAGCCGGGAGCACGCCGCCCTGGTGCCCCTGTACCTGGGGATTCGCGCGGTGGTGGCCAAGTCCTTCGCCCGCATCCATCGGGATAACCTGATCAACAACGGCATCCTGCCCCTGACCTTTGCCAGCGAGGCGGATTATGACGCCATCTCCCCCATGGACGAGCTGTCCCTGCCCGGCGTGCGGGAAGCCATCGCCCAGGGCAAGGAGCAGCTGACGCTGCGCAACGAAACCACGGGCAAGGAATATGCCGTATGCCTGCCCCTGACCCAGCGCCAGCGCGGCATGATCCTGGCCGGCGGCCTGTTGAACTACACCCGGGAATCCCAGCGGCAGTAACGCCTGTGCGCCGCCCGCCCGCATGCGTGCGGACGGGCGTTTTTCCGCGCCGGGCGCAAGCGCACGGAGGTTGATTATGTACCGCTATCTTTTGGTTGACAACGACGATACCCTGATGGACTTTCGCCTGGCGGAACAGCATGCCCTGGGGGATGTGCTGCGCCGCCACGGCATCCCGGACAGCGCGGATACCCTCGCGCTGTACCACGGCATCAATCAGGCGCTGTGGAAAGCCCTGGAGCGGGGCGAAACCACCCAGGCGAAGCTGAAGGTGGAGCGCTTCCGGCAGCTGCTGGCCGCCCTGGGAAGGGATGAAAGCAGCGCGGTGCTGCTGGGGGAGGACTTTGCGGAAGCCCTGGGGCAGTACAACTTTCTGCTGCCCGGCGCGGAGGCGTTTCTGCGCCGGGTGAGCGCCGCCATGCCCGTGGCGCTGATTACCAACGGCTTGAGCCGTATCCAGCGCAGCCGCCTGGCGGGCAGCCCCCTGACGCCCATGCTCTCCGCGGTGAGTATCTCCGAGGAGGCGGGCGTCGCCAAGCCGGACCCCCGCCTGGCTTTCCTGGCCCTGGAAGCCCTGGGCTGCAAGGAACCCCGGGAAGCCGTGCTCCTGGGGGACAGCCTTACCTCGGACATCGGCTGCGCCCGGGCCGCGGGCATCGACAGCATCTGGCTGGCCCCGGCGGGGAAGGATTCGCCCCTGCCCACGCGGGTGGCGCATTCCCTGGACGAGGCCGCGCGCATTTTGCTGGACGCCTGAAAGCCCGGAAAAAGGCGCAAAAGGACCGCCGGTTGCAAGACCGGCGGTCAGACCGTTGACAAAGTGTTTTACTTCATCTTTTTTGTAAGTTATGTAAGCATTCTTGCAGATACAAGAAGTTTCGCGCCTACGGGCGCGACCAAAGGGCTTTCCGATCGCCCTTTGGAAACCTTCGGTCCCATACGCTATGAAAATCTTGCAAGTTCAGGAGCCTGAAGTTTCATTTTTCTTGCGTCTGTATGAAAATACATGCTTTTTTCAGCAGCCTGAGTCGGAGGGGCTGCGCCCCCCTCCGACTTCTATTTGTATCCGGCGGCTTTGCCGGCGGAAGGCGCAGCATGCCTTTGCCTCCGAGGCATCATTCCGGCGCGGCATTTGCGGACGGGCCGGGAGGCGCTTCCAGACCGCCGGAAAAGCGACCGCCGCAGGTTTGGGTCAGCGCCACCGGGTCGGCCAGGCCGAAGCGCACCCCTTGCAGGGCCTCCCGGGCGTATTCCGCCTCCAGCAGCTCCTCTTCCCCGCGGTAGGCCTCCGCCCGCACCCGGCACACGGGGAGCAGGGCCATCAGGTCCCGGGCCGCCCGCAGGGCCACCGCGGCCAGATACCGCCGGGCTTCCGCCGGCGTGCCGGAGAGATAGGCGGGCTCGGCCTGGAAGCGGCAGCGCAGGGTATCCGCGTCGGGCGCGCCCACGGTCATCCCGCGGACGTAGGGCTTCAGATCCCCCAACGGGTCGGCGGTTTTCAGCACGGCGAGATAGGCCCGCACATCCCCCGCCAGCACCGCCGGGGCTTGGCCATGGTAAAAGCGCCACAGCGCCGGGGAGGTCAGGCCGTCCGGCGGCGTATCCCGCACCAGGGCGTCGGTCCAGTCCACATCCGCGTCCACCGCCCGCCAGAACTGTTCAAAGGGCGGGAAGGCCGCCGGGGAACCGGGCGCGCCTTCCTCCGCGCCCTGGGGCGCGCCCCACAGGTCGGCCACAATGTCCCCCAGGGCATAGCCCCCCCGCCGGAGCGCGCCGCCGGTGAAACGCACATCCTCAGCTTTCATGGGTTTCCTCCCTTCTGCGGCAGCGCAGCTCCGGCGGATTGGCCTGGGTCAGGCAGGCCTCCACCAGCACCTGCGCGCCGCCGGTCACCGCCTGATCAAACAGCCACCGGGCCAGGGGATTGATCAGCAGGCTCTCCACCTGGTTGCCGATGCCCCGCCCCCCGTTGGACAGGTCCGCCAGGGCGGCGTCCCGCAGGGCGTCGTAGGCCGCGGGAGCGATTTCCACCCGCAGGTCCCGTTCCTCCGCCAGGCGCCGGAGCACCCGCTCCACCTGGCTGCGAAGGATTTCCTCCCCCGCCTCCCGGCGGATAAAGTCGAACACCACAATATTCTCCCCGATGCGGTTGAGCAGCTCGGGCCGGCCCAGCTCCAGCTTGAAGTATTCCTCAATGGCTTCGCGCACCCGCCGGGCCAAATGGGGATAGTCCATGTCCATGGATACGTTCAGCCGCCGGTTGCCCAGGGCGTCCCTGGTGTAGATGCCCAGGTTGCTGGTGAAGATCAGGATGGTTTCGGAGAAATATACGGTGTCGCCCTGGCCGTCGGTCATGCGGCCGTCCTCCAGAATCTGCAGAAACTTGTCCAGAATGGAGGGATGGGCCTTCTCGATTTCGTCAAAGAGCAGGATGGAGAAGGGCTTCTTCTTCACCGCGTTGGTGAGCTGCCCCCCGGCCTCGTAGCCCACATAGCCGGGCGGCGCGCCCATGAGCTTCTGGTCGGAATGGCTCTGGGCGTACTCGCTCATGTCAAAGCGGACGCAGGCGCGTTCGTCCCCGAAGAGCTTCTCGGCCAGGGCCTTGGCGGTCTCGGTCTTGCCCGTGCCCGTGGGTCCGGCGAAGAACAGCACGCCCTTGGGCTTGCCTCCCGCGGAGGAGCTTCCCGCGCCGTTCATGCCGGTGACGGCCCGCTTCACCACATCCAGGGTGCGCTCCAGGGCGGTGTCCTGGCCCTTGACGCGGCGGCGGAAATCCTCCTTGGCCGTGCGCAGGGCGGCCGCGTCCAGGCTTTGCCAGGGGTTTTCCCGGACGCCGTACTTGTATAGCTCCACCATGGCGCACAGGTCGCGGATGTCCGCCCGCTCGCGCTTGCTCAGGCGGCGCACGGCGTCCAGCTCGGTGAAGGTCATGCCTTCGGTGAGGGCCAGGAAACGGCTTTGCAGCTGCCGCAGCTCCTGGGGATGCTCGCGGTAGTAGGGCATGCGGGTGCGGTATACCGTGCCGTCAAAGAAGCTGGGAAACGCCGCGCCGCACAGCAGCCGTTCCCGCTCCTCCCGGTCGGGGGCTTCGATGGTGATGATCTTCGCCAGGGGATTGTGCAGATACAGCCAGCCGGGCAGGTCGTTGACCTTGTTCACCAGCAGCACCAGCAGGTTTTGCCGGCGTCCCTGCCGGGTCTGGACCGCGGCGGCGCTCTGGGCGGCGTGGAGCAGGAGGTTGAAGCTGTTCACCTCCATCTGGTCCATGCGCTCGGGAGAAGTGATGTAGCGGGACACCGCCTCCAGCACCACGGCCACGGCCTGCTCTCCCTGGGCCAGCGCCCGGCGAATCAGGTTGGGGGCGGTGTTTGCGCCGTTGCCCTTGAACTCGGCGGGAATGGCCCCGCGGACCGCCTCGGCGCCGGTCATGCGGGCGAAGCGCTCCAGCATGGCGCCGTCGTAGGGATTGATAAACCCCAGCAGATTGGAATAAAACACCACCTGGTCATAGCCCAGGTCCTGGAAATAGCCCTGGAGATAGCGGGGGAGCGGGCAGAGCTGATCCTCCCCCACGCTGCCGGGGACGGGGTAGCGGTACTGGTCCAGCACGTTGCCTTCCAGAATCAGCATGGGTTTCACGGCGCTGAAAAGCTCCAGCTCCCGGTGCCACTTGGGAATAAGCGCGTCCATGGCCTCCCCTCTCCCTTCCTGTTGTCTATGCCGGCATTATAGCATGCTCCGGGCCAAAGGGCAACGCGCCCGGGCTGGGGAACAAATACAAAAAAGGAACAAGCAGGCCCTTTACGCGGCGGGGCCAACTGTGTATAATGCACACATGAAACAAGGGAGCTTCATCTCTTGTTTTCATTCTTATTTCCACCCGGATCGGGTAAGGAGGAATGTTCCATGAAAAAAATGATCGCATTAGTTCTCGCCCTGGCCATGGCGCTGACCATGACCGCCTTTGCGACGGCCGAAGACGCGGGAACGATCAAGATTGGCGTTATCGGCCCCATGACCGGCGCGGCCGCCACCTACGGCACCGCCGTGGCCAACGGCGCGCAGATTGCCGCTGAGGAGATCAACGCCCTGGGCGGCGTCCAGCTGGAGCTGCTGGTGCAGGACGACGAGCACGACGCCGAGAAAGCCATCAACGCCTACAACACCGTCATGGACGGCGGCGCGCAGTTCATCCTGGGCACCGTGACCACTTCTCCCTGCATCGCCGTGGCGGCGCAGGCCTATGAGGAGCGGGTGTTCATGCTCACGCCCTCCGCTTCCTCCACGGAAGTGACCGACGGCAAGGACAATGTGTATCAGGTGTGCTTCACCGACCCCGCGCAGGGCACCGCCTCCGCCGAGATGATCAGCGAAAAGGCCCTGGGCACCAAGATCGGCGTCATCTACAACAGCAGCGACGCCTACTCCACGGGCATCTATCAGGCCTTTGAGGCCAAGGCCACCGAGCTGGGCCTGGAAGTGGTCACCGCGCAGGCCTTTGCCTCCGACGACAACGCGGACTTCTCCGTGCAGCTCTCCGCCTGCAAGAACGCCGGCGCGGATCTGGTGTTCCTGCCCATCTACTACACCCCCGCTTCCCTGATTCTGGCCCAGGCCAAGTCCATGGAGTACGCGCCCGTGTTCTTCGGCGTGGACGGCATGGACGGTATCCTGACCCTGGAAGGCTTTGACGCCTCCCTGGCCGAGGGCGTCATGCTGCTGACCCCCTTCTCCGCCGCCTCCACGGACGAGAAGACCCAGGCTTTCGTCGCCAAGTACCAGGAAGCCTTCGGGGAGACCCCCAACCAGTTCGCTGCGGACGCCTATGACGGCATCTATGCCCTGTACACCGCTGTGCAGAACGCCGGCATCACTGCCGAGACCAGCCCCGAGGACGCCTGCGAACTGCTCATCGCCCAGTTCCCCACCCTGCAGATCGACGGCCTGACCGGCGCGCTGGCCTGGGAAACCTCCGGCGAGGTCACCAAGACCCCCAACGTGTACGTTATTGAGGGCGGCGTTTACGTGAAGATGGAGTAATCCTCACGAAAAACGCTTCGATACAGGGCCGCGGGCGAAATTTCGTCCGCGGCCCCATGGTCAAGTGAACATTCCGCCCGACTCTTGCGCATGGCGGGGGCCGGGCGGCTTGCTATTTTCACGCGGGGCAGCCTTTTGCCGGGCGCCCTGCATGCCTTGTACGGAGGGAGAGGTTCGGGAATATGATTTCGCTGCTATCCTACCTGTGTAACGGAATCAGCCTGGGCAGCGTATACGCCATCATCGCGCTGGGGTATACCATGGTGTACGGCATTGCGAAAATGCTGAACTTTGCCCACGGCGACGTGATCATGATCGGCGCTTACGTCACCTTCTGCGCCATTCAGTACCTGGGACTGCCGCCCATGGTCTCGGTGCTGCTGGCCATGGTCGCCTGCACGCTGCTGGGCGTGATCATCGAGCGCCTGGCTTACAAGCCCCTGCGGCAGGCGTCCTCCCTGGCGGTGCTGATTACCGCCATCGGCATGAGTTACCTGCTGCAAAACGTGGCGCTGCTGCTCTGGGGTTCCAACCCCAAGAGCTTTCCCTCCGTGGTCAACCTGGGTTCCCTCTCCTTTTTTGACGGGCAGCTGCTGATCAGCGGCGAGACCATCGTCACGGTGGTGATGAACATCATCATCATGGTGGGGCTGACGCTGTTCACGGGCAAGACGAAAATGGGCAAGGCCATGCGCGTGGTGGCCGAGGACAAGGGCGCGGCGGAACTGATGGGCATCAACGTGAACCTGACCATCTCCATCACCTTCGCCATCGGCTCGGCCCTGGCGGCGGTGGCGGGCGTGCTGCTCTGCTCCGCCTATCCCACCCTGATGCCCACCACCGGCTCCATGCCGGGCATCAAGGCCTTTACCGCGGCGGTGTTCGGGGGCATCGGCTCCATTCCCGGAGCCATGCTGGGCGGCATTCTCCTGGGCGTGATCGAGATCCTGGGCAAGGCCTATATCTCCACGGAGCTGGGGGACGCCATCGTATTCGCGGTGCTGATCGTGGTGCTGCTGGTACGGCCCACGGGATTGCTGGGCAAGCCCGTGCGGGAGAAAGTGTGAGGTGACGCCCATGAGAAAAGCGAGCAAAACCGCCGTAAGCAACCTGATTACCTACGGCATCGTCGTCGTGGCGTACATCGTCTGCCAGGTGCTCATCGAGAACGGGCAGATGACCCGCGCCCTGAAGGGACAGCTGGTGCCCATCTGCGTATACGTGGTCATGGCCGTTTCCCTGAACCTGACGGTGGGCATTTCCGGCGAGTTGAGCCTGGGGCACGCGGGCTTCATGAGCGTGGGCGCCTTTGCGGGAACCATCGCCTCCGCCTGGCTGCTGGCCGCCTTCCAGCTGGAAAATGAAGTAATCCGCCTGATTCTGGCCATGGTGGTGGGCGGCGCAGCCGCGGGCGTGGCGGGCGTGCTCATCGGCATTCCCGTGCTGCGGCTGCGGGGCGACTACCTGGCCATTGTGACCCTGGCCTTTGGGGAGATCATCCGCAACGTGCTCAACTGCCTGTACATCTCCCTGGACGGCGCGCGGCTGCACCTGGGCTTCCTGAACCCCAACCTGCCCGGGGAATTGATGGTCAACGGGCCTATCGGCGTGACGGGCATCGACAAGATCTCCACCTTTGCCATGGGCTTCGCGCTGATCCTCTTCACCCTCTTCGTTGTGCTGAACCTGGTCAACAGCCGGGCGGGCCGGGCCATTATGGCCACCCGGGATAACCGCATCGCCGCGGAATCCGTGGGGATTCAGGTGACCAAGTACAAGATGATGGCCTTCGTGGTGTCCGCGGCGCTGGCCGGCATGGCCGGGGCGCTGTACGGGCTGAACTTCTCCACGGTTACGGCCAGCAAGTTCAAGTTCGACACCTCCATCCTGGTATTGGTGTTTGTGGTGCTGGGCGGCATCGGCAACATCCGCGGCTCGGTGATCGCGGCCACGGTGCTGACCATTCTGCCGGAGGTGTTGCGGGCCTTCAGCGATTACCGCATGCTGGTGTACGCCATTGTGCTGATCCTGGTGATGCTGCTGACCAACAGCCCTATCCTTTCCAATCTGGTCAACCGGTTCTATCCCCGGCTGCACCGCCGTGCCCGTGAGAAAGGAGGCGAGGCCGCATGAGTCCCAAGCGTATGGTGGACACCAAGATGGTGCCCGTACCCAGTCACAGCATCGTCCCCGAACGGGACCTCAACAAGACCCCCGTGCTGGAGACCCGCCACCTGGGCATTGAATTCGGCGGCCTCAAGGCTGTGGAGGATTTCAACCTGACCATCGGCAAAACGGAGATCGCCGGGCTGATCGGCCCCAACGGCGCAGGCAAGACCACCGTGTTCAACCTGCTGACCAAGGTATACCAGCCCACCACGGGCACCGTGCTGGTCAACGGCAAGGATACCGCGGGCATGAACACCATGCAGGCCAACCGCCTGGGCATCGCCCGCACCTTCCAGAACATCCGCCTGTTCGGCAACATGACCGTGGAGGACAACGTGCGCATCGGGCTGCACAACCAGGTGCGCTACGGCATGCTCACGGGCATCTTCCGCCTGCCGGGCTACTGGAAGCAGGAGCGCGCCCAGCATGAGCAGGCCCTGCGGCTGCTGTCCATCTTCGGCATGGAGGACATGGCGGAGGTGAAGGCTGGCTCCCTGCCCTACGGCGCCCAGCGCCGCCTGGAGATCGTCCGGGCACTGGCCACCCATCCCTCCCTGCTGCTGCTGGACGAGCCCGCCGCGGGCATGAACCCCCACGAAACCGAGGAGCTCATGCGTAACATCATCAAAATCCGTGACGAATTCCAGATCGCCGTCATGCTCATCGAGCACGACATGAACCTGGTCATGGGCATCTGCGAGGGCATCTGCGTGCTGAACTACGGGCGGATCATCGCCAAGGGCACCGCGGAGGAGATTCAGCAGAACCCCGTGGTCATCGAGGCGTACCTGGGCAAGCAAAAGGAGGATGCACCGTGAGCGAGAACCGCAAGCCGCTTTTGCAGGTGGAGGACATCAACGTATATTACGGGGCCATCCATGCCATCAAGGGCATCAGCTTTGAGGTATATCCCGACGAGATTGTGACCCTCATCGGGGCCAACGGCGCGGGCAAGTCCACCACCCTGAACACCATCGCGGGGCTGCTGCGCCCCCGCACCGGCCGCGTGATGCTGGAGGGCAAGGACCTGGCGGCCATTCCCGCCAGCCGCATCGTGTCCCAGGGCATGGCCCTGTGCCCGGAGGGGCGGCGCATCTTCCAGCAGATGACCGTGCGGGAAAACCTGGAAATGGGCGGCTACACCCGCCCCAAGTCCGAAATTCCCGCCTCCCTGGAGGAGATGTTTACCCGCTTCCCCCGCCTGAAGGAACGGGAAAAGCAGATCGCCGGGACGCTCTCCGGCGGCGAGCAGCAGATGCTGGCCATGGCCCGGGCGCTGATGAGCAAGCCCAAGCTGCTGATGCTGGACGAGCCTTCCATGGGCCTGGCCCCCATTCTGGTGGAGCAGATTTTCGACATTATCAAGGAGCTGCACGCCGCGGGCGTCACCATCCTGCTGGTGGAGCAAAACGCGCAGATGGCCCTGTCCATCGCCGACCGGGCGTACGTGCTGGAAACGGGGCGCATCGCCATGACCGGCGAGGCCTCCGCCTTGCTCAAAAACGACGACGTGCGCAAGGCCTATCTGGGAAGCTGAGACGGGGGGCGCGAAACGCGCCGGCCCGCCAGGCCGCGTAGTTGCCTGTGAAACAGCGCGCCTTGCCGGGAATCCACAGTTCACTCCATGGGGAGGCTGTGGCTTCCCGGCAAGGTATTTTCTTTCGTATGGCAGGCTTCCGGCCCTTTTTCTTCCGCGTCCGGCAGGAACCCGCTTTTTCCTCCGGGCTTGCCCGGCCGCCGGACAGAAAATTTTCTTCCGGGGAATTCCCCGGGGCGGGCGCTTGTTCTGCGGGAAGCAATGTGCTATAATCATACGGAATATGTTTCAGGGAGGCGAAGGCGGTGACGCTCAGGGAATCCGCGCCCATGGCCCCGGAAAAGGCCCGGCTGCTCAATCCCTTGCAGTTGGCCTATTTGGGGGATTCGGTGTGGGATCTGCTGATTCGCAGCCGCCTTCTGTACGCAGGGCGGAACGTACACAACATGCACCGGGCCGCCACCGGCTGCGTCAATGCCGCGGCCCAGGCCCAGGCGCTGGAGCGTATGACGCCCCTGCTTTCCCCGGAGGAGGCGGAGATCGCCCGCCGGGGGCGTAACGCCCATGCACGGCATCCCGCCCCCCGCCATCAGGACCCGGCGGACTATCAGGCCGCCACCGCCCTGGAGGCGCTGGTGGGCTTTCTGTATGTCACCGGCCAGGAGGAACGGCTCCTGGCGCTATTCCGACACAGCCAGGAGGAGGATGCCCATGCCTGAAGTCACGCAAAAGGTCACGCTGCTGCGGCACACCCTGTCCCCGGAGGAAGTGGTAGCCCTGGGCGCGCGGCTGTGCTATTCCCGCGCCACCCTGGGGGATCTGGAGCAGCGTATCGCGGCCAAGGACCAGCGCGCCTTTGTGGAAAAGCTGCTGGATATGGGGCACGACTCCGTGCTGGAGCATGCCTGCTTCACCTTCGGGGTAGAAGGGGTGAGCCGGGTGCTGCTGGCGCAGCTGACCCGGCACCGCCTGGCGAGCTTTTCCGTGCAGAGCCAGCGGTACGTTTCCTATGAGAAGGGCTTCGGCTATATCGTGCCCCCAAAGATCGCAGCCCTGGGCCCGGAGGCTCAGGCGGAGTACCGGGTGCAGATGGACCAGATGCACGCCTGGTACGTAGCCTGGCAGGAAAAACTGGGCCAGGGGGAAGGCGGCAACGAGGACGCGCGTTTTGTGCTGCCCGGCGCATGCGAGACCCGATTAATGGTCACGATGAATGTACGGGAACTGCGGCATTTCTTCCGCCTGCGCATGTGCCGCCGCGCCCAGTGGGAGATACGCGCCCTGGCTACGGAGATGCACCGCCTGTGCATGGCCGTTGCCCCGGCCCTGTTCGCGGACGCGGGCGCGCCGTGCATTGCCGGTCCCTGCCCGGAGGGGGAAAAGTGCTGCGGGCACATGCAGGAGATGCGCCGGGAACGCCAGGAACTGCTGGCCGCCATGCAACAGGAGAATCAAGATTGACCCTTCCGCGGGAGCATCGCTCCCCGTGACGGTAGAAAGAAAAGGAGTATTTTCATGGCATATTACAAGGATGCGCCTCATCAGCGCCGCAAGACCAACCCCGCCGACCAGGGCAGCTGGGACGACGAGGGAACCCATTACCGCAAAACCGCCGGGCCGGTACACCGCTTCGGCCCGGAACTGGGCAAGCCCGTGCGCGGCAACCGCGCCAGCGGACGCCCGGAATACCGTGACGGCCGCGCTTTCCAGACCGGAACGGGAAGGCCGGAGCGCCCCGCTTCTTCCCGTCGGGATGGGCGCGGCCCACAGGCACGGCCTGAGCGCGGCGCTGCCTCCCGCGCCCCGCGGCCGGAGCGCCCCGCTCCCCGGCCCGCGCCGGTGAACCGCCGGGCGCCCAAGCCCGCCGGTCCCCGGCCCGCACCCGTGGAGCTCCGGCCCATGGACTACCGGGACTTTGAGCAGCGCCGCCCCGTGCCGCCGGCCCCGCCTGCGCCCGTGGCCCCCGCGGCGGAATGCGCGCCCAACGAGAACCTGCTCTCCGGCCGCAATCCCATTCGGGAAGCGCTGAAAGCCGGACGGGATATTGAAAAGCTGCTGGTGCAGCGGGGGGATCTCTCCGGCTCCGCCCGGCAGATTGTCCACATGGCCCGGGAGGCCCATGTGCCCATCCAGGAAGTGGACAAGGCCCGGTTGGACGCCATTACCCCCCACCATCAGGGGCTGCTGGCCTTTGCGTCGGCGTACCAATACGCCACGGTGGAGGACATGCTGGCCCTGGCGCAGGAGCGGGGCGAGGCCCCCTTCCTGATTCTGCTGGACGGGGTCACCGATCCCCACAACCTGGGCGCGGTGATCCGTACCGCCGAGTGCGTGGGCGCCCATGGGGTTATCGTCCCCGAGCGCCGCAGCGTGGGCCTGACCCCCGCCGCGGTGAAAGCTTCCGCCGGCGCGGTGGAGCATGTGCACGTGGCCCGGGTGGTGAACCTGACCCGCACCCTGGAGCAGCTTCAGGCCCGCAATATCTGGACCTATGCGGTCACCATGGACGGGGAGGACTACGACCAGGTGGACTTCAGCGGCGGCGTGGCGCTGGTGATCGGCGCGGAAGGCGAGGGCATCAGCCGCCTGACCCTGGAGAAGTGCGACCGCAAGGTTTCCCTGCCCATGAAGGGCAAGATTGACTCCCTGAACGCCTCCGTGGCGGCGGGCGTGATGATGTACCGGGTATTGCAATCCCGGTCCCATCAGGCATGAAGCCCCTGCTGGTGGTGGACGGCTACAACATCATCGGCGCGTGGAAGGAAGCGGAGAAGCAGGAATGGTCCCTGGAAAGCTGCCGGGACAACCTGCTGCGCCTGCTCCAGGATCTGAGCGGCTATACCGGTGAAGAAGTGGTGCTGGTTTTTGACGGCTACCAGTCCGACCGGCGGCTGCGCACCGAGGAGGTCCACGCCGGGGTGACGGTGGTATTCACCAGGCACGGAGAAACCGCGGACAGCTATATCGAACGGCTGGTGGCTCTCACGCCGCGGTACCGCCCGGTGCGGGTGGCCACCTCCGACGGGCTGGAACAGTCCCAGGTGCTTTCCACCGGCGCCATGCGCCTGACGGCCCGGGAACTTTTGCGCGAGGCCCATGAAACCCGGCGGCGAGGCTTTGCGGAGCACCGCGCCCGGGCAGAGCGCCACCGCAATCCCTTGATGGAACGGCTTTCGCCGGAACAATACGACGCGCTGGAAAAACTTCGCAGGAGCAAATAAGGCAGGAAACAAGCAATGGATGACCGCAACATGGACTTCACCGAAGAGGAACTGGCTACGCTCAGGGAGTTGGAGGCAGCCCGCAAGGCCCGCAAAGGCGACGGGGAAGCCGAGCTGACCGAGCCGGAGACGGACGCGGAAACCAGCCTGACATTTCCCGAGGACTACGCGCACATGACCGACGAGGAGGTCGTGCGCCTATGCCAGCACAGCGACAGCGTGGCTCAGGAATACCTGTTCAGCAAGTACAAGAACTTCGTGCGCTCCAAGGCGCGGAGCTACTTCCTCATTGGCGCGGATCACGAGGACATCGTTCAGGAGGGCATGATCGGCCTGTACAAGGCCATCCGGGATTACAAGCCTGACAAACTCAGCAGTTTCCGCGCCTTTGCGGAGTTGTGCATTACCCGTCAGATCATTACCGCCATCAAGACGGCCACCCGGCAGAAGCACATTCCCCTGAACAGCTATGTATCCCTGAACAAGCCCCTGTACGATGAGGAAAGCGATCGCACCCTGCTGGACGTGATCATTGAAGGCCGCACCACCAACCCCGAGGAGCTTATCATCGGCCAGGAAGACCTTTCTTCCATCCACGCCAAGATTGACGAAGTGCTCTCGGGCCTGGAGCAGGAGGTGCTCCGCGCCTACCTGGACGGCAAGAGCTATCAGGAGATTGCCGATAACCTGGGCCGGCATGTGAAATCCATCGACAACGCCCTTCAACGGGTCAAGCGCAAGCTGGAAAAGTACCTGGAGGAAAGTGAGCGGGAGGGCAAATAAAAAACATGCGCCGGAGCAACGGAAAACGCTGCTCCGGCGCTTTTGCATAAAATGCAAGGGTTTCACCACGGGGAAGGCCCCGGTTGTCCCCAAACCTGGGGCCGCGCGCTGGCAGCCCTTGCGCGCATCCGGTTGAGCCGGTGGGGCGGGCTGCTGAGTACGCCGGCAGCATCATCTTCCTGCAAATTCGGGGGAGCTATGGTTGCCCGAATTTGCGTTTCTCAAAAAGCCCCGCGGATGTTTCCGCGGGGCCTCAGACTATTGAAAAAGGCATGTTTTTTCATACAAGATAAAAAAATGAAACTACAGGCTCCCAAACTTGCAAGCATTCCATAGCGTATGGGCCCGAAGGTTTCCAAAGGGCGATCGGAAAGCCCTTTGGTCGCGCCCGCAGGCGCGAAACCTTTTGCCTCTGCAAGAATGCATACATAACTTGCAAAAACGATGCGGCAAAATACTTTGTCAACGCTCTGAAGCCCCGCGGGTGTTTCCGCGGGGCCTGGCAATTACTGCGCTTCCCAGTGCCGGAAGAAGGCGCGGGCCTCAGCGGCGTCCTCCTGAATCTGGGATTTCAAATCGTCCACGGTGTCAAACCTGCGCTCCGAGCGCTGAAAATTCAGAAAATCCAGCCGCACCTTTTTGCCGTAGAGCATCAGGCAGGCGTCCAGCACATGGGCCTCCACCGTCACCGCACCCTCGGGCAGGGTGGGATGCCGCCCCACGTTCACCACCGCGGGATACCGGCGGCCCTCCACGGTGAGGTAGCAGGCGTACACCCCGAAGGCGGGCAGCGCCTTGCGGACGGGCGCGTCCACATTGGCGGTGGGGTAGCCCATGGTGCGGCCGATATGCTTGCCGTCCATGACCCGGCCCGACAGGGTATAGGCGTGGCCCAGCAGCCGGGTAGCCCCGTGAATGTCGCCCTGGGCCAGCAGCGCCCGGATGCGGGTGGAGCTTACCGGGGACCCGTCCAGCTCCACCGCCGGGACGATGTGGGTCTCGAAACCCAGCTCCCGGCCCATGGCGGTGAGCAGCGCGCCGTCTCCCCGGCCGCCCCGGCCAAAGGTGTTGTTGAACCCCACCACCACATGCCGGGGCCGGAACGTCCCGGCCATCCGGCGTACAAAGTCCTCCGGCGCCTCGTCCGCCAGGGCGCGGGTGAAGGGGAACACGCACAGGGTATCCACCCCGAAGCCCAGCATAAACCGCGCACGCTCGGGCAGGGTGGTGAGCATCCGGGGCGCCTTGCCCGGGCAGAGCACCGCCAGGGGATGGGGCGAGAAGGTACATACCCGCAGGGGTAGCCCCTCCGCCTCCGCCAGGGCGTTGCCGGTAATCAACAGCTTTTGATGCCCGCGATGAACCCCGTCAAACATGCCGAGTACCAGCACGCAGGGCTTCGTTTGGGCAGGATTGCGCACAATTTGCAACTGCTTGTTCCTCCTTATGCCTCCGGGGGAATCTGCGCCCGCCACACCAGCATGTTTTCCTGCAGGCAGGCAATCCCCCAGAAGGCCTTCGACAGATAGACCCGCACCGCTTCCCCCGGGGCGGGGGGCGCGTCAAAGCGCAGGGCGCCGGCGGGCAGCTTCGCGCCGGCGCGCACCAGCTTTTCCAGCCGCTGGGGCGCCTCCGCCCGCTTCATATGCCCCAGGGGCGCATCCATGGGAATCAGCCGCCGGGCCAGCTGTCCCGCTTCGGCCGCGGCCTGCGCTTCCTCCAGTGTCATGGCATTGTCCAGGGTAAAAAAGCCGCTCCGGCTGCGCAGCAGGAAGCGCATATGCGCCGGGCAGCCCACCAGCTGGCCCAGGTCGTGACAGATGGAGCGCACATAGGTGCCCCGGCCGCAGCGGATGTGGAGCATCCAGCCGTGGCGGTCCGTTTCCTCCCCCAGCGTCAGCGCTTCCACATGCACCACCCGCTCGGGCACCTCCACTTCCTCGCCCCGGCGGGCCAGGGCGTACAGGGGCGTCCCTTCCCGCTTGATGGCGCTGTACATGCTGGGGCGCTGGCGGATGTCCCCGGTGAGGGCGGGCAGCGCCGCCTGGATTTGCGCCCGGGTGGGGTATTGCGTGCCCCGGGCGGTGACGCGCCCCGTGGCGTCCTGGGTATCCGTGGCCGCGCCAAAGGCGACCTCTGCCACGTATTCCTTTTCCTTGTCCACCAGGTAATCAAAAAGCCGCGCGGCCCTGCCCAGCATCACGGGCAGCACGCCGGCGGCCTCCGGGTCCAGGGTGCCCGCGTGGCCGGCCTTCTCCCCGCCGCAGAGGCGGCGCAGGGTGGCCACCACCGCGGCGGAGGTCATGCCCGGGGGCTTGAGAATGTTGACAAATCCGTTCACAGGGTCGCTCCTTGCCGCACGACTTCCGCCAGTTCCTTTTCCATCCGGCTGCGTACCAGCTCCACCGCCTGCTTCAGGGGCATCTCCAGGGTACAGCCCGCGGCCATGGCATGCCCGCCGCCGCCCAGGTCCGCCGCAATGGCGTCCACCCGGCAGGGGGACAGGGCGCGCATGCTCAGCTTCACATCTCCCATGTCTGTCTCCCGGGCCAAGAACGCCAGCCGAACCCCATGCACGTCCAGGGCGAAGTTCACAATGGCCTCCGCGTGCTCGGGCAGAGCGCCGCAGTCCAGAAAATCCTTCCAGCTCAGGGCCATGTAGGCGATGTGATCCCCGGCGCTGAAGCGCAGGCTGTCCAGGGCGCGGCTGAGCAGCAGCAGCTGGGGCTTGCTCCGCACACGGAAGAGCAGGCGGTTCATTTCCGCCAGGGGAAGGGGCAGCGCCATGAGCTCGCCCATCATTTGGAACGCCTCGGCGGTGGTGTTGTTAAAGCTGAAATTGCCCGTATCGGTGCTCACGGCGGTATATAGGCACCGGGCAATGTCCGTGTCCACGGTCACGCCCAGCTCCTTGATGAGCTCCCAGACCACCAGGCCGGTGGCGCTGGAGGAGGGAGAAACCAGGTTCCGCTGGGCGTAATAGGGATTGGTGCCGTGATGGTCCACCTGCGCGGTGCGCTGCGCCGCTTCAAAGATGCGGATGCAGCTGCCCAGCCGGCGCTGGTCGGATACGTCCACGCACAGCGCAAGTTCGGGATGCATGTGCCCCAGGGCGTCCGGGCGGCATACCTGGTCCGCGCCGGGCAGAAAGCTCAGGTAGGTAGGCACCGTGTCCTGGCATACCACCCATGCCTCTTTGCCCAGCTTTTCCAGGGCCAGGCGCAGCGCGAGGCTGCTGCCCAGGGTATCCCCATCGGGGCTAACATGGGCGCAGAGTACGATTCTCCGGGCGCCGCGGATATCCTCCAGCAGTCCCTGGCGGTCATTGATCGCTTTCGTCTCCATGGCTTGTCCGCTCCTCCGCTTCCTGCGCCTTGCGCAGAACTTCCGCAATGTGTACGCCGTAGGCAATGTTGCCGTCAGCCACAAAGCTCATCTCCGGGCTGTAACGGATGAGCATCCGCTTGCCCAGCTCCCTGCGGATAAACCCGGCGGCGCTCTTAAGCGCCTTCATCATGGGCTCCCGCTTGTCCTCCTCCAGGACGCTGATGTAGATTTTTGCGTAGCGAAGATCCCGCGTGACCTCTGCGCGGGTCACGGAAAATGTCCCTGACACACGGGGATCGTTCACTTCCTCCCGGATAATGGCGTCCACCTCCCGGCGGACCTCCTCGGAGATGCGGTCGATTCTCTGATAACTCATGGATGCTCCTTTCCGGGGAAGAAACCGGGGAGGCGGCCGCAGCCTCCTCCCCGATCCTCCCGGTATGCCCGGACGGACGGCGCCCCTCCGGGGTTATGAGATTCAATGGGGGCAGGCGTCAGCGGGGAATCTCCTCCATGATGTAGCACTCCACCACGTCGCCCTCTTTGATTTCGTTGTAGCCCTCCAGGCTCATGCCGCACTCGAAGCCCGTGCCCATTTCCTTCACGTCCTCCTTGTAATGCTTCAAGGAGGAAAGTTTGCCGGTGAACATGACCACGTTATCCCGCAGCAGGCGCACCTGGGCGTTGCGCTGCATCTTGCCATCCTGGACATAGCAGCCCGCGATGGTGCCCGCGCCGGTGATCTTGAACACGTTGCGCACTTCGGCGTGGCCCAGGAGAACTTCCTTGTACTCAGGCGCCAGCAGGCCCTTCATGGCCTTCTCCATATCCTCAATGGCGCTGTAGATCACGGTGTAGAGCCGCACGTCCACCTTTTCCTTTTCGGCGGTGGCCCGGGCGGAGGCGTCGGGGCGGATGTTGAAGCCGATGATGATAGCGTTGAAGGCGCTGGCCAGGTTCACATCATCCTTGGTAATGGCGCCCGCGCCGCTGTGCAGCACGCGCACCTTCACCTCGTCGTTGCTCAGCTTCTCCAGGGCCTGCTTCACGGCCTCCACGCTGCCCTGCACGTCCGCCTTGATAATCAGGTTCAGGGTGATCTGCTTGCCTTCCTCAATGGAGGCGAACAGATTCTCCATGGACATCTTGGCCATGGTGGCCTCCCGGGACGCTTTGAGCTTCTCCCGGCGCTCGTCCGCCACCTGGCGGCTGAGCTTGTCGTCGCCCACGGCGATGACCTCGTCGCCCGCGGAGGGCACGTCGTCAAAGCCCATGACCTCCACCGGCGTGGAGG
>CALVVZ010000036.1 GCA_944364075.1 uncultured Clostridia bacterium
GGCGGGTCGTTGATTTTGCTTGCAAAATCAATTCCTTACACCTTCGGACGACCTCTGGTTGGCCGAAGGTGCTTCCTTAAAAAAGTGGCGTCTCCACCCTTTTGACGCGCCGCGGGGGCACGGCATGGCTGACGAGGAATTACCAGACGACGATGCTTTCCGCGCCTTCAGCGAAAGGTCCGGGAATGGCGGAAACGCCGCGGTGGTTGCCCAGGTAGTCCCGGTCCAGCACGGTGTCCGAACCGTCGGGATGCTCAAAGCGCTCCTCGGGCTCGAAAGCCTTGCCTAGGGTTTCGCTGGTAATGATGCCGTCCCGGAAATCCTTGAGCAGGGAAAAGACGTTGGACTTGAGCACCAGGCGGCCGTCTTCCTCCACCAGCTCCACGGATACTTTGTCCTCGTGGTTGACGAGGTGATGGCGCTCATGCTTGCATACGGTGGCGCCGTTGAAGTAGGCGTTGCCTTCCACCCATACGGGCAGGTGGCCGAAGTGGTACTGTGCCAGCGCACCCATATTGGGCTCCTTGTCCATCTCGAAATGGGCGATCCATTCCTCATAGGTGGGGAAGATGTCAAAGGGCGCGGTGCCCACCATCTCATAGCAGTTGGAGGTGGGTTCCCGGGTGGGATCGGTAATTTCGTGATGCTGAATGAGAATGTTGTTGTAGATGCGGTCGTCTCCGTGCAGAATGGTCATGAAGCCGGCAACCTCCGTGCGGTGACGGATGTGGTAGGGCGTATAGCGCGGCTCCCGCTGGCCATTGACAATGGAATCAACCCCTGCGTTGATAAGGGTGAAAGCGCCCAGCATCAGGTTGTGAACGCAGGCAATGCCTTCACTGGGCATGCATACGGACTGCCGGGAAAGCAGGATGTTGTTGTCAATAAGCGTGGGACCGTGGCCTACCTCAATGAAGACGTCTTGGCTGAACATGGCGCCCTGGGCGTGCTCCGCGCCCTTGGGGGGATGGTTGTCGTGCATGAGGTTTTCCGTGATTCGCGCGCCCTGGGCCTGCCAGTCGAACCACACGCCCATGATGCAATGATGGATGTGGTTGCGCCGGACGATCACATCAATGGCCGCGTGCAGCTTGATGCCGGCGGTTTCCGCGCCGCCCAGCTGCTGGGAATTGCAGATGTGGTGGATGTGGCAGTCCTCAATGACGGAGAACACCGCGCCCATGCGCCCCACAATGCCCGTCTGCTCGCAGTGATGTACTTCGCAGCGGCGGACGATGTGACCGCCGACCTGCTCCTTCAGCCAGCCGTGATACTGCCCCCGGCATACGGCGTCACGCTCCATCTGGGTAGGGCTCTTCACGTGCTTGGTATAGAAATACATGTCGTTTTCCGGGTCCAGGTACTTGCCCAGGGAGATGCCACAGCATTTGCTGTTGTAGATTTCGCAATCCTCGATGATCCAGCCCTTGCTCCAGTGGGGACCCATGAGTCCGTCCTGATAGGCGGCGGGAGGCGCCCAGGTGGTGGCCGCCTTGCTCATCACAAAGCCGCTGACGGTGATGTACCCCACGCCGTTCTTGTCCGGCATGAACACGTTGCGCCGGACGTTGATCTCCATATGCTGCTGGTTGGGGTTCAGGCCGTGGAGGTTCACGAAAAGCACCGTATCGTCCCCCTCCTGGCGGGTGTACCACTTGTAGGTGCTTGCTTCCGCATCCCAGGAGCAGGGGTCTGCCTCGCCCCGGAGGCATTCCTCCAGGGTCACGGTTTCATAGAGCATCCGGTCGTTGAGGTACACCGAGCCGGTATGGCGCACGGTGGGGGCGAAATACCAGTCGCCGCATACGAAGGTGGTATAGGGGTTGTAGTCCCCGAAAAGGCTGTTGGCTACCCGGGCGGTCCATACGTCGCCCTGGTAATGGGTCCAGCCGGTCAGCTCCTCCGCGCCGGTGATATGCGCGCCCTTGGGCGTCAGGGAGCGGTAGGTAATACGCTGCTCCTCCGTGCCGGGGTGAATGGGGTTCACATATTCCCGGTAAATACCCGGCGCGACCAGCACCTCGTCCCCGGGTTGCGCCACCCTGGCCGCGTCGTTGATCCATTTGAACGGCCGTTCCTTGCTGCCGTCCCCGTTCCTGAATGCCTTTGCGTCCACATAGTAGATCATGGCCGTTTTCTGTATGGCCTGTTTCGTAGGGCCATACGCTCCTTTCTTTATCTCCGGCGAATGCGCCGGGAATATACCTTACTTGCGCTGTTCCTCCCGGAAGCTGTGGGGCGACCGGCGGGTATTCTTGCGGAACCAGCGGCAGAAGTAATTGTCGCTGGCGAATCCCAGCAGCTCCGAGATCTCGTGTACGGAGTACAGGCTGCCCCGGAGCAGCTGCTTGGCCTTGTCCAGCTTGACCTGGCTGATGTAGTCGGTGATGGTCATGCCCGTGGCCTCCTTGTAGGCCCGGGAAAGATATACGGGATGGAAGTGGCATTGCTCGGCCAGCTGGGTCAGGGAGAGATTGGATGCGAGGTTGGCGTGAATATAGGCCTGCAAGTTCATCAGCCAGGCCTGCTGGGTTACGCTTTCGCCTTCCGGGACCGGCTCCGTCACACCTTCCGCTTCGCCCAGCGCACGCTCGATGGTTTGAATCACAATGTCATCGCCTTCGCCCTTGAGCACGTACGCGAAAGCGTGCTGATCCACGGCCTTTCGGGCGTAGGAAAAGTCGGAGTAACCGGTGAGATAGATCACCCGGCAGCCGGGCTGCTTTTTTCGCAGCAGGGCGTGAAGCTCCAGCCCGGAAATGTCCGGCATGTCGATGTCCGTCAGCAACAGGCTGACGCAGGCTGTTTCCGAGATTTTCAGCGCCTCTGCCGCCGAATAGCAGCAGATTACGTGCAGCCTGCCTGCGAAGGCCTCCGAAAGCATATCCCGCAATCCTTCCGCAATCAGCAGTTCATCATCAACAATCAGGAGTGTTTTCATGGTCACGCTTCTTTCTGCTGAATGTGAGGATCATGGTCAATCCATTGTCAACGCACTTTAATTCCAGGCTCTGGTCGCCGCTTTCATACAGCTGCAGGCGGCGGTACAGGTTGCGCAGAGCGCTGCCGTCAGGGGTTTCGTCGCTCTGAATACGCGCCCACAGCTGAGCGACCTTTTCCTCGTCCATCTTGCCGCTGTTGTCCGCAACAATCACCTGGAAATAGTCCTCCTTGCATACGTAGCGCAAGGATACCAGCCCGCCGCTGGCCTTGTCCTTCACCCCGTGCTGGAAAGCGTTTTCCACAATGGGCTGGATGATCAGCGACGGGATCCGTTCCTGGGCGATCTCCTCGGGCAAGGGTTGCGCGTGGATGTGGATGCGGGGCTCGAAGCGAATGCGCTGAATCTCCATGTAATTCATTACATGCTCGATTTCATCCCGCAGGTAAACGATCTGCTCCGGCATCTTGGTGATGTAGCGGTAGTAGTTGCTCAGGTTGGCGCTCAGATTGGCGATGATGGTATTGCCCTCGGCACGGGCAATGCGGTAGATCAGGTACATGGAGTTGTAAAGGAAGTGCGGGTCAATCTGCATTTGCAGTTGCTTGAGCTCCGCACGCTGGGCACGGTACTGCTCCTCGTACACCCGGGAAGCCAGCTGCTCGATGTGGTCCACCATCTCGTTGAACTGGCCGTAGATGTCGTCAAAATCGGAATGCTGTTTCCGCTCCAGGCGGTATTGTCCTGTGCTGCGCGCCTGACGGATGGTGCGGAAAATCTCGTTGAGCGGCCGCAGAATCCAGTAGCGGTAGTACAGCAAATAAACCACCAGCAGCAATAGGGACAGCAGCGTCAGAAGCCATAGGGTGACGCGGTAGTTGACGAAGGGCGCCATCATTTCGTCGATGAGGTCGCGGCAGACAAGGGTCATACCCAGTGTTTCAATCAGGCAGGAGGCAAACAGCGTATTGCGCTCCGAGCCGCTTTGAGCCGGCTGGAGATCGTGCGCAATCGACACAACGCTGGTGCCGTCTTCCCGGGTAATCCACATGTCGTTCGCCCGCCCGCTGCCAATGCTGGACAGGCGCTCGCCCAACAGCTCGGGCGTGATGCTGATGGCGATGAGGAACAGGGGTTCCTTACGGTCAAAATAGGGCAGGATCAGCCAGAACTTGCCTCCATACTCCACGGTGGAAACATTTCCGACGCGCGCCTGGGCATACAGGGCTTCCCACAGCGCCAGGTCCAGGCTGTTGTACAGCGTTTGCTCGGTAATAACCGTGCTGCCGCGCTTGGGGAGCATGATTTGCACCGAATCCACAATGGGGGAAAAACGCTTGATTTCATATTCCTTGTTGGAAATGGCGCGGATGTAGGACAAGCGGTCGTAGTCGTTCAGAATATCGTACAGCAGCGAGAAATGCAGCACATCCTTGTCGGACATCATTTCCCGCATGAAGAAATTGAGCGTTTCAATCTCCCGGTTCAATTCCCCTGCAATGAAGCAGGTGTCCGTCCAGAGAGCTTCCTGCAGATCCGTGCGTACATACTGAATGCCTACGGCGTTGATGTGCAGGCCGATGCCATAGAAAATAAACACCGCAGCCAGGGTAATGGCAAGCAGGCGGATGAAAGCGCTCTTTTTCAGGCTGACCGTATTCATGGACGTTTTTTCCTCTCCCAGTCCCTATGCAAACAAAACCGCTTCTCATCGCTATGCCTGCCAGAAAGGATTATAGCACATGAGAAGCTGTTTTGCCTATGTTCCAGAACAAATTATCCCTTGACGGAGCCAAGCACCAGACCCTTGACAAAGTACCGCTGCAGGAACGGGTACAGAATCAGCATGGGAATGGAAGCCAGGAAGATCTGCGCGCACTTGACCGTCCGGTCCGACACCAGGGCCAGGGCCTGCCAGTCGTTGGCGCCCATGTTGGTCAGCTTCATGTCAATCACGATGGTGCGCAGATAGCTTTGCAGGGGATACTGGTCCGGGCTGGAAAGATACAGGATGCCGTTGAACCACTCGTTCCAATGGTACACCGTGGAATACAACGCCACCGTAGCCAGGGCGGCGGTGGAGGTGGGCACATAGACCTGCCACAGGATGCGCCACTGGCTGGCGCCGTCCATGATCGCGGCCTCCTCCAGCTCCCTGGGGGTTTGCCGGAAGAAGTTCAGCAGCAGGATGATGTTGTATACCGGTACCGCGCCGGGAATCACCAGCGACCAGAAGGTGCCGGTCAGGCCCGTCTGGAACACCACCATGTACAGCGGAATCAGGCCGCCGGATACCAGCATGGTAATGAAGAAATACCAGGCATAGGCGGTGCGGAAACGGAACTGCTGCCGCTCCTTGCTCAGGGGATAGGCACACACGATGCAGAACAGCATGTTCAGCCCTACGCCCACAATGACGCGCTCCAGGGAAATCAGCATGGAGCGCCAGAAGGCGGCGCGGCGCGCCACATAGGCATAGGATTCCAGCGTAAAGTCCACCGGCCACAGCACCACCAGGCCGCCTGTCGCCGCCGCCGAGCTGGACAGGGATACCGCCAGCACATGGATCAGCGGAATCAGGCAGGAAAGCGCCAATAGGCTGATGATGAGATAATTCAGTATCACGAATAGCCTGGCTGACCAATGTTTGGATTCGACCACGTTGCACGACCTCCCATCAGAAAATGCGGTAATCCGCGAACTTGTACGCCGCGAAGTAGCTCACCGAAATGAACAGCGTGGATACCAGGGATTTGAACATGCCCATGGCGGTGGCTACGCCGAACTGCGCGTCGATCAAACCCACGCGGTAGATGAAGGTATCCAGAATGTCGCCGCTTTCGTAGACCTGCTTGCTGTACAGGTTGTAAACCTGGTCGAAACCGGCGTTGAGCACGTTGCCCAGGCTCAGCACCATCATCAGCACGATAATCATGCGCAGGTTGGGCAGGGTCACATGAATCATGCGCTGGAAACGGTTGGCTCCGTCGATGGTGGCCGCCTCATACTGCGTGGGGTCGATGTTGGTGATGGCGGCCAGGTATACGATGGTATTGAAGCCGAATTCCTTCCAGACATCCGTGGAGATCAGCGTGAAGCGGAAGTACTTGTTGCTTCCCAGGAAGAAAATCGGCTCGATGCCGAACAGGCCCAGGAAGTTGTTGATCAGTCCGCCGGAGGGAGACAGCAGGTCGATGAGAATACCGCCCATGATGATCCAGCTGAGGAAGTGCGGCAGGTAGATCAGCGTCTGCGCCGTGCGCCGGAAGGCTGCGCTGCGCACCTCATTGAGCAGGATGGACACCGTTACCGGAATCAGCAAATGCAGCACGATTTTGAAGAAAGCGATGATGACCGTGTTGCGCAGCGCGTTAATGGCGCCGGGCAGATGGTAGAGGTAAATGAAGTTATCCCAGCCGATCCATTTCTGGTCGCCAAACAATCCCTTGGCGGGGATGAACTTTTCAAAAGCAATGACAAGGCCGGCCATGGGCACATACATGTAGATGAATACCAGGATCACGGCCGGTAGCAACATCAGGTGAAAGGGGATTTCCTTGTGAAACCAATGCTTTTTGCCCCTTGAGGTCTTTTGCGCTGTTTGTAGCATGCGTGTCCGTCCCTTTCCGTTTTCATAGCTCCCGTTGCGCGCGCTTGGGCGCGGACCGCGCCGCTTTGGCTCCGGGAAATGGAATGGGGCCGGTGGAAACCACCAGCCCCGCTTGATCAGCCGCGCTTACTTATTGAGGGAGGCGTACCACTCGTTCACTTCCGCGGTGATCTGCTCGCCGCCCAGGGCGTTGAAGTCGTTCACGAACTGGTCGAAGGCCTCGATGGGAGATTCGCCCAGGATGATCTTCACGAACACTTCGTCCTGCAGATCCTGCAGCGTGGACATACGGGAGGTCATGGTTTCGGTGGGCGCGCCCACGAACATGTTATCCTGCGTGAGGTTGTTTTCCTTGTAATGGTTCAGCACGCCGTAGGCGCCTTCCGCGCCGTAGATGCGCTCCCAGCCCCACAGGGCGAATCCTTCTTCGGTGCCGGATTCAAAGGCCTGCAGCTTGACCAGAATGCTGTACGCTTCGCCGGTCACGTTGCTGTAATCGCCGGAGGCGCGGGCAGCTTCCAGGTCCAGGAAAGCGTTCAGGTTCTTGTCGGGCTTGGTGGGGGTCACAGGGCTGAGCTTCCAGATGGATTCGGAATCCAGGGGCGCGTAGTACACGCCGTTTTCATTTTCGGGGCCCCAGCACTTGTCGATGAACAGGTTGTACATCTTCACCACGGCTTCGGGATGCTCCACATCCTTGCGGACCACGGTCCAGCTGGTGGTGCCCACGTCGGTCTGCGCCTTGACGGGATTGCCGGTGGCCGTCACGATGGGGAACGCCTGCCACTGGCCGTCAGGCTCCAGGTTCTTGTTGGACTGCAGGGGATAAATGGAGTTCCACTGGGAACCGAAGAACAGGCCGCACTTGCCGGCGGTGGTATCCTCGGCCACCTTGCCGCCATCCTTGACGCCGAATTCGGGGTCGATCAGGCCCTTCTCATACATTTCGTGCAGGGTTTCCAGGGCGTCGCGGGTGCCGGGCAGAATGGAACCGTACACCAGCTGGCCGTTTTCATCCTCCACCCAGATGCCGGGATAGGCGTCAAAGGCGTTGAAGAAGCCGCGCATGCTGAACAGCTGGCCCCACAGGTCCTTGGCGATGGCCATGCCCACGGTGTCGGCTTCGCCGTTGCCGTCAAAGTCCGCCGCGCAGAAGGCTTCGGCCGTGGCCACCAGCTCGTCCATGGTGGTGGGCACGGGCAGGTTCAGCTTCTCCAGCCAGTCAGTACGAATCCACAGCAGGTCGGCGATCATCAGCGTTTCGCCAACCACGGGCAGCGCGTACAGGTGGCCGTCGAAGGTCACGGCGTCAAAGGGGGAGGTGCCGGTTTCCAGCATGACTTCCTTGGTCTGCTCGGTGGCGTATTCCTCGTAGATGTCCTCCAGGGGCATAATCAGACCGGCTTCCGCCAGCTGCTTGGCCTGCAGGGCCGTCACGTTCATGAACTCGGGAATATCGCCCACGGAAATGGCGATGTTCAGTTTCTGGTCATATTCGTCGCCGCCCTTGACGATCCAGTCATACTGTACGTCAATGTTCAGCTCGTCGCGGTACAGGTCGCACCACAGGTTGTCGGTCATGGTCTTGTCCGGGTACTGGGAGAAGAAATTGGCGTCCAGCGTGTCATCCGTGGAGCGGACAAAGCGCACGGTCACCATCTCGTCATACTTCTGGCTGTTCTCTGCCAGGCAGCAGGAGCACAGCAGGGACATGACCAAAACAAGGGCGATCAGGGAAAACAGTTTTTTCATTCCGAAGTGACCTCCTCCATACAATTTTCGAACCGATCAAACCATCGGACCGTTTATACCATTATTATCCGTGATGGTTCCATCCCTTTTCAATATCCAATAATCAACATTTATAGCACTCTCTTAACTTTTGTGCTGACATGCCCAAAAAGAACGTAAACGATACGGGAAACTGCACCAATACAAAAATACCCACGCAAGGAGCGTGGGCCAGACTGTTGAAAAAGGCATGCTTTTTCGTATACTTGCAAGAAAAATGAAACTTCAGGTTCCCAAGCTTGCAAGAATGCCATAGCATAGGGGGCCGAAGGTTTCCAAAGGGCGATCGGAAAGCCCTTTGGTCGCGCCCGCAGGCGCGAAACTTCTTGCATCTGCAAGAATGCATACAAAACTTGCAAAAAGGATGAGGTAAATTCCTTTGTCAGCAGTCTGAGGGGCCGTAGCCCCTTCGACTTTTATTCGTATCCGGAGGCTTTGCCGCCGGGGCGGATCGTTGATTTTGCTTGCAAAATCAATTCCTTACACCTTCGGGCAAGCAGCGACGAGACGCTGTGACCCTCGAGGCTGCGGAACGATCGAAAAGCTCCTTGTCCGCACGCGAGGCATGGACGGGCCGCGAAAGGCTTTTCCGAAAAAGGCCGAAGGAAGCGGGATGTTCGTTGAGAGCCTTCCAAAGAAGCTCTTTCTGCGATGGGGTTGCGGAAGGATTCGGGAAAAAGCGCGTCAGTAAGCGATCATGGGGATGGTCCGGGGCCTGCGTTCCGTGGGCGCGGATGCTCCGGCATGAATGCCCCAGACGCTTTCTGCGCAGGCGCGGGACGCCTCCAGCATTTCTGCGTAGGGGCGCAAGCAGATGTCAAACAGGCCGATGTTGTAATTCTCTCCGTCAAAGCGCCCCAGTACGAACTGATCGTAGCACTGGAAATAGTGGCATCCCACGCCCATGGGATGAGCGGCGACCCGTTCCACATAATAGCGGAAGGCGGCGGCGCGCTCCCCTTGATCCGGCACCGCTTCCAAACCCGTGGCGGTAAGCCCGGCGTCCAGGGCGCCGAAATGGAATTCGCCGATCATGACCGGCAGATCCACGCCCAGGTCCCGGACACGATCCATGGCGGCGGTGGGGTCCACGGCATAGCAGTTGATGGAGAACACGTCAAAGTTTTCCCAGCCCGCGGCCAGGGCGGGATCGGAGATCCAGGCCCAGCGCATCCCCAGGATCATATGATGGGGGTCCGCCTTGCGGCAGGCACGGGCAGGAACGGCCACATAGGCTTCGATGAGGCGCCGGGAGAATGTCCGCAGATCGGCTTCCCCGCCGGGGAAACGGGCGGACATTTTCTCGCAGGGCCGGCGCAAATCCTCAAAGGTCGCGAAGGCGCTTCCCCAGGCACGATTCAGGGCGTCGATGCCGCTGTAGCGCGCCTGCAGGAAGGCAATCAACTCCGCCTTGCAGCAGGTTTCCTCGGGGTCGCGCAGCACTTCGTCGGCAAGAATCAGTCCGTCCACAAAGGCCCAGCTGGGTTCGTTGCGCAGGAAATAACCGATCATGAAGGGATCATCCCGGCGGGACAGCAGCGCCTGGGCGCAGCGCTCGGCGTCCTCCCGGTACGCGGGCGAGAGCACGTCAGGGAAGTCCCGGAAAATCTTGTGGGGCGTTTCCGGAAAGCGCGGCAGGCTGGTGACATAGGGCATCCGGCCGAAAAGCGCCTCATCCGACCAGTTGCCCAGGGTATTCAGTCCCGCTTGCTTCAGCTGCGCAATGATCATCCGCCGCCAAACGTTCTCCCAGTCCTCCCCGAAGGCGCGGCGCAGGTTGGCTCGCTCGAAGGAGAACAGCTTGCCCCTGCCACGGGGCGTTTCCCCGAAGGGCCGCTCCATGGGGGCATAAAGCGCGCGGGCTTCTTCCGACGCTGGATCGGGAAGCCCTCGAACCAGGGATTCCAGGCCGTCAATGCGCGCATCGCACCGTGCTACCACGCAGTCCGGGCCCAGGCTGAAAAAGGCCCGTCCGTCCGGGTCCAGCAGATACCAGCGGCCGTCGCGCTTCATGCGCGTAAAGAAGCCCGTTCCGGAGGCCATGGGCTGCCCGGCGCAACCGCCCCAGCAGTCCCAGGCCGGGGAGGGATAGGCGTCGGGCAACTGTGCCTGGCTTTGCAAAAAGGCGTTCAGCTCCTCCGTGCTATGGGTTTTGCCTGACCATTCCTTGGGAATATACTGGCCCATCTCGTCCACCAGGGGCGTGGCGGGTGCGGGGGCGGGAGCACAGGGCGCGTCGCTCCAGGCGCATTCCTCCAGGCGTACCCGTACGGGATGGAAACAGGGCATGCTCACCAAGGCTACGCGCCGGATCTCCTCCGGGGCAATCCGGGAGCCGTGGCAGACCACCTTCAGTTCTCCGGGAATGTGGCCGGGAAACAGCACGTGTCCGTCCAGCCAGCCCATGTTCAACGGTATCCGCGTGCGGTATCGCGGCATGACGCCGAAGCGGATGATTACCCGCGGTTCCTCCTCCGCGGCCCATACCCGGAGTTCGAAGGCCATGGAATGGTCTTCCTCCACGGTCAGGGTCAGGTTCAGATACGCGTGAGCGGCGGCGTCTTGGGGAGCGAGCATCAGTCCGCCGCCCTGGGCAGGCAGGACCAAGAGACCGTTTGTTTCCTGGACGCCGGAAGTCCATTGTTCTGTGGAAGGATGCATAACATCGTACCTCCTGTATTGGACGCATACGCAGGCCGCTCCGGGTCCATGCCCGGAGCCTGCCGCGTTTCCATTATAGCGTCCCGGCGCTTTTCTGTAAATGACGTGGCCGCCGGCCTACGGCTTTTCACTCAAAACCATATTTTTAATGAAAAACATTAATTAATTGTTGAAAAACAAGAATGAACATGCTACAATGAAGCCGAGGTGATGCGTATGAAATGTCGCGAAAAGCTTTTGTCGCCGCAGTTTGCCAGGCCTGCGGCCCGGTATATGAAGGTGCTGTGCTATCTGATCATGGCGTTTTATCTGCTGTGCCTGCTTCTCAGCTGCCTGGGACGGCAGAGCTTTCGCCTTACCACGGCTACGGATGTGTATGAAAACGCCATCTGTGCCGAGACGGACCATGCACCTGCTTCCCGGGGGCTGACGGTGCGCATGGACGACCCGGTCTATGTGCATGCCAACGGGCAGGGAGAGGTGGACGCGGTTACGCAGCTTGCGCTGACGCTGATGTTTGCAGTCAAGGTCGTTCCCGGCATTTGGGCGTACTGGCTGCTGAGCCGTGTGCTGGATCATGTGGCGAAGGGCAGCATTTTTACGGACGAGAACGCGGACGGATTGCTGGCGTTCGGGCTGATTCAGGGCGCGACGGCGCTTTTTGCGCCCTTCCTGCGCCTGGGCCTGTGCGCCCTGGCCAATCTGCTGGGGGAAAGCCAGGTGTCCATTTCCACGGGCTCGGGCATGCTGAACACGCTGGCGCTGAGCGTTGCCTTTGTGGTGGCGGCGTCCATCATTCACTATGGCATCCATTTGCAGGACGAGGTGGACCATACGTTATGATTATTATTCGGCTTGACCGTGTGCTGGCGGATAGAAAAATGCGCCTGAATGAGCTGGCCGCACAGGTAGGCATCTCCAACGTCAACCTTTCCTACCTGAAAACAGGCAAGGTGCGGGCCATTCGCTTCAGTACCCTGGATGCCATTTGCAAGGCCCTGCGGTGCCAGCCCGGCGATATTCTGGAATATACCGAAGGAGACGGGGAGAACCTGTCCATGGATGAGATGTGAAGCGGCGCGCCCCGGCAGGGGCGCGCCACAGTGCGTTGACAAAGTATTTTGCTGCATTGTTTTTGCAAGTTTTGTATGCATGCTTGCAGACACATGAGGTTTCGCGCCTGCGGGCGCGACCAAAGGGCTTTCCGATCGCCCTTTGGAAACCTTCGGCCCCATACGCGATGAGATGCTTGCAAGTTCGGGAATCTGAAGCTTCATTTTTCTTGCTGGACTGTCCAGACTGTCGAAAAACCCCGGGAAGGCGTCGGAGGGGCCGCAGCCCCTTCGACTTTCATTCGTGTAAGCCGGCTCCGCCGGCTTCGCGGGTCGTTGATTTTGCTTGCAAAATCAATTCCTTACACCTTCGGACGACCTCTGGTTGGCCGAAGGTGCTTCCTCGAAAAAGTGGTGAAAACCACTTTTTCGACACGCTGCGGCGCGCTCCCGGCGGGGGCGCGCCGCCGTCATGTCTCAGGAGACGCTCTCCGCCTCCTGGAGCATCCAATCAATATACAGCCCATACCCTTGGGTGGGATCGCTGACAAATACATGCGTCACAGCGCCAATGATGCGGCCGTCCTGTACAATGGGGCTGCCGCTCATGCCCTGGACGATGCCGCCGGTAATAGCCAGCAGTTCCGGGTCCGTTACCCGGATGACCATGCTCTTGGGCGCGGGCGCCGTCTGCGGATTGACCCGGGTGATTTCCACCTTATACTCCTTCAAGCCCTCGCCGCTGACGGTGGAAAGGATGCTGGCTTCGCCCGTATGCACGCCCGAGCGCAGGCCAATGGGAAGCCCGTCGGGATAAAGGGTTTGCTGCGGGGCCTGGGTCATGCTGCCGTAAATTCCCAGGATGTTGTTTCGGGCGATGTCGCCCAATACCACGCCTTCCCGTAGGAAACTGCCCTTGAGTTCGCCGGGCGTGCCCTTTTCTCCCTTTTGCACGGAGACGATGCTGGCTTTGAGAATCTGTCCCTGGTCCACGGTGAGCACCTTGCCCGTATCACCGTCGGTGATGGCGTGCCCCAGGGCGGCGTAGGCGCCCGTATCAGGGTCATAGAAGGAAAGCGTGCCAACGCCCGCCGTGGAATCGCGCACCCACATGCCCAGGCGGGCGGAACCGGTGGCGGCGTCCACCTTGGGGGTAACCGTCAGCTGCATCAGTTCACCGTCCCGCTCGATGGTCATGGGCAAAGCCTGTTCGCCGGCCTGCGCCACCAGCAGGGAGAACTGTGCGCTGGAGGTCAGCTCCACATCGTTGACTTGCCGGATCAGATCTCCGGGCAAAATGCCGCTTAGCCGCGCCGGGCTGGGGCCGTCCGCACCCAGGTCGCTGGTGCCCACCACCAGCACGCCGGAGGTATGCAGCGCCACGCCGATGGCCATGCCGCCGGGGATCAGCCGCTTTTCCGGGCTGACCTCCACCTCCACCTTTTTCAGCGGCAGCAGCCCCATCAGGGACAACAGCAGCTCAGAGGTGCCGGCGGTCTCGCTACTCAGGGAAACCGCGCCCTGGGCGCGGAGGGTCTCATCCTCGCTGGCGGATACCGCCGCCGTGCCCGCCTGGGTCGTCAGGGTCAGCAACGGCCCCAGTTGCAGGGTTTGCAGCTGCCCGGCGGTGAGATGCAGGGTATCGGGCAGATTCCGCAACGCCTGCTGGCTGGGGGAAAAATAACTCAGCGTCAGCAGCAGCGACAGTACCAGCCCTGTCGCACGCCGCAGCGCGGAAGGAGATTGCCTGCGTCCTTTCATGTCTGCGCCCCGTTTCCTTACAAGAATCGTTTGCATTGTGCGTTTTTTCACACGGATTCATGCTGGAAATGTTTTCGGAGCGTAAAAGCGGCGGGAAGAACGGCGCGCGCAAAGCTGCGGCAACAACCTGCCCGCTGCTTTTTTTGATTGGAAACGCCGGAGGCTTTGTCTGCCCGGACGGCGCGCATGAACAGGGGGTAGGATACTTCTCCATGGCGCATGGAAGCGTCCGGGGCATACGGAGCCGGCAGCGCAGCGCACGCTGGGAAAACCGCGATACCGGAGCAAAATCCCCCAAGAAGCAGGATTCTATTCTTTTCGCCACGAAAAAAGATAACCAAGAAGCGATTCAATCTGGAAATCTCAAGGGAATTCCGCAACCCAGAGAACAACGCAAGGAAAGGAATGCATACTATGCAGGCGCTGAATCCATATTTGCCCAGCTGGGAGTATACCCCCGACGGAGAACCCCACGTATTCGGGGACCGGGTGTATGTGTACGGCTCCCACGACCGATTCCATGGCCATGTATACTGCCTGAACGACTATGTGTGCTGGTCCGCTCCGGTGGACGACCTGGGCGACTGGCGCTATGAAGGCGTCATTTATCTCAAGACGCAGGACCCCTTCAATCAGGACGGCTCCATGTGCCTCTATGCCCCGGACGTGACCCAGGGACCCGACGGCCGCTATTACCTGTATTATGTGCTGGACCATGTAAGCGTGGTTTCCGTGGCGGTATGCGATACGCCTGCGGGCCGGTATGAATTTCTGGGCTACGTTCGCCATCCTGACGGCCAGCTGCTGGGAACGCGGGAGGGCGACGAACCGCAGTTTGATCCCGGCGTCATTACCGAGGGCGACCACACGTACCTGTATACCGGTTTCTGCTGGGCCCATGACGCAAGCCGCCACGGTCCCATGGTCACCGTGCTGGGGCCGGACATGCTCACCGTGACCCAGGCGCCCCGGACGCTGATTCCTTCCGCGCCCTACGCGGCCGGTTCGGGCTTTGAGGGGCATGAATTCTTCGAGGCCTCCTCCATTCGCAAGTTTGGCGGGCTGTATTACTTCGTGTACTCCTCCGTGGTCATGCATGAGCTGTGCTACGCCACCAGCTCGTATCCAGACCATGGCTTTACCTATCGGGGCGTGATCGTCAGCAACAACGACATCGGCATCTCCAGCTACAAGCCTGCGGGCAAGCCCATGTACTATGGCGCGAACAATCATGGCGGGTTGGTGCAGATAGGCGATGCGTACTATATCTTCTACCACCGGCACACCGACGGCACCAATTACAGCCGGCAGGGCATGGCGGAGCGGGTACAGCTGCTGCCCGGCGGGGAGATTCCGCAGGTGGAAATGACCTCCTGCGGACTTAACGGCGGTCCGCTGCCGGGGAAAGGGACCTATCCGGCGTACATGGCCTGCAATCTGTTCACCCAGGAAGAAAACATGTATACCGGCGGCTCCGGTTCAAACGGATTCTGGCTGGACGGGCGCTTCCCGCGCGTCACCCAGGATGGCCGGGACGGGGACGAGGAGCCCGGCTATATCATGAACATGACCGATACCGCCACCTGCGGCTTCAAGTATTTTGACTGCCGGGGCGTCAAGCGGATCACCCTGCGCGTCCGGGGATACGCGGGCGGATACTTCGCTGTGAAAACCGCCTGGGACGGGCCTGAACTGGGCCGCGTGCCGCTGAAATTCTCCAATATCTGGACGGATTTTAGCGCCGATGCAGCCATCCCCGACGGCATACAGGCCCTCTACCTGACCTACCATGGCAGCGGCAGCGCCGCTTTGCTGTCCTTCACGCTGGAGTAAGGCCGGGCGCTTGCAGCGGCTTGCAGGCTGCGGCCTTGCGCGCTATGCCCGGACAAGGAGGAAATACGCGATGAAAGCCTATGGCACCTATTTGCAAAACGACCCGGAACGCCCCCTGGTCTACGGAGAGGTGGAGCTGATCAACCCGCCCCGGCAGCGCCTGCGGGGCGAACCCTGCAAGGAAGGCGTGCTGGTGCGCCCGGTGATGGTGGGCTTTTGCGGCACGGACCATGAGCTGATGGAGATGGGCCGCAAGGGCCTGCTGGGCCCCAAGTTCCCCGCGGGGCAAAAACGGCTGGTCAACGGCCACGAGGGCGTGGTGTGGGTGCCCTCGCAAAACCGCTTCGCCATCGTGCTCATCCGCGGCGGGGACAGCGTGGACCCCACCCGCTACACCGAGGACGAAACGTATTTCGAGTATGGCTGCGACCAGGCCGACGGCCTGTTCTGCGATAGCATGTATGTCAACCCCGACATGCTCCTGCAGATTCCCGACGGCTATGTCCACGGCGTCAAACTGGACCTTTCCTTTGCCAAGAAAATGGTCTTTCCCGACCCCTTCGCCTGCATGCTTTTCCAGCTGGAGCGCATGGAGGACCTGGGCAGCGCCCACTGGTTCCGCCAGACGGCCCGCCGCCATGGCTGCGACCTGGAAACGGCCCGGCGCATCGCCACGGACGAAATCTTCCAGCGCACGGTGATCTTCGGCCTTGGCACTACGGGCATGTTTGTGGGCGATGTCATTCGCCGGGCGCACCCAGAGGCGAAGATCGTCTTTGTGGGCCGCAGCGGCGAGGATAGCCCCAAGGTGCGCTTCGCCCTGGAGCAGGCCCGCGCCGGCTATGTGAAAAACGACTTCGACAACCCTGCCGACTGCGCCAGGGCCATCGTCGCCGCCCTGGGCGGCAGGGCCACCACCTTCATCGGCGTCAGCGGCGCCAACGTGGAGCATCAGATTGCTTTTGCCCATGGGGCGCTGGGCTGCAACGGGCTGTACAATTCCTTTTCCCTGGGGCCGCGCATCGCCTTTGACACCATGCCCTTCGGCTTTCAGAATCATTTGATCTTCGGCTCCATCAACTTCCGCCAGGATCATATGGAAAAGGCCATCGAAATGCTTGCCCGCAGCCGCTACGACGAAATCGTGGGGCTCATCGACCGGGAGGAGTTCGCCGCCGACCCCATGGGCGCGTATGAAAACCGCATCTACTGCAAGGCCGCGCCCATGAAAACCGCCGTCATCTGGAACAGGGACTATGTGGACATCGACCGCTGAACGCGCAGGAGGAATTCCCATGGCTGTGACCGTTTCCTACGACCAGGATTGCAAAATGACCATCACCGGCGTGGACTGCAGCTGCGGCTGCAAGCACCGCGCCATCGACAAGGACATCTATATCGGCAGGGGACTCCTGCCCCGGATTCCCGCCTATATCGCCAGGCGCGGCCTGGGCGCCCATTGCGTGCTGGTGGCGGACGACAACACCTACCGCGTGGCCGGGGCCCAGGTGGAAAAGGCGCTGACGGGCGCGGGCTTTTCCGTGGTTTCCTGCGTGATCCACCGGGAACACGACATGCTCCCCGATGACCTTTCCTGCGGCGAGGTGCTGCTCTCTATCACCCGGGAGACGGAGTTCCTCATCGCCGTGGGCAGTGGCACCGTCACCGATACCACCCGCATCAATGCCGAGCGCACCGGGCTGCCCTTCGTCTCGGTGGGCACCGCGCCTTCCATGGACGGCTACGCCTCCGTGGTGGCGCCCCTGCTGCACCGGGGGCTGAAGATTCAGCGGCCCGCCGTCTGCCCCGAGATCATCGTCTGCGATCTGGACGTGCTGGCCACCGCGCCCCTGTCCATGATCGCCAGCGGCGTGGGCGACGTGCTAGGCAAGTATATCGCCAAGGCGGACTGGCAGCTGGGGCAGATCATCAACGGCGAACCCTGCTGCCCCGTCTGCGTGGAAATGGTCACCAACGCCGTGAACGCCCTGGTGGACAACGTGGAGGAAATCGCCCATAAAACCGAAAAGGGCATGCGCATCCTCATCGAGGCGCTGCTGCTCTCCGGCGTGACCATCATGATCATCGACAACACCCGGGCCGTGGCCTCCATCGAGCACAACATCGCCCAGTACTGGGAGATGATCCTGGTGCAGCAGGGCAAGGAGCCCCCCATGCACGGCGCTTCCGTGGGCGTGAGCACGCTTATGGTGTGGCCCATGTTCCAGCGTTTCGCCCGGGAGGACCTTTCCGCCCTGGACCTGGAGGACATTCGCGCCCGGCGCATCACCCGGGAAAAGCGGGAGCGCTGGATGCTCCATGCCTACGGCGCGGAGGGCGGCGCGCAGATCATGCGCGAAAACCCCGAGGATTTCCTCTCCTGGGAGGAGCAGGAGCGCCGCATCCGCACCGCGCAGGCCCATGTGGACGACATCCGCGCCGTGATCGCCGCCATGCCGCCCCTGGAAAAGATCAGGGCCGTCATGACCGCCCTGCATGCGGAGATGACCCCCGAGGAGGAGCATATTCCCCGGGACCTGCTGTGCCGCTCCATGCATTGCGGCAAGGATTACCGCACCCGCTATACCCTCTTCAAGCTCATCGACGAGTGCGGCCTCACGGACAAGTACCTGGCGGATTATCCCTATCCCTTTGACTGATACGGAGGCGACGGCTCATGATCGACGCGCACACGCATCTGTGGGAAAAGCAGCACGGCATGGTGGACGGCCTGCCCGTGTACGACCTGGGTGGCGGAAGGAGCCAGTTTGGCCGCCAGGTGCGCCAAATGACCCCCGCCTACATCACCGACGGCGTAAACAGCGCGGAGCGCCTCCTGGCCAACATGGACTTTGCCCAGGTGGCCGGCGCGGTGGTGACCCAGGAATACATCGACGGCAACCAGGATGCATACCTGCAAAGGGTCCGGGCGGAGCACCCCCTGCGCCTGCGGGTCAGCGCCCTGTATGAGGAAAAGCCCCTGGGGAACATCGCCTGGGCCGACGGCGTCAAGATCTGCGCGGGCCGGTTGGCGGACCAGGATCTGACGCACCATGAGGAGGTTTTCCGGCGCGCGGCGGCGGAGGACAAGTTTGTGGGTCTGGACCTGGCCGACGGTGACGCGCAAACCGCCTCCCTGCGGGAGATGATTCAGCAATATCCCGGCCTGCGTGTGGCCATTGGTCATTTCGGTATGGTTACCACACCCCGCTGGCAGGAGCAGATCCGCCTGGCCCGCTATCCCAATGTGTACATTGAAAGCGGCGGCATCACCTGGCTGTTCAACCGCGAATTCTATCCCTATCCCTCGGCGGTGCGGGCCATTTTGGAGGCCCGGGACCTCTGCGGTATGGAAAAGCTCATGTGGGGCTCGGACTATCCCCGCACCATGACCGCCATCACCTACCGCATGAGCTGGGATTTCGTGGACAAGTCCCCCCTCCTGTCCCCGGAGGAAAAGCAGCTGTTCTTCCACCGCAACGCGGAAGGCTTCTACCGCTTTCACGACCTGCCGCAGATGCCCTACGTGCATCACATGGCGGAATAAGAAAGGCGCGGCATAGCGCCGCAACCATGGGGTTTGCATGGCGGGGAGAACGGCTAGGGGCTACGCCTGCCAGTTGCCCGAACTAGCTTTCATAGCGCAGCGGCGCCGGGACATTTTCCTGAGAAGCAAAAAAACGTCGGCGGGCGTAGGAAGCCTGCCGGCGTTTTTTGCGCTTTGTTTGTATCGCGCTGGCTTGCGGCGGAAAAACGTGGCGGTCAAACGGTGATGTTGCGTACCCATTTGCCCTTTCGCAAAACGATCAGCGCCGGGATGACTTTCAGGTTCATCAGCAGCGTGGTCAGGATCAGCGCCAGGGTCAGGGGAATCGTGCCCACGCCCAGCCAGCCCATGAGCAGAGAGGCGGGCACCGGTACCAGCCACATGTACCCGGAATCCAGCAACGTGGCGCCCCGGGTGTCCCCGCCTGCGCGCAGGCAGTAGAAGCAGAAGGCGTACACCGCGTTGGGCAGGTAGAACAGGCAGTAGATCAGCGTTAGTGTGGTGGCGAGCCCCCGCAGGTTTGCCGGTACGTCGAAGGCATAGGGCAAGGCAAAGGCGGCGCACAGACCGATTGCCGTACACAGCACGGAGATGGCGCACACCAGGCCCAGGAGCTTTTTGCAGTTGCTCTTGGCCTGGGCAAAGCAACCCGCACCCAGCTCCGTACCGATCATCACCGATACGGCGCTGGCCATGCCCACGGATATCACCACGCCGATCTGCATGGCCTGATCCGCAATGGTTACCGCAGGAATGGCCGCTTCGTCCAGCCGGGCGTAGGTCCAGAAATAGATGTTGAAGCCCAGATTGAACAGAATTTCATTGAAGGTCAGGGGCAGGGCTTTCCAGGCAAAGGAGCGCAGCACGCTGCCCGTCAAGCGGCGGATGGGCGCTAGGTTCAGGCTGAAGAACGCCCGCCGCCGGGCCAGCACCACCAGGTAAAAGACCATTTCAAGGGTTCGGGAAAGCAGCGTGCCCAGCGCCGCGCCCACCACGCCCATGGCCGGCACCGGACCCAGGCCGAAGATGAACACATAGTTGAAGCAGGCGTTGGCCAGCATGGCCATCAAGCCCACCAGCATGGGCATTTTGTTCAGCCCCAGGGAGCGCATGGAGAAGATACACACGCTGGATACCGCCACGGGGATGTAGCTGAAACACACCACCTGCATGTATTCGACTCCCAACTGCACCGTCTCGGGGTCCTGGAGGAAAATTTCCATAATAGGCCGGGGCAGCAGGAACATCACCGCGCCGAAAAGCAGCGAGCTGACAAGCCCCAGCACCAGCTGCAGGGCAAACAGCCCCTGGCAGGTATCCTGTTCCTTGGCGCCGTAATACTGGCTGATGAGCAGTCCGCCCGCCCCCGCCATGCCGAAAAAGAAGCCGTTATAAATCAAATAAGGCTTGTTTGCGGCGGTAACCGCGCTCATGGCCAGCGCGCCGATGCCGCCCACCATCACGTTGTCCACCACGTTGAACAGGGTGTTGATAAGCTGCTGAATGACCACGGGAATCATCACGTTCAGCGCCTGACGGTAAAAGTTTCGGGAACCGATGTACGGCTTAAGTCGTGCGGGTATGGCGAGCATAGTACCTCCCTGCCGGAGCGTGGCTGCGTTGTTTTTTCCCTGTTTTTTCAGGGCATAAGCACAGTATACCACGTCGGGTTGCTTTTGCCTATACCGTTTCACACAAAAGCGCCGCCCCGGATCTATGCTCCGGGGCGGCGCACAGCGTGTCGAAAAAGTGGTTTTCACCACTTTTTCGAGAAGGCACCTTCGGCCAACCAGAGGTCGTCCGAAGGTGTA
>CALVVZ010000037.1 GCA_944364075.1 uncultured Clostridia bacterium
CCTTCGGACGACCTCTGGTTGGCCGAAGGTGCCTTCTCGAAAAAGTGGTGAAAACCACTTTTTCGACACGCTGAAGCGCCCTTTGCAGCAAGGGCGCTTCACTTTGTACAGACCCGGTAAAGAAATCAAAGCTCATCCAAAAGCTCTTCCAGGGTAAAGGGGAAAGTCAGCACGCCTTCCGCGCTGCTGGCAATATAGCTGGACTGAACATAGAACACAGGATTTCCGCTTTCGTCCAGGTAGAAGTCTTCCTCGGGATAGAACTGTGCTTCCAGCTCTTCACGGGTCAGGTCGTCATAGTAGGCGACGAGTCCTTCAGCCTTTTGTTCTTCAATGATGCTCCATACCAGCCCGTATACCAGTTCGTTCGCCTTGGCGGTGGCTCGGTCCTGCATCCAGGGATCGCTTTCGTCCGCTTCCAGCAGTCCCAGAAAATACGGCAGGGAAATGCAGGTGCCCGCCTTGGCGCCCTGCAGGGCAAAGGTATGCCCCGCCAGGACCTGGTTGGTCTCCGCGCCGATAAAGCTCTCCGTGTTTACCAGCACGCTGAAATACTGATCGTTGTTGCACATAACCTGGGAGGTAATGGCGGTGTAGGACTGTATTTCAGCGCTGTTCAGTGTTTCGAAGGTCATGGGAATCAGGAAGTCCTTTGCGTCGGACACCAGATAATCATAGAAGTCATTGATCATCCGGGCAGTTTCGCCGGTGTCCTCCAGCAGAGGATAGCTGTAACGGTAGACATACTGTGCTGTTTGCGCGTCGCTGCCGTCGGGGCAATAAACTTCGCCGGTGTTCTCGCCCGACACCTGCATGCCTTCCGCCAGCGCAGAGGGGGCAAGCAACAGGGAGAGAAGCAGAAACAGAGACATCCATCGACGCATAATGTTCCTCCTTTTGTTATCCAACGGAAAACGCGGTCAGCGCAAAGGAATTGATCATGCAGGACGCATAGACCGCATAGGTTTCCATTTCGTCAGCGGGGTAGGTCAGGGAGGCGGCAGCGGTTTTCCCACCGGCTACCAGTACCATTTGGGTCGTGATCTGCCCGTTCCTGGTATAGGACAGTGTGAAATACTGCTGGTCCGGGAAAGTTTCCACCACGCTTCCTTCGGGTTTCAGCGTAGCTTCCAGGGTCTGCTCCATGGAGGCGCCGGGCGTATCGGAAATTTCCACGGCTAGCTTGACCTTGCCGTCCACGGTCTGCCCCTGCACACCGTTTGCCGTCTCCTGCAGGCTCTGCTGGGGGATACCCGCAGGATACATCAGGCTAAAGCCCAAGGTTTCGTTTACATAGGCCTGCAATGCAGGAGTGGCGGAGGCCTGATCCAGTCCGCTGTCTTCCAGATCGTCCGCGCTGCCCCATGTTACCAGCTTCCAGCCAAAGGGGGAGGACGCATCGCGGATCACTTCGGCCAGGGCGCTGCCGTACCAATCGGCATGGAGCAGGGAATCGTCGCTGTACAGGTAGTAATCTTCATCCACATGGAACAGTTCCAGCATGAGCTGTTGGGTTTGGGTGGATTCTTCTCCGCTGGCGAGCATGATCTGCATGCCCGCCATGCCGCTGCCGGCGGTACTCACGTCAAAGGCCATGCCATCTTCCGTGCGGGTAATCATGTCGCAGCAGTCTTCGTCCGGCAGAAGAAAACTACCGGCGGCGAACAGCTGGCTGTACAGGTTTTCCAGCTGTTCCTTGGTCAGGGTCACTACGCCGTCCACTGGGGTGTAGGGAAGCAGACCGCGGTATAATAGCCGCCACATCAGGCCATAAACCACCTGCGGCGTCTGATCCGACGCTGCGGCGGTGAAACCGGTGAACTCCTGCCCATACATAACGTCCGTAAAGGCATCCAGCAGCTGCTCCAGCTTGTCCAGGTCCGGCAGGAGCGGTTCCTCCTGGGCCTGGGCGGGAACGGCGGCGAAAACGGCCAGCGCTAGCGCAATCAGGCAGGCTGCGCCGCGCCGGAACATACGTACCATCATCAAGCACCTCGACTTTCCTTGGCATACCAATGCAACGATACGCGGGGGTTTTTTTATCCCTGCGCCTTGGCTGCGCGTTGCAAATCTTCTGCGGCGGAGATGGCGGCAACATTTCCTTCGCCCACGGCTTTGGCGATCTGCAGGGGTTGACCGGTGCAGTCGCCCGCGGCGTAAACCAGGGGAAGACTGGTTTCCATGCGCCGGTTGACCACAATAAAGCCCTTCTCCTGCGCCAGGCCGGGAAGAAGCTGTTCCAGGGTGACAGCCGGACGGAAGATGAATACGCCGTCGTAATCGTGAGCGCCCCGGTCGGTGGCGAGACGGATCTGTTCGCCCTCCTGACTTAGGGAGAGCGGCTTTTCTTCCACGACGGAGAATCCGCGCGCCTCGGGGAGCGCGTGGGAGCGCAGAAAATAAAAGTCCACCTGGCTGGCGAAACGGGTAAGAAATTCGGCCTCCTCCGCGCCGCTTTCCCGGGCGGACAGCACGGCAATGCGGCGTCCGCGGTAGAACATGGCGTCGCAGGTGCCGCAATAGCTGACGCCCTGGCCCACTAACGCCTCTTCGCCGGGCAACAGACGGGGACGTGCCGCGCCCATGCACAGGATGACAGCGCGGCTTTCCACGATTTCATTGGCGCACAAGGTCATAAAGCTTTGGCCCATGGGCTGGATCTGCCGGACCACGCCCAGCTGTTTTTCCGCCCCCAGATCCAGCGCCTGCGCTTCAAAGGAGCGCAGCAGGTCCGCGCCTTTGACGGCGGGAAGGCCGGGGTAATTTTCCACCTTGGCCGCTTTGTACAGCCAGCCGGTCTGGTCTCCGGCGGTCAGCACGGCGCAGCGCATGTCCCGCATGCGCGCGGTAATGGCGGCGCTCCAGCCCGCGGGGCCTGCGCCGATGATCGCAATATCCAGCATATGCGTGCTCCCTTCTTGTATCAGATGTCAGTACTCGCCCTTGCTGTACGTGTAGCGCACCTGCAGCCAGGGCTTGCCGTCGTAAGAGCCGGCTACATCCCCGTACAGGCGGTACCATTCGCCCACCTTCCAGGTGGTCTTGGAGTAGTTTTCCACCATGAGCAGCTGCTCCGTACCTTCCGTGCCCACGTCTATGATCGCCATTTGCGGCTTTTCGGAGATCATGGAGGTAATGGTGCCGGCAGCCAAATAAATCTGCCGGTTGGCCGCACGCAGGGAGATATTGTTCAACAGCTCCGAATAGCCGCCGTTGGTCAATGCCCAAGCCTTGACGGTGTACTCCGCCGCGGAGGGCACGTAGTAGATGACGTAGTTCAATTCCGAAGTTTGCTTGCCCGGCATGGACGCGGTAACCGTAATGGTGTTGTCGCCGATCTGGTCGAAAATAGCGTAGAAGGTGAATTCGCCGGTGGTATCCACATTGGTAATGTCCAGGTCGGAATGGGGACTGAGCACTTCAACGGTAGCGCCTGGGAGCGTGGTGCAGCTGATTTGCAGCCTTTGAATGTTGGTGGAGGTATAGGTGTCCGCCGCCAGGTCCAGGGGAATTTCCTGTTTGGCCCGGTGGAGGACCACCGTCATGGTATTTTCGCGGCAGTATTGGCTACGGACTGCGATGTTGAATACGTTGTCTCCAATGGGTTGGATGGTGGCGTTGATGCTTACGCTGCCTGTTTCCGCGTCCACCACGTCGGAGTAATCTTCGCCGTTGATGGTGATGGTGGAACCGGGACGCACGGTGAAGCTCAGGGTGGCCATGGCGGTGCTGACCTCTTCATAGGTGCTGTCCGGGGAATCCAGGGTGATGGGGGAAAGGGGAATGCTGATTTCGTAGGTAATGGGGTCCATGGGCGTCTGCTGCCCGGAAGCCGACTTGAGGAAAGGCGTCAGGGTAACCTCCATGGTTTCGTCCAGCGTCCCCTCATAATCGTCGTACCAGACATGGTCCTCCACCTGCACGGTGGCAAAGCCGCCGGTGACGATATAGGAGGTATGCAATTCCCGGATATAGATCTGCTGGCCGTCCTCGCCCGGGATCATGATGGTATGCGCCGCCAGGTCGTTGAGGATGGAGGCGGTGACCACGGCGGCGTTGGCGTCCTTCACCGTGGCTTGACGCTGCTGGAAAAAGGCAATGCCGAAAAAAACGGCCAGACCTGTTACAGAGAGCATCAGCAGAACCGCCAGAAAGCGCACGACGTGGCGCAGCCCGCGGCGGCGGGAGGGCAGCTTGGTCAGCCGGGTATCCCTGGGAAGTTGATAGGTGGAGGACATCTCCTGATGGCTCCACAGGGGATCGTAGGAGCGGGTTTCATCGAAGCTGTCATAAAAGGCGCCGTTATCGTGACGTGTGCCGGCGCTTTCTGCTTCTTCCTTTTTTTCCGGGGAAACAAAACGGGCCGTGGAGGCCGGATCGTCCTCCACGTTCCAGAAGGTATTGACGCTGCGATGGGTACGGATGGTCATGCCCGAGGGGGCGGAGCCGCGCCGAGCGCTTTCCGCCCGCAGGGCGCGCTGCCGGCTGGCGCCGGCAATTTTGCGCTGTTTGAGCTCCGCCATTTCCTGCGCCAGCTGATCCCGGCTATCCGGGGCGCTTTCCGCCTCGCCGGACTCGTCCACGCGAATATATTCCTTTCCCTTGCCGTCCTTCAGCTCGTTTTTCCAGGTGGGTTCGGCATCGGGGTCGGGACGCAGGGGCGTGCCGCAGCGCATGCACCGGGGCAGAGAAGCTTTGTTCCATGAACCGCAGTTGGGACATTTCATAGGTGTGTTGATTCCTCCATCCGGCAGTTGAAGGCGTAGGGAGCGGGGAGGCCGCAGCGGCCTCCCCGGGCGGGCTTATTCTTCATCATCCAGCACAAGGAAGCTGTTTTGCAGGTATTCGTCCATGGCTTGGCGGCAGGTAACCCAGTCGATTTCCTGGACGGACATGCCCGCGTAGGTAATGGGCGAGGCCGCGCCATCCGGGGGCAGGCGAAGCTCTTCCACGGTGCAGCCCCGCAGCTCCATGGCATAGTTCATGGCTTCCACCATTTCATCGGTGGACATATTGGTGAGGGTGGTGTTTTCAAGCACGGAGTCCACCAGTGCGCGCGCGTCCTCCATGGTGATTTCCCGGCACTGATCCGCCAGGGTGGACAGCACTGTGCGCACCCGCTGGGTGCGCATGAAGTCGCCGCCGCCGCCCACCTTACGGATGCGCATGTAGATCACCGCGCTGTGCCCGTTGAAGTGGTAGGTTCCCGCGCCGCGCAGCCGGGGCGTGGTGGAATCCTTGGGAATGGCATAACGCTGGAGGTAGCTGGATTCGGTGGAGGTGATTTCAATATCCACCCCGCCCAGGAAGTCCACGATGCTGGCGATCTGGCTGAAGTCAAACAGCAGGTATTTCTCAATGCGAACGCCCACATGCTGGCTGATAACCTTGCACAGGGCTTCGGGTCCGTAGTTCTTGGCAATGTAGTTGATGCGTCCAATAACGCCGTCGGGACGCTCCACCAGCGCGTCGCGAATGATGGAGGTCAGCATGACCCGGTGGGCGCGGGTATCCAGGGTCGCAATGACGATGCCGTCCGTATTGCCCAGGTTGTGGGGCTTGCCGGTCCACTGGTCCACGCACAGCAGCAGGTAATGGTGCTGGCCGTCGATCACCGGAGGCAGCTCGTCATAGGGAATGGTTTCAATGGGCTGCGGGTCATCCGCCAGGGCGGCGCAGCAGCTCAGGGACAGGATCAGGGTCAGAGCCAGGCAGACAATTCGCTTGATCATATCGCAAGTTCTCCTTTTCCGCATGGGTGATGTTTTTCACATAGAAGAAACGAATCAGAAGCGGCGCTTCCTGCGTGGCGGATGGAAGAAACCGCCTTCTTAGCATAACACAAGCCGGAAGGCTTTGCAATCCTGCGCGTAGACGGAGCGCGCAAGCGCTTTGGCAGCGCGGCATAGAGAGCGACCCGCGCTGCTGCTGCCCTTGCTTGAAAAAAGCCCGGGAATGATTCAGCCGCGACGGTACTGAATCTTTCCCGGGCGCAAGCGGCGCTTTGCCGGGTCACCTTACACCACCGGCAGCCGGTTGATGTTGGCGCTGGGTTCGCGCACCTTGATCTGCTTGGGAGAAATACCGAATTTCTTTTTGAATTGACGGCTGAAGTAGTACGCGTCGCAGAAACCGTAGCTCATGGCCACGTCCTTGACAGTGTGCTCGCCGCTGCGCAGATCTCTGTACGCCATTTCCAGCTTGAGGTTCAGCTGGTATTGATGGACGCTTTTGCCGGTGATCTGCTTGAAACGCGCGGACAGCGTGCGCACGTTCATCTGCACTACGTCTGCCACCTCTTCCAGGCTGTACATTCGCTCAGGATGCTTGCGAAACAGGCTGATGACGGCCACGGTCCATTCCTCGCGCTGGTTCACGCTTTCCATGGCGATGGAGGACAGCTCGTCCAGCAACAGATTCAGCAGCAGCATCAGCCGGCGTTTCTTGCTGGGCTTGTGGGACCAGTACAGGTCGATAATGTCGTTGATTAGCCCGGTTGCTTCATTATTTTGCCCACAATGAATCACCGTGGGCAGACAGATTTTGTCGCTCTCCGCATAGGCACGGATTTCGTCTCCGGTAAGAAACTTCTCCCCTTGGTCTCCGAGCAGCGCATTGAAGTGAATGAACATGGTGCGTGTATTGACGGTGCAGGGCATGGTGCCGTAGTGATGGCTGCCTGCGCGCAGCAGGATGATGTCCCCGGCCTGAAGATTGAAAACTTCGTCTTCCTGGGCGATGCCCTGCTCACCGCTGAATACATATAGCAGATCGTGCTCGGACATGACGCGGTCCAGGTGCTTTTCTGGAATGGGGTATACGTTTGTACCGCAGAGGGTGACTTGCCGGGAGGTAGAGAACTTCAACAAGGTGTAACTCATTCCATCACCTCAGAAGAAAATTCATGTTTTTGCCGGATTACACATGTTTTTTGCTTGGATAAATTATATACGGCTTTTGATGGAAAATCAAGCGTAATCTGGAGCAAACTGACAAGGCGAATGAATTTATTTATGAATCCTGTACAATACGCAATAAGGAACCATGAAAGCGGCGCAAAAGGTCCGGTAAAAACGTACAGCGATGACCTGAACCGCCCGTTTGTTCGAATGGCTGGTGTAGATAATTGCCATAAAACACATGACGGAATGATATGGTAAAAAAAAAAACCATAAAACACATTAATTTGCCACTTTGGCTATTGTAAATGACGAAAACGGAAAGGTACAATAAATACATCATGAGGCCTTTCAATGAAGGCAAATAAGAAAAGGGGGAGATTTTCATGAAAAAAGTTGTCGCCCTGGTTCTGGCTGCTCTGATGCTGCTGGGCTCGGTGAGCTTTGCCGGCGCTGAAGAAGAAAAAGTTCAGCTGACCGCGCTGTTCATCGCGCACCCGCTGACCAAGCATGTCGACGAGATGAAGTGGATCGACGAGATCGAGGAAGCTGCCGGCGTCGACGTGACCTGGGAAGTTATCTGGACGGACTGGGACCAGATCAAGTCCACCCGTTTCGCCTCCGGGGATATTCCGGACCTGCTCTTCAACGCTACCACGGACAGCGACTACACCACCTACAAGGGCCTGTTCAAGGATCTGACCGGGCTGCTGGAGTACGCGCCCAACGTGCAGGCCATGTTTGACGAAGAGCCCGACACGCTGGCGCTGGCCAAGACCTACGAGGGCGAGATTTATGGTCTGCCCAAGTTCCAGGGCAAGTGGCCGGACACCAACACCGTGCTGTTCATCAATCAGACCTGGCTGGACAACCTGGGCCTGGAAAAGCCCACCACCCTGTCTGAGCTCAAGGAAGTCCTGATTGCCTTCCGCGACAACGACGCCAACGGCAACGGCGACGCCACCGATGAGATCCCCATGGACTTCAACGGCTGGTTCGGCAGCGCTTATGGCCTGAACAACCTGATTGGCTCCTGGGGCATCCAGCTGACCAACTGGGCCTATAACTCCTACTTTGCCGAGGATGGCATCGTCAAGGCCTACGCCGTGGATGACCGCTACAAGGCCATGATGAAGTACTTCGCTGATCTGTATGCCGAGGGCCTGATCAACGAGAACGCCATCACCAACGACTACTCCATGTTCCAGTCCCTCTCCCGCGGCGATGCCGATGGCAACGCGCTGGTGGGCGTTGTGATGGGCTGGGAGGAAACCGACAAGTTCGGCCCGACCCTGCACAGCCAGTATGTGCCCTGCGGCCCCTTCGTCAACGACATCGACGAGTATGCGGACGTGGAACCCCGTTGGCCCTATGACTTCTCCGGCCTGAACATGAGCGGCAACCGCGTTTGCATGAGCGCCAACTGCGCTAACCCCGAAGCGGCCATGAAGTTCATCGACCAGTTCTACCGTTCTGACGTGTCCGTGCAGGGCCTGTTCGGCGGCATCACCGATGGCTGCGTGTCCGTGGTGGGCGAAGACCACTACAAGGTGGAAGATCCGCTGGATCCCAACACCGACCCCGGCACCTGGAAGTGGACCTCTTCCATGGCTGACAACGCGCCCATGTACATCCGCCGTTCTACGCAGATCGACATGTCCATCGACATGACCTACGCGCTGCAGGAACGTGAGCAGTATGTGGAAGCCCTGTCGCTGGTGGATATGGAGAACGAGTATTATCCGCAGATGTTCATGAAGTATACCGCGGATGACCAGAACGCCATGGCTGTGGCGCAGGCCAACGTGGACAACATCATCAACAACTACTGGGGACTGTGGATGACCGGCGAATCCAACATCGACGACGATTGGGACGACTATGTGGCCGCTGTGGAAGCCGCGGGTCTGAATGAGATCCTGGCAATCCGTCAGGCTGCCTTCGACGCCTATCTGGGCAAGTAATCGCATATCATGCTTGGCGGGATGCGGAGAATTCCGCATCCCGCCTCTTTCCTTGATTTTGAAAATGCAGGGGGGCTCACTGCCATGCGAGGAAACGAGAGAATCATTCAAACGGGAAAGAAAAAAGGAATCGGCTGGTATCTTGCGCATGATTGGCAGCTATGGGTCATGCTGTTGCCGGCCGTGGTATACATTTTCATCTTCTGCTATATCCCCATGTACGGCGCGCAGCTGGCCTTCCGGGAATACAGCTTTGAAACCGGCATTACCGGCGGCAAATGGGTGGGCTTCAAATACTTTGAACAGTATTTCAACAGCTCCATGTTCGGCTCAACCCTGCGCAACACCTTTATCATTTCCGCCACCAGTATCATTCTGGGTTTCCCGGCGCCCATCATTCTCGCGCTGATTATCAATCAGTTGCGCAACGCCAAGTGGAAGCGTACCGTACAGACGACGGTATATATTCCGTACTTCATTTCCACGGTGGTTCTGGTATCCATGATCAACGTGCTCTTTGCGAAAAAGGGCGGCGTGCTCAGCGACTTCATGAAAATGCTCCATCTGGTTCCCGAAAACGCCAACCTGATCGGACAGGCCAAGTATTTTGTAGGCATGTACGTGGGTTCCGGCATCTGGCAGTCCATGGGCTGGAACTCCATCATCTATATTGCGGCGCTGTCCTCCGTGGATACCCAGCTGTATGACGCCGCAAAAATCGACGGCGCCAACCGCTGGCAGCGTGTGCGTCACATTGAATTCCCCGTGCTGGTCCCCACGATCATGATTCTGCTGATCATGAACATGGGCGGCATTTTGAACGTTGGTTTCGATAAAGTATTCTTGATGCAGAATTCCCTGAACTTGAGCGCGTCTCAGGTCATTTCCACGTATGTGTACGACGTGGGCGTCAAGTCCTCCCAGTTCTCCTTTGGTTCCGCCGTCGGCCTGTTCACCAACGTGGTGAACTTCATCTTCCTGCTGGCTGCCAACTGGGCCAGTAAGAAAATTACCGGCAGCGGTTTGATGTAAGGAGGTGGATTTCCATGACAGTAACCAAAGGCGTGAAAGACCTGCGCAAGACGGAAGTTCGTAACAATAAAATCCGTGAAACGGGCCTGTCGGACCGTATTTTCGGTGCGTTGGTCATCGTTCTGAGCATCCTGTGCTTCCTGATTATCCTCTATCCTCTGTGGTTCGTGATTATCGCGTCCATTTCCAATTCCGACCTGGTGAACCAGGGTAAGGTAACCCTATGGCCGGTGGACGTGCGCTTCTACGGTTTCCAGCAGGTATTCCAGGACAGCCGCATTTGGAACGGCTATGTGAACACCATTATTTATGTGGTGGCCGGTACAGCTCTGAACCTGGCGGTGACCATGCCGGCGGCCTATGCGCTTTCGCGCCCGGATTTCCGGGCCCGTAACGTGGTGATGACCTACTTCGTCTTTACCATGTATTTCTCCGGCGGCCTGGTGCCCCTGTACATGACCATCAGTAACCTGGGGCTTATCAGCACCAAATGGATTCTGATCATTTTTGTGGCGGTGAATACCTACAACCTCATCATAGCGCGAACCTTCATACAGAACAGCATTCCCAATGACCTGTATGAAGCGGCCATATTGGACGGTTGCAGTCACTTCACCTATTTCTGGAAAGTGGTGATTCCGCTGTCCAAGGCGGTCATTTCTGTGGAGCTGCTGTATTACGGCGTGTTCCACTGGAACGACTACTTCAATGCCCTGTTGTACAATTATAAGGAGAGCAACGAACCCTTGCAGATGGTGCTGCGGCGCATCCTGCTGCTGAACGAGGCTTTCTCCAGCGGCAGCGGCGGCGTGCAGGGCGGCTATGCGCAGTCTTCCGCGGATCAGGTGAAGTACGCGGTCATGATCGTTTCCACGGTGCCTATCCTGTGCGTCTATCCGTTTGTGCAGAAGTATTTTGAAAAGGGCGTCATGATTGGCGCGGTCAAGGGTTAAGCAGAAGGCTATCCCTGACCAGGAAATATAATTTATGAAGACATATGAACTGCAAGGGGCGGCATACCGGCAGGTGACGCTGCTGGACAGCCCCTTCAAGAAGCAGCGGGATGAAACGCTGGAATTGTATCTGCAGCATCCATCCAACGACGATATTCTGCATCGTCTTCGCCAGCAGGCGGGTATCCCCTCCACCGTGAACGGCATGGTGGGGTGGGGTCCCTCCATCGGCCAGTACCTGGGCGCCTATGCCAAGTGGTACCGCAATACCGGGGATCAGCGCGTATGGGATAAGTGCATGGACCTGTTCCACGGCTGGTGTGAATGCGCACAGAAAAATGAGAAAACCCTGGACATGGGCACCTATGTATGGGAAAAGATGCTGGGTGGCCTGATGGACATGTATGAATTCATGGGCGTGGAAGAAGTCCGGCCCTGGGTACGCCGGATCACAGAGAGCGCAGTAGCGCGCTTTGTGACCGGAATTCCCCGGGACGGCACGCAGGACGCGCGCATGCTGGGGCAAATCGAATGGTATACCCTGCCGGAAAACCTTTTCCGCGCATACCAGCTTCTGGGCGATGAAATCTACCGGGAATACGCCATGCAATGGTTGTATCCCTACATGTGGGATAAAATTGCCGCCGGCGACGCTCACAGCATTGGTCCCCGGCACGCATACAGCCATGTGAATTGCCTCTCAAGCGCCGCCAGGGCTTACATCGTAACGGAGGACCCCTATTATTTGGATGTTATTCGGAAAGGGTATGAGGAAATCGCGTCGAATCATACCTATGCCACCGGCGGCTATGGTCCGGCGGAGATGCTTTTCGGAGAAGATCCGGGGTACCTGGGCAACGCTCTGCTCTCCACCTGGGACAGTCAGCTGAACCACGGGGAAAGCATTGTGTACCGTAACTTTGGCGGCGGCAAGGTGGCGCGGAGCGACGCCTGGGGCAGCTGCGAGGTCAGCTGCTGTTCCTGGGCCGTGTTCAAGCTGTGCGATTACCTGCTCAAGCTTACCGGGGATGCCCGGTATGGGGACTGGGCGGAGCGGTTGCTCATCAACGGCACGCTCGGCCAGCCGCCCATTACCGAAAAAGGACAGGTGTTGTACTACGCCAGCTATTTCCAGGACGGGGCGCTCAAATCCTATGAGGACCGGCGGTTGCAGCATCTGGGACAGAATTTCGTATGGCAGTGCTGCACGGGGACTTTCCCCCAGGATGTGGCGGAGTACTGCAACATGATCGCCTATTTTGACGGCAAGGGCGTGCTGTTCAGCCAGCTGATTCCCGCGCAGGTGGATTTTACCTGTGAGGGCAAGGCGGTAAGCGTGATCAGCCAGGGAGACTTCCCGCGCAAGCCCCAGGCGGTTTTCCGTATCCATACGGCGGAACCCGTGCGCTTTGATCTGCGGATACGTATCCCGGCCTGGGCGGTGAACGGCAACCAGGTGACGGTCAATGGCGAAGCGGTGGAGACGGCGCTGGAGCCCAACACATGGATGAGCCTTTCCCGCACATGGCAGGAAGGCGATGAAGTAACCCTGTCCCTGCCCTACGCGCTTCGATTCGTGCCGGTGGACCCGCAGCATCCCAATCTGGTGGCGCTGTGCTACGGCCCGCTGGTGCTGGCCTGCGACGAGATGACGGTGCTGGTAGGCGATGCGTCCAAGCCTGAGGAATGGATCAAGCCTGTTCCCGGCGAGGAGAATGTCTTTGAAACCCTGCCTGGACACAGCGGCATTTATACCCATATCTGCCGCCGGTTCCGCCCGTACTATACCATCGGCGTCATGCAGTGGTACTACATGTACAACCGGATCTATCCGGACATGGAAACGCTGGACCGTGAACACCAGGGCTTCTGACAGGATGGTGACAACCGATGACCCATGAGGAATTGATGCAGTCTCGCTGGCCTGTGGAACGGGCAGAGGCGTATATGAAGCCCTTCGGGGCGATCAAGGGCGTGAACTTTGTTCCCTCGTACTGTTACAGTTATATCGAAATGTGGCACCATTTTCGGGAGGACGTGATCCGGCGGGAGCTGGGCTTTGCCAAGCGCGCCGGGTTTGACAGCCTGCGCATTTTCGTGGCGGCCTGTCAGTGGGAATCCCGCCGGGAACTGGTCAAAGAACGGTTGGACCGCTTTCTGGACTGGTGCGTGGAGGACGGCTTCTCGGTGATGCTGACCCTCCAGCCCAACACCTACATGATGCCCGGAAACGACCTGGGACTGGAGGAAGATCCTTTCCAGATCAGCTACCAGCCCGGACGTCACGACGGTAGCTGGAAGTACAAGGGCGCGCGGATTTTTGACTGCCATGGCCAATGGGAAGAGGACCGGGAAGGCATCGGCGCTTTTGTGACCGACATCGTTGCCTGCTACGGGCAAGATAGCCGGGTGGCGTTCTGGGACCTGTACAACGAGTGCTGGGAGGAGAATGTGCCCCTCCAGGAGTATACCTTCTCTCTGGCGCGGGCGCAGCAGCCCATGCAACCGTTGACGGCGTGCTGGCGCGCCTTCGACATTTCTGATGTGACCACGTTCCATTGCTACGAGACGCCCGGGGGACCATTAGATCCCATGCTTCCGGGAATTCATGACCTGACTTTTGAAGAGGAACTTGCCCGGGCGGTTTCTACCGGCCGTCCCATGCTGTGCAGCGAATGCCTGGCCCGGACCTTTGGCAATGAGCTGGCGGACTTTCTGCCGGCCTTCAGCCGGGCGCATATTGGCTTCTATGTATGGGGACTGTGCGCTGGAAGCGCGCAGTATCATATTCCCTGGGACTGGCCCGTGGGCAGCCCGGAACCCAAGCGCTGGTTCCAGTGCATGCTTTATCCCGACGGCACGCCCTTTGACCGGCGGGAGATTGCGTTGATACAGGATTTTACGTTTGCTTAAGTGCAACCGCAAAGGAGTGAGAAAACCATGCATTATTTTGAACAACAGGGTCAGCAGGTAATTTGGCGCAACCGTGGGGAAACACTGGTGGTGGAACCCTGGGGACCGGACAGTCTGCGGGTGCGGTCCGTGCTCATGGGCGAAGTGCGGGACGACCGCTTTGCGCTGCTGGACCCCGTGCCCTGCCAGGACGTGGAAATCACCCTGGAGGACAATCAGGCGATCCTGCGTTGCGGAAAGATCACCGCAAAGCTGGAGGTGCTGGGCTGGCACCGCCGGGCGCGAATCACCTTCCTGAACCAGAAGGGCGAAGTGCTGCTGCAGGAGACGGATGGCGAAAACGCCCTGGTGCTCCAGGCGCGGAAATTTGAGCCTATTATTGGCGGGGACTATGCGCTGACGGCCACCTTCCGAGGTGTGGACGGCGAGCATATTTACGGCATGGGCCAGTACCAGGAGGAATACCTGGATTGGAAGGGCTGTACCCTGGAGCTTGCCCACCGGAATTCCCAGGCCAGCGTGCCTTTCATCATGTCCAGCCGCGGCTATGGTTTCCTGTGGCATAATCCGGCCGTGGGTTGGGCGTCCTTCGGGCGCAACCGGACTTCCTGGCATGCGGATACCACCAAGCAGCTGGATTACTGGATCACCGCCGGAGACAAGCCTGCGGACATCAGCTTGCGCTATGCGCAGGCCACGGGCTTTGCGCCCATGATGCCGGAGTACGGCCTGGGTTTCTGGCAGTGCAAGCTGCGCTACTGGAATCAGGAGCAACTCCTGGAGGTGGCCCGGGAATACAAGCGCCGCGGCTTGCCCATTGATGTTATTGTCTGCGACTTTTTCCACTGGCCGCGGATGGGGGATTACCGCTTTGACCCGGAATTCTTCCCAGACCCCGCCGCCATGGTCAAGGAACTCAAGGAAATGGGCATTGAACTGATGGTCAGCGTGTGGCCGCAGGTTGCCCTGACCTCCGAGAACTATGAGGAAATGCTGCAGCAGGGGCTGCTGGTTCGCGCCGAGTACGGCGAGCAGATCGGCATGCGCTTTGTGGAGGACAGCATGTTCTTTGATGCCACCAATCCCCGGGCGCGCAAGTATGTGTGGGAGAAGTGCAAGAAGAACTACTATGACTATGGCATTCGGGTATTCTGGCTGGACGAGGCCGAACCTGAATACGGCACCTACGATTTCAAGGCCTACCGCTATCATATCGGTTCCAACCAGCAGGTTGGCAATGTATATCCCCAGTACTATTCCCGCACCTTCTATGAAGGCATGGTGGAAGCCGGGCAGGAGAACCCTGTGAACCTGGTCCGGTGCGCCTGGGCGGGCAGTCAGCGGTACGGTGCGCTGGTATGGTCCGGCGACATCATGAGCGACTGGAGCTACTTCCGCCGTCAGGTATGCGCGGGCGTGAGCATGGGCGTGGCAGGCATTCCCTGGTGGACCACGGACATCGGCGGATTCCATGCGGGGAACCCCAAGGACCCGGAATTCCGTGAAATGCTGGTGCGCTGGTTCCAGTGGGGCTGCTACTGCCCGGTGATGCGGCTGCATGGCGACCGTCAGCCTTCCCAGCCGGTATACCGCAAGGATGGCACGCAGGTACTGAATTCCGGTAGCGACAACGAGGTGTGGAGCTTCGGCGAGGAAGCGTATCCCATCCTGGTGAAATACATGCGCCGCCGGGAAGAGATGCGGGATTACGTGCGCTCCCTGATGAAGGAAGCCCACGAAGCCGGCACGCCGCTGCTGCGGGGCATGTTCTATGAGTTCCCGGAGGATGCGGAGTGCGCGCAGATGCAGGATCAGTACATGTTCGGCGGCAAGTACCTGGTTGCACCGGTGATGGAGATGGGCGCGCGCAGCCGGAAGGTGTACCTGCCTGCGGGCGTGTGGCGCAACGTGGACACCGGCGAAGAACTCCAGGGAGGCGGCTACGTAACGGTACCCGCGCCGCTGGATGTTATTCCCGTGTTGGAACGAATCAAGTGAAGGAAAGCATAGCTCTGGCCCCGGAACCGACAAGGCTCCGGGGCCTCAAGCTATTGAAAAGGCATACTTTTTTTCATTCAGATGCAGGAAAAATGAAACGCCAGGTTCCTGCACTTGCAAGCATTTCCTAGCGCATGGGGCCGAAGGTTTCCAAAGGGCGATCGGAAAGCCCTTTGGTCGCGCCCGCAGGCGCGAAACCTTTTGTACCTGCAAGCATGCAATATAAAACATGCAGAAATTCAGAAATGAAATACTTTGTCAACAGCCCGCGGCCCCGGAACCGGCGAGGTTCCGGGGCCTTTGCATGGATTGGAACCGCTTAACGGCTTTCCATTTGTACCATGGCGATCCTGCGTTCTGCCTGTGCCAACAAGCCTTGCACGTCAAGCCGCCCGTGGACGTATTGCTGCGCGCAGTCCTGGAGAACGGCTTGCATATCTCCCCGCACCAGGGTGGAGCGCTCATAGAAGCGCAGGAACGGAACCGCCTGCTGCCAGGCCGCCAGCCCTTCCGGCGAAATTAACGCATAGGTTTGCCCGGAGAGCGCCGAAGTGCGGTAAACCGGTTCGGTAGCCGATGCGTGCAGCATGTAATAGCGGAGCAGGCCGTTTTCCGGCTCGGCGGCCAGGGCGACGAATGCTTTGGCAAGCTCCTGCCGGGGCGAGCGGGGATTCACCACTAGCACCTGCAGCGCAGCGGGGAGGCAGGGGCTTTCTTCGTGGAAGGTCAGTGGAAGCAAGGCGTCCCTTGCGCTGACATCCAGGGAGGACAAATGCGTGTTGTAGGATGCCTGCCCGATGCCCAGAAGGGCATGCTCCACACCGCCGCGCTCACTTTCCGGGTACATGGTTTCGCTGGAGAAATGGTCCACGCCCAGCGCTTCCCGCACCTGGGCGAGCAAGTTCAGGCACCGGGACAACGCCGGGTCCTGCAGGTCGGCCGTATTCCCGTCCGATTGCTGCAGAAAGGCCCACAGGATCCGCTGCACCATGTCCTCGTAGTCCCATGCGTTCAGGAACAGATCGCCCTCCTGGTTGTCCATTTTTTCAAAGTCCAGCATCGCTGTCAGCAGTTCTTCCCAGGTGGCGGGAAGCGCGGCATTTCCGAAGTACCGTCCCCACAATTCCCGGTTAACGCTCCACAGGCTGACGTTCAGGGATACGGGGTAGGCGACGATGCATCTGGATGCGTCCAGGAGCACTTCGCGCAGGGGCGCGTACATGTCCGCTACGCTCTCCGCGATGCGCGGTTCATCCTCCAGGGCTGCGGCAAAACCTTTATCCACCAATGCGCCAAAGTCCGCGTCCACGGTTACGCAGAAAATATCCGTGTCACTGTCGCCGCTGCGGATGCGTTGGGCAACCTGCGCGCAGCTCAGGTTTTCCGTTCGCACCTGTATCAACGCCTCCGGGTGCGCGGCCTGGAAGGCGGAGAAAAGCTGCGGGTCCGCGGCAAGCCACTGAAGGGTCAGGGTCTGCTGCCTGTCCGTGTGCAAGGGAAGCACCGTGAGCGCCTCGTCCAGGTAGGCGTAGCGTCCGTTCGGGAGCAGCTTGCCATAGGCCCCCTCACGGGCGTATAGGCCGGGCGTGTTGGCCGCCAGGTACGCATCGCTCTGCCCCTCCAGAAGATACACGCCCATGTCCACGGACAGGGCGATGGTTTCATGGCCATCCCAGGCGAGTCCGCCGGCGGTGCCGTCCGGCAATGCTGCCGCAAGGGGCGTCAGGACGCCGCTTTCCGGGTCCAGGAGAGACAGACTGTTGTGCTGAACCATGGCTTCGTCCAGGGTGGAACATAGCAGCAGAAGTTTTTCCTGATACATGCATGCAGCGGTGGCATCCGGCGCGTCCAGCAGGCGCGTGCGCCCGGTGGAAGGTTCCACGAGCAAGATTTGGGCGTAGTTGTCGTGGGTGCTGTCCATGCGGTCCCAGCACTGGACACAGATTGCCAGAGAATCGTCCGCCGCCAGCATCGGAGCGGCCAGGAGGGGAAGCGGCCATCCCCCGCGAGAAAACAGCGGCGAAGGGTCAAAGACGGCGTCCGTCCACGTCAGTCCCTGGGGCGTAACCAGGCCGATACGCCCCGCATAGATATTCAGCGCGTACAGCTGCCCCGACGGACCGGGGGCCAGCAACTGCACGCTCTCTGCCAGCGCGGCGCGGTCCGCTTCCGGCAGTTCCGCGTAAGGAGCGGTCCCTGTGGCGGCGGAAGCGGGAGGAAGCTGCGCGTAGACGGCGGGCTCCGTATCGTCGTAGGACCAGCGCCACAGGAGGCCGTCACGGTCCAGCACGTAGGCGGCGTCCTCCTCCAGCAGCGCGCATTCCCGCGAGGTTCCGGCGAAGCGCTGGAGCGAATCGGAACTGGCCCGGGCCTGTGGCGTCAAAAGCGCGGTCAGGGCAAACAAGGCAGCAGCAAACACAGCCATGAGGTTTCGCATGCATGATTCCTCCTTTTTCTATGCGGTTGTGACAGGATATTATCCGTTCCCGGAAGCAGCGCTTTCGTGCCAGTAACCTTCCACGGTTCCCTCCGCGGCCTGCAAAAGCAGCGTATAGATGTCGCCGGAGGCGGCTTGCTGGAAGGTGATGGACCAGCATTTCACGATCTCCGGTCCCAGATCGTCGCGCAGGACGCAGCTGATACCCACGCTGCATTGACTGAGCTGCGTTTTGTCCAGCCCGTAGAGCGAAGCCATAACGTCCTCCGCCAGGCGAAGCGCTTCGCCCTGGGTGAGTTCCCCTTCCGCCGGGAGGACGTTGCCATACAGCCGAACCGGATAGCCCGCCTGCCGCATGCGCTGGTCATAGGCAGCGCGGTCCGCCAGCGTCATATCCTCCAGATTTGCCAGGGGATCATACTGTGCCAGCAGGCTTTCCAGGTCGTTGAGCAAGGCGCGCACCCACGGGAGCATGGCCGCCGTGTAGGCGGGCGCAGCGCCGAAGGTGTTCTCGGTATAGGCTCCCTTCCCGGCCGTATCCTGAAGGGACCAGACGCATCGCAGCACCTGGGCGGAGCCTGCGTCCAGCGTCACCGTGTAATCTCCCAGCAACCCGCCGTAGGCTGCTTCCCAGTGCCAGTCCCGCTGCTGCCCGGGTAGCAGCCGCACTTCCCAGATGCGAACGCCGTCCTGCGATAGCAGGGAGGTGCGCAGGGTATAGAAGCCGATGCCTTCCTCCGTCATGCCGAAGGCATCCGCCAGCGCGGCTTTGGCTGCGGCAAGGGCATCCGCTTCGGAGATGTCCCCGGCGCAGGGCGCGGCATAGCCGTTCTGCGGCAGCAGGGCGGAGAATCCCGCCTCCGCATAGCGCCGGGCAACAGCGGCTTTTTCAACCGGCGAAAGCAGGTCGAACGCGCCGCTTTCCACAAATTCCCCGGCCGCTTCGGGATATGCGCTCAGGTCGCCCGCGGGCAGCCGGAAATCCTCCGTCTCGCCGGTGTAGGCACAGGCGAGCGTCTGCCCGGTGGTCGCGTCCAGACGAACCCGGTAAGACGCTCCGCCACCGCTTACCTGCAGGGTATAAACCCGCTGTTCCGTATCCGTATACAGGACCAGCGATGCAAGACCGGCCGTCAGGGAGGCGGAGGACGCGCCGTATTTCCGGGCTACCGCTTGCTGAGCCAGTTCCTGGGCGTTCTGCGGCGACAGGTCCTGCTCCCGGGGGGATACGTGAAGCACGCCGGCGGCTTGGGGGTACGCCAGCAGCGGTGCGTCCAGGGCGGAGCGTTCCTCCAGGGAGAGCGCAGCGCCCGCAGACTGTTCTGCGGCAACCCAACCGGCCAGGTTGGCGGAGCGGAGGCTCATGGCCAGCTGAATTTGTTCCGGCCCCCAGGCGGAGGCGTCCAGGCCGCTGCCCGGGCGCGGCGCTTCGCCGTCGTGGCTCCAGGTTACCTGCGTCTGGTCTTCCAACAGCAGCACCGTATAAACGCCCAGGGCGTCAGGCGACAGGGCAGACGAGGAAAACACGACGCGCCAGCCGCCATCCACGGCCGTCAGTTGCGCGGAGAAAAGGTCCAACTGCTCGCCGGTCAGGCCGTATTGGGCGCAGACGGCTTCCCGCGCCTGCTGCAGCACGGCGGTCCTGCGGGAGAAGGTCAGCGTCATGGCCAGGGCGGTGGAGCACAGCAGCAGCAATACGATGCACAGCGCGGCAACAGCCCGCGGGGAGGGGCGGCGCGCGGAGCGCAGACGGCGCAGCACATCGTCCTCCCCGTGCCAGTCCAGGGGCGCCAGGCGATGATCCAGGTAGTCCCGGAGGTTAGTCTTCATCGTCGAACCACCATCCTTTCAGCATCTCCCGCAGGTGCCCCTTGGCACGGTTGATTCGGGACGCCGCGCTGCTTTCGCTGACGCCAAGCACCTGCGCCGTTTCACGCACGGATAGCTGCTGGTAGTACCGCAGCAGCAACGCTTCCCTGTCCCGGTCCGACAGGCGGCGGATGGCCTGGATGACCGTGTCGTCCCGGTAAGGGTCGGGCCTGCCGTATTTTTCGGCGGCGTCCAGGCTCAGGGTGTGATGCGCCCGGCGGAACCAGGCGGTCCGGCGGATGTCCTTGCAGGTGTTGATGGCGATACGGGTCAGCCAGGTTTTTTCAGCGCTTTCCTCCCGGAAGCTTTCCCAATGCCGCCAGGCTTTCAGGAAGGTTTCCTGCACCGCGTCCTCAGCCAGAGCGAGATCGCCCAGGTAGAGATAGGCCAGGCGCACCAGGGACGTGCGGTGCGCAGACATCAGCGCCGTCAGTTGCTGCTCAAGGTCTGTGGTGCCCAAGGCCTGCCGCATCTGCGCCGCCTCCCTTCCGTATGCTTTCACTGATTAGACGAGAGCTTTTTCAGGAATCGTTCGCCCGTTTTTGCCATATTTTGAAAAAACGCCAGGGTATGCTGCCGGCATACCCTGGTCAGACTGTCAAAAAACCTCAGGGAGGT
>CALVVZ010000038.1 GCA_944364075.1 uncultured Clostridia bacterium
CCTCTCGGGGCGAACCCCGGACGGGCTTACATCTAGACCACACCATGCTCCCTGCCGCTTTGGGCAGATTACGTGGACCGCTTCGCCTGCGACTGGCATCGGCTTGCAACCACAGACCCGAAGGAACCAACCGCTGCTATTATAAGTCCGTTCCGTCCAAATAGCAAGCGAAAATTTTTTGTGAAAGCGCCGGGAAGAATTTATGCACCCCTGCCTTGCCGGTACTTCAGCGGCGTGCAGCGGAACTGCTGGCGGAAGCGGCGGATGAAGTTGCTGGCGTCGCTCCAGCCGCATTGGCGGGCGATTTCCGGCACGGAAAGCTCCGTGGTGCGCAAAAGCAGCTTGGCCCGGGCCAGGCGCAGCTGCATCACGTACTGCATGGGGCTGACGCCCACCAGGCGGCGGAAGTGCGCCGAAAGGCAGCCGGGGCTTACGTGGCAGTTCCGCGCTTCCTCCGCCAGGGAGAAGTCCCGGCCTCCCTGCGCCTCCAGCCGGTCCAGCAGCTCCTGGATGGGCAGAAAGGACAGCGCCTCCGGGGGCAGGAACAGCTCCGGACGAAGGGCCCGGGCGTCCACCAGCACCAGGGTCATCAATGCTTCCACCCGGGTTTCAAGGTCCGGCCCGCCCCGCCGGGCAGCGTCCAGCAGCAGGGCGAAATAGGCGTCGAAGCGACTTTTCTCCACGCCGGTGGGCAGCACGCAGCTGAAATGCTCCCCATGGAAGCGGAACACGGAAAGCAGCGCCACGTCGTTGTGGAAGGCCCGGAGCCGGTCCGGGGGGATGAGCAGGTAATACCGGCGGTACACCGGGGAGAGCATCCGGGTGGCGTGGGCGTCAAAGGGGCTGAGGAACACCAGGGACCCGGCCTCCACCCGGTGCTCCCGGCCGCGGATGGTCATGCCCACCGCCCCCTCCAGCACATAGAGCAGCTCGTAGTAGACATGGGTGTGGCTGGGATGGTTCAGGGGCTGCTCGCTGTAACGAATCTCAAAGGCCATGCTTCCGCCTCCATGAGCGGCAAATGGATTTTACATATTTCCGGCGCGAATCCGCCCGTTTTTTGCGCCTGCTTTACTTTATCATAGAAGCATCACAAAAGGCAAGGAGGCCGCCCATATGCCCCACGAAACCTTCCATTACCGCTCCCTGGACCAGGTGCGGGAAGCCGCCCGGACCCTAGATGCGTTTTTACCCTTGCAGGAGGACCTGTCCCCCCTGCTTGTCCCCCTGGAGCTGGCGGGCAGAACCCTGCCTAACCGCATGGCCTTCCAGCCCATGGAGGGCACCGACGGCACCGAGGACGGCGCGCCCGGCCCCCTGACCATCCGCCGCTACCAGCGCTTTGCCCAGGCGGGGCCGGGATTGATCTGGTTTGAGGCGGTGGCCACCGTGCCCGAGGGCCGGGCCAGCGCCCACCAGCTGTACCTTACGGAAAAGAATGTGGACGCCTTCCGCCGCCTCACCGACCAGATCCGGGAAATTTCCCTGCGGGAGAACGGCTACGCGCCCCTCATCATCATGCAGGCCACCAACAGCGGCCGGTATGCCAAGCCCACCGGCGTTCCCGCACCCCTGATCGCCTACCGTTGCCCGCCCCTGGAGGACCCGCCCGTGCCTGGCGCCCGGGTGCTCACCGATGAAGAGCTGCAACGGTACGAGGCCGCCTTTGAGGGCGCCGCCCGGCTATGCCGGCAGGCGGGCTTTGACGGCATGGACGTGAAGTGCTGCCATCGGTACCTGGCCTGCGAGCTGCTCAGCGCCTTTACCCGGCCCGGGCCCTATGGCGGCAGCTACGAGAACCGCACCCGCTTCCTGAAAAATGCCTACCGGGCCGCCCAGGCGGCGGTGACCGGGGACTTTTTCCTCACCAGCCGCCTGAACGTCTACGACGGCTTCCCGTACCCCAATGGCTTCGGCGTGGCCAAGGAGGGCCTGGAGGTGGACCTTACCGAGCCCATCCGTCTGATCCGGGAGCTGCGGGAGGAATTCAATATTCCCCTCATCAACGTGACCATGGGCAACCCCTATAAAAATCCCCATGTGAACCGCCCCTACGATCACGGCAACTACGTCCCCGACGAGCATCCCCTCACCGGCGTGGGCCGGATGATGGCGGGGGTGCGGGACATCCAGGCTGCTCTGCCGGAACTGCCGGTGCTGGGCAGCGCCTTCAGCTACCTGCGGCATTTCTCTCCCAACCTGGCCGCGGGGATGGTGGCCAGCGGGGCTTGCGCCCTGGCGGGCTTCGGGCGCATGGCCTTTGCGGACCCGGGCTTTGTGACCCGGGTGCGCCGGGGCGAGCAGGCGGACCCGGCCAGCGCCTGCGTCAGCTGCGGCGGCTGCGCCCAGCTGCTGCGGGCGGGCGCCCCCGCGGGTTGCGTGGTGCGGGACAGGGAGGTGTACCGCCTGTGAAGATCGCCCTTGTGACCGGGTCCAGCCGGGGCATCGGCCGGGCCATTGCGGATCTGCTGGGGGAGAACGGCTACACGCCCGTGTATTCCGGTACCCGGCCCCGCCGTCCGGAGGGCCTGCCCGCCGGGGCGGACTACTGCCCCTGCGACATTTCCCGCCGGGAGTGTCGGGAAGCCCTCCTGAAGCATATCCAGGATGACTACGGCCGCCTGGACGTATTGGTGAACAACGCCGGGGTGGCGCCCCTGGAGCGCCGGGACATCCTGGATATGGAGGAGGAGAGCTTCGACCGGGTGCTGGGGGTGAACCTGAAGGGCACGCTGTTCCTGTGCCAGGGAGCGGCCAGAATGATGCTGCGGGACAAGGCGCTGCTGGCGGACTACGCCCCGCGGATCATCAACATCGGCAGCCTTTCCGCCTACACGGCCAGCACCAGCCGGGGGGAATACTGCATCAGCAAGGCCGGGGTAAGCATGGTAACCAAGCTCTTTGCCGACCGCCTGGCCCCGGCGGGCATCCCCGTGTTTGAGGTGCGTCCGGGCATCATCGCCACGGACATGACCCAGGTGGTGCATGAGAAATACCAGCGCATGATCGACGGCGGGCTGCTGCCCGTGCCCCGCTTCGGCCAACCGGAGGACGTGGCGCGGATGGTGCTGGCCTGCTGCTCGGGCCTGCTGGATTACTCCGCCGGGCAGGTGCTGGACGCGGACGGGGGCTTTGCCCTGAGGAGGCTGTAACCATGCGGGAAATCACATGCTGTACGGTGGTGGTAGGCTCCGGCTGCGCGGGGCTGAACGCCGCGGACTGGCTGGCCGCCCTGGGGGCGGAGGACGTGCTGCTGGTGACGGAGAACATGCGCTACGGCACCTCCCGCAACACCGGCAGCGACAAGCAGACCTATTACAAGCTCTCCCTGGCGGGCGGGGAAAGCGACAGCGTGGAGGAGATGGCCCGCGCCCTGCACCGGGAGGACGTGGACGGGGACCTGGCCCTGTGCGAGGCCGCGGGTTCGGCCCAGGGCTTCTTCAAGCTGGTACAGCTGGGGGTGCCCTTTCCCTGCAACGAAATGGGGGAATTCGTGGGCTACCAGACCGACCACGACCAGCGCCGCCGGGCTTCCTCCGCCGGGCCCCTCACCAGCCGCTACATGACCCAGGCCCTGGAAAGGAGCGTCCTGGCCCGGGGCGTGCGGGTGCGGGAAAACCTGCTGGCCTACCGCATCCTCACGGACGAAAAGGGCGTATGCGGCCTGGAGTGCCTGGACCTCACGGACAATACGGTGCTGCGCATTCGCTGCGCCCAGGTGATCCTGGCCACCGGCGGCCCCGCGGGGATCTATTTCAACCGGGTGTACCCGGAGAGTCAGTTCGGCATGAGCGGCATGGCCTTTGAGGCCGGGGCCGCGGGGGCCAACCTGGACTGCTGGCAGTACGGCCTGGCTTCGGTGGGCTTCCGCTGGAACGTCTCCGGGAGCTATCAGCAGGCCATCCCCCGGTACGTGTCCGTGGACGGCCGGGGCGTGGAGCGGGAATTTCTGGCCCAGGCCATGGGGGAAAGGGACGCCCTGCAAAACACCTTTTTGAAGGGCTACCAGTGGCCCTTTGACCCCCGCAAGGCGGAGGGCTCCTCCCGGGTGGACATCCTGGTGAAGGCGGAGGAGGACGCGGGCCGCCGGGTGTACCTGGATTACACCCGCAATCCCACGGGCTTTGCGCCGGAAAACCTCTCCCCGGAAGCGCGGGCATACCTGGAAAACTGCGGCGCGCTGCAAGCCGCGCCCCTGGAACGCCTGCGGGCCATCAACGCCCCGGCCATCGCCCTGTACCGGGACCACGGCATCGACCTTGCCGCGGAGTATCTGGAAATCAGCGTATGCGCCCAGCACCACAACGGGGGCGTGCAGGTGGACTGCCACTGGCAGACCTGCGTGCCCGGACTGTATGCCTGCGGGGAAGCGGCGGGCACCTTCGGCCATTACCGGCCAGGGGGCACCGCCCTGAACAGCACCCAGGTGGGCTCCCTGCGGGCGGCACGGCACATCCGCTATCATGGCCGGCCTCTGCCGGCGGCCCTGCCCCCCTACGTGCCGGTGGAGGTTCCCGCCGGGAACGCCGAGGCGGACATGGCGGAGCTTCAGCGGGCCATGACCCGCTGCGCCGCCTTCCAGCGGGAGGCTGGGGCCATGAAAGCCCTGGCGCAGCGGGACGCGGCGGTGCTTGCCCATGCCCGGCCCCTGGCGGAGGGCGACCCGGACGCCGCGGCGCGCCTGCGCCTGCGGGACATGGCCCTGACCCAGCGGGAGGTGCTGGTAGCCATGGTGTACGACCTGGAGCATCCCGGCGCCGGGGTGCTGGAAACCAGGCAGGGCGTCAGCCGCCGCCGTCCGGCGCGGCCCATCCCTTCGCGGGAGCTGTGGTTTGAGCGCGCCTGGCGCGCCGACCGGGAAGAAAGGAAGGATCAGCCATGAGTATGGAACGGCCCCAGGTGCTGGTGGTGGGTGCGGGCGGCTATGGCCGAGTGTATGTGGACGCCCTGCTCCGGGAGGACCTGGGCGCGGACCTGGCGGGCGTATGCGACCTGGCCCCGGACCTGGAGGAACGCATCCCCGCCCTGCGGGAGCGGAAGATTCCCGTGTACCGGGATCTAACGGATTTCTATGCCCGGGAGGGCGCAGACCTGGCGGTGCTGGCGTCCCCGGTGCATTTTCACCGGGACATGACCCTGTACTGCCTGGCGCACGGTTCCCACGTGCTGTGCGAAAAGCCCCTGTGCCTTACCCTGGCGGAGGCGGAGGAAATGGCTGCGGCGGCCGAGGCCGCAAACCGGTTCCTGGCCCTGGGGTATCAGCTGGACTATCGCCGGGACGTGCTGGCCCTGAAGCGGGATATCCTGGCCGGGCGCTACGGCGCGCCCAGGCGCCTGGGCGTGTGCCACAGCTTCCGCCGGGGAGAGCGCTACTATGCCCGCAACGACTGGGCGGGCAAGGTGACCGTCCGCGGGCGCGAGGTGCTGGACAGCCCCTTCGCCAACGCCTGCGCCCACAATTTCCAGATGATGACCTTCCTGCTGGGGGACGGCCTACGGACCGCCTGCGATGTAACGGGCCTGGAAGCGGAGCTGTACCGGGGCAATCCCCGGGTGGAAAACTTCGATATCGCCGCCCTGCGCTTTGCCACGGACTGCGGGGCGGAGCTGATGTACTTCACCGCCCATCCCATTCTCCCGGACGCGCTGGGGCCTCGGGGCGTGTTCGAATTTGAGGAAGGCACCGTTACCTTTGCAGGGGAGGCCCATGCCTTCCGCGCCCGGATGAAGGACGGGCGGCAGGTGGACTACGGCAGCATCGACCCCGGCCAACCCCTGCAGAAGCTGCTGGATGCCATTCAGGCTGTCCGGGAAGGCGGCGCGCCGGTGTGCGGCGCGGAGGCGGACCGCGGGCACATCCGGGCGGTGCGCCTGGCCCAGGATTGTCCCGTGGTGGCCGTGCGGGAGGAGCTGCGCGTATCCTATGAGGAGGGCGGGCAGCGTTACCTGCGGGTGGAGGGCCTCGAGAAGCTCCTGGAGGATTGCCTGGACGCCTGGGCCTTGCCCGCGCAGCTGGGCCGGCGGCTGGATTGACGCGCCCAAGAGCGGGGGAAAGCTGGCGTTTTCGGCCGGTTTTCTCCCGCTTTTTCCGGCTCGGAGAAGATCAAAAATTTTCCTGTTTTTTTGTGAAAACCCCCCTTGATTTCCGGGAGAACCCATGCTATAACTTCTCGGTACGCGTGAAAGGAGGGGTCCCCGTGGCCAAGTCCGCCATGAAGGATTTAACTGTAGGTTCGCCTATGAAGCTGGTGTTCGGCTTTGCCGTGCCGCTGCTTTTCGGCTTTCTGTTTCAGCAGATGTACAACTTTGTGGATACGGCCATCGTGGGGCGCTTTTTGGGCTCCTCGGCGCTGGCGGCGGTGGGCGCCACGGGTTCGCTGAACTTTCTGATTCTGGGCTTTTGCATGGGCATCTGCTCGGGATTCAGCATCCCCATTGCCCAGTCCTTCGGGGCCAAGGATGAAACGGAGCTGCGCCGCTATGTGACCAACAGCGTGTGGCTGGGCGCGGGTATCAGCGTGATCATGGCCGTGGTCACCGCCCTGGGCACTCGCGCCATGCTCACCTGGATGAATACCCCCGCGGAGATTATCGACGATGCGGTAAGCTATATTCAGTTGATCTTCGCTACCATCCCCGTCACCGTGCTGTACAACCTTTCCGGCGGCATTCTCCGCGCCCTGGGGGACAGCAAAACCCCCGTGTATTACCTGGTGCTGGCCTCCGTGATCAATATCGTGCTGGACCTTGTCTGCATCCTGTACCTGCATATGGGGGTGGCCGGAGCCGCCTTTGCCACGGTGATTTCCCAGCTGGTGGCGGGGCTGGGCTGCGTGATCTCCATGAAGCGGCGCTTTCCCATCCTGAAATTCAGCCGAGAGGACTGGCGCTTCCGTCCCCTGTTCGCCCGCCGGCTGGTCAATATCGGCGTGCCCATGGGGCTGCAATACTCCATTACCGCCATCGGCTCGGTGGTATTGCAGATTGCCGTGAACGCCCTGGGCACCGTGGCCGTGGCCGCCGTTACCGCCGCCAACAAGCTCAGCATGGTCTTTACCTGCGTCTTTGACGCCCTGGCCACCACCATGGCTACCTTTGCCGGGCAGAACATGGGCGCGAAAAAGCTGGACCGCATCCATCAGGGGCTGCGGGCGGCAGGTATTATCGGCATTGTGTACTGCATCCTGGCCTTTGTGGTGATCTGGTTGGGAGGACGGCAGCTCATCACCCTGTTCGTGGACGCGGCGGACGTGGAAGTGGTGGACAAGGCCTATCAGTTCCTGATGGTCAACGGCGCCTTCTACATCCCGCTATTGTATGTGAACATCGTGCGCCTGTCGGTGCAGGGCATGGGTTTCACCCGAGTGGCGGTGCTGGCAGGATGCAGCGAGATGGTGGCCCGTATTCTGGTGGCAAGCGCCTTTGTGCCCATGCTGGGCTTTGCCGCCGCGGCCTATGCCAGCCCCGTGGCGTGGATCTTCGCTGACGCTTTCCTGTTCCCGTGCTATTTCGTCATTATGCGCAAAATGCGCCTGCGGATGTACCCCGCCGCGGAAAACACCTTGCCCACGGCCCAGGCCTGAGTGCTCCGCATCGTTCGCGTTTCCTGCGAAAAGCAGGGGCGCGGACGTTTTTTTATGGGCATGAATCCGGGAGAATCACAAACGTTTTATGATAAATCGGAAAATAGTTCGTCTTCTCCTTGCCAAGGGGCGGGCTTTGGGCTATAATGGCTTTGTACGTTTACTGTTTTTTTCATTCCGCGGCCATTGCGGAATCTATCGTGTAAGGAGGCAGCATCCATGACGGATTTGGAAATCGCCCAGGGCGCGACCATGCGCCCCATTGCGGAGATTGCCCGCGCGGCGGGCATCGGGGAGGAAAACCTTTCCCCCTACGGTCGCTATATTGCCAAGGTGGACCCCGCGCCCTACGCCGCCCTGCCGGACCGCGCCCGGCTGGTGCTGGTAACGGCCATCAACCCCACCCCCGCCGGGGAAGGCAAGACCACTGTCAGCGTGGGCCTGGCCGACGGCCTCACCGTGCTGGGGAAGAAGTCCATGCTGGCCCTGCGGGAGCCTTCCCTGGGACCGGTGTTCGGCATGAAGGGCGGCGCCACCGGCGGCGGTTACGCCCAGGTGCTGCCCATGGAAAGCATCAACCTGCACTTCACCGGGGACCTGCACGCCATCACCAGCGCCAACAACCTGCTGGCGGCCATGGTGGACAACCATATCCAGCAGGGCAACAGCCTGGGCATCGACCCCCGCCGGGTGACCTGGCGGCGGTGCATGGACGTGAACGACCGCCAGCTGCGGCAAATCGTTTCCGGGCTGGGAGGCAAGGGCAACGGCATGCCCCGGGAGGATGGCTTTGACATCACCGCGGCCAGCGAGGTTATGGCGGTGCTGTGCCTGGCTCGGGACCTGGCCGACCTGAAGGCGCGCCTGGGCCGCCTGGTGGTGGCCCGCACCTTTGGGGGCAAGGCGGTCACCGCCGCGGATCTGAAGGCCGACGGCGCCATGACCGCCCTGCTTCGGGACGCCTTGCAGCCCAACCTGGTGCAGACCATCGACGGTACTCCCTGCCTAATGCACGGCGGCCCCTTCGCCAACATCGCCCACGGGTGCAACAGCGTCATCGCCACCCGCACGGCCATGAAGCTGGCGGACTACGTGATTACCGAGGCGGGCTTCGGCGGCGACCTGGGGGCGGAGAAGTTCCTGGACATCAAGTGCCGTCAAAGCGGGCTTTGGCCCGACGCCATCGTGCTGGTAGCCACCATTCGCGCGCTTAAGCATCACGGCGGCTGTCCCAAGGAGCAGCTGAACCAGGAGGGCCTGGACTACCTGGACAAGGGCATGGCCAACCTGCTGGCCCATATCGACCACATCCAGCACGTGTGGAACCGTCCGGTGATCGTGGCCATCAACCGTTTCAGCGCGGATACCTCCGCGGAGATGGACCACATCCGGGAAGCCTGCCGGGCGGTGAACGCCCCCTGCGAGCTGTGCGACGGCTGGGCCAAGGGCGGAAAGGGCGTAACGGAGCTGGCCAAGCTGGTGGCCGATACCGTGGACGCTCAGCCCAAGGCGGAGCCTTCCTATACCTACCCGGACGACATGCCCCTCAAGGAAAAGATCGAGACCGTGGCCCGGCGCATCTATGGCGCGGAGCGGGTGACCTTCGGCCCCGGGGTGCTCAAACAGCTGCAAAGCCTCACGGAGGAGGGCTGCGGCGCCTATCCCGTGTGCATTGCCAAGACCCAGTATTCCTTCTCGGACAATCCCAAGCTGCTGGGCGCGCCCAAGGGCTTTACCTTGAACATCCGCGCGGCGCGGCTCTCCGCGGGCGCGGGCTTCATCGTGGCCTTTGCCGGGGACATCATCGCTATGCCCGGCCTGCCCCGGGTACCCGCTGCTGAGGGTATCGACGTGGATGCCGGCGGAAAAATCACCGGGCTGTTCTGACCCATGCAAACATTGCGGGCGCGCTGCCGTGAAGGCAGCGCGCCCCCAGACGGCTGACAAAGTAATTTGTATGCATTCTTGCAGATGCAAGAAGTTTCGCGCCTGCGGGCGCGGCCAAAGGGCTTTCCGATCGCCCTTTGGGAACCTTCGGGCCCCACACTTGATGAAACTTTTGCAAGATAGAGCATCGGCAGTTTCTTCTTCATGATACCAGTATGAAAAAACAGGCTTTTTTCAGCAGCCTGGGGCGCGCTGCCTTTACGACAGCGCGCCCCCTATATTTATGAAGAAAAAGCAGGAGGAACCTTCTATGCGGGACAACGCGGATCTATTCAGTGAAATGCCGGTCCGCCGGGCGGTATTGTCCCTGGCGGTACCCACGGTGATCAGTCAAATTATCACTGTCATCTACAATATGGCGGATACCTTTTTTATCGGACAGCTGAACGACCCCAACCAGGTGGCGGCAGCGACCATCGCCATGCCCGCCTTCGTGGTGCTGACGGCGCTTTCCAACCTGTTCGGCATCGGAGGAGCGAGCAAGATCGCCCGTTGCCTGGGAGGCAACGACCGCGATACCGCCAGGCGTACGGCGGCTTTCAGTATCTGGACGGCGCTGGCGGTGTCGCTGGCGTACGGGGTAGGCGTCCTGCTGGCCGGTCCTTGGCTTCTGCCGCTGCTTGGCGCCAACGCGGGCACGGAGGCATTTGCCTCCAGCTATCTTTTCTGGACCGTGACGGTGGGCGCGGCGCCTACCGTGCTGAACGCTGCGCTTGCGCACCTGATCCGTACGGAAGGCTACGCCCGGCAAGCCGGATTCGGCGTGGCCCTGGGCGGATTGATCAATATTGTCCTGGATCCGCTGTTCATCTTTGGCTTCCATATGGAAATTACAGGGGCCGCGGTAGCTACCATGCTTGCCAACACGATAGCCATGGGATACTTTCTTCTGTTCCTGTACAGTGTCCGCAAAACCACGGTCATCACCCTTCGACCGGGAGATTATACTTTGTCCCGCGGCATTCCAAGCGAGGTGATCGTGGGGGGAATGCCCAGCTTTCTGATGATGATGCTGGGTTGCCTGTCCAACGGCGTGCTGAACCGCCTGGTAACCTCCTATTCCAACGAAGCTATGGCAGGCATGGGCATCGCCAAGAAGATCGACATGATCGCTTTCTCCGTGGCCCAGGGCATGACCCAGGGCGTGCTGCCGCTGGTAGCCTTCAACTATGCGTCAGGCAACCGGCAACGCATGACGGCCGCCATACGGACCACCCTGGCATATGCCTTGACCATCGCCTGCACCGCCACCGCCGTGCTGTTCCTTTTTGCTTCGCCCATTACCCGGTGCTTCATTCAGGACGCGGAAACTGTAGCCTATGGCGGAGATTTTCTTCGGATCATCTGTTTCACCTGTCCTTCCACGGCGGTGAATTTCATGGTGATTACCGTTTTCCAGGCCACCAAGCAGAAGGTGCAGCCGCTGGTGCTGTCCCTGTTGCGCAAGGGGTCCCTGGATATTCCCCTGATGATCGCTTTGAACGCACTGATCGGCATACGCGGGATCGCTTGGGCCACGCCCCTGGCGGATTGGATGGCGCTCCTGGTATCCCTGTGCCTGTTTCTGCCCTACCTGCGGCGGATGCGGCAGGAAACGCCGCTGTCTACGTCCGGCGACTGACCCTGATTTTCGCTCAAACGACGGCAGCGGCATTTTTTCCGGCCTGCGCGTTATACCAGAAAACGTACCAGGGAGACCAGTGGCGACAGCGCTGTGATCAGCGCCATTTTCCAGAAGGAAGCTGTTTGCGGGTCCGCTGTTCCCTCTCCATAGCCCCCGTTGTCCCGGCGCAGGCTCTGCTGCCACAGGCTTTCCATGTGCTCCGCCAGCTGCGCGTTCAGCTCCGGGCTATATACCGCCAGCATCAGTTCCGTGTCCAGATAAACGCTGCGGGGGTCGAAATTGAACGAGCCAAAAACGCTCAGCGTGTCATCCACAAGCACCGATTTGGTATGCATGGACCATGCGCCCTGAAATTCCCACAGCGCGGCGCCCAGGCGCTGGGCCATGGGCCGGTGGATGGTGTAGTCCGCGGAAGCGATGATGTTATTGCCGCTTTCACGGCTGTTGACCAGTATTCTGGTATCGCCGGGGCCGGCGGCGCATACCGCGGCAAGGCGGTCCCGCATGGGGCCGTCCATGACCAGGTAAGGCGTCACCATCCACAGCCGTTCCTCCGCCGTTTCCATCAGCTGGCACAGGCGGTTCCACGCCACCGGCGCGGAAGGCTCCGCTGCGGTGGGATTGGTCAGCAGCAGGGTTTTTTCCACGGGCACCATCGCGGCATAGGGGTCTGGAAGCTCCAGGGAGAAATCCGTGGCCAGGGCATCCCACAGCGCGTTCAGCTCCTCCCGGCACTGTCGCACCGCCGCCTGTTCCAGGGCGGCGGGATCGTCGTAGCGCAAGGCGCACAGTGAGGATGTCCACAGGGCGTCAAAGTACGACCGCATCTGTGCCGCCGCGTCTTTCAGGGCGTGGTCCGTCCGGTAGAGCAGCACATCCTGGTCATAGTTATAGCTGGGGTCTCCCTCCCCGGTAAGAAACTCGTCGGACACGTTGCGCCCGCCCAGCAGCAGCCAGGTGTCGTCCACCAGGAAAAACTTTTCGTGGTAGCGCGCGTTCAGGCCCTGGGGACGCAGCAGATCCACAGGATTGTAAAATTTGATTTCCACGTTGGGGTGCGCGCCCAGGGCAGGACCCAGGGGATCGTTGGCCAGGTTGAACCAGCCGATGAGCCCGTCGGTAATCAGCCGCACGCGCACGCCGCGGTCCGCCGCCGCCAGAAGCGCTGCGGCAACCTTTCGGCCGCTTTCGTCCGGGGCGAAAAGGTAGGTGCCCAGGTCGATGGAGCGCTGTGCGGAAGTGATGAGCGCCAGGCGAATCTCCAGGGCTTCCTCTCCGGTGGCAATCAGCCGCGCACGGTTGGCGTTCAGGTCCGAGGCTTCGGTTTCCATCCAGGAGGTATCTGCCGCGGCCTCCGGGCTGAGCTGCGGGGGCAGCGCGCAGGGAAGCAGCGCTCCCAGCGCGTAGGCGAGAAGCAATACTGCTGCAATCCGGCGTGCCAGGCGGCCTGTCCGCCGCTTTTTCTTTGGTGAGACGATCACAGGATGCCGTTCTCCTTTTTTATTTTTCGTAGAGGCGTCCGGGCGGTTACAGCCCGGCGTTGCGGCATATGGCATGCAGGGTGCGCTGGAAATTGCTTTGCTCCAAGGGAGAAATGCCTGCGAACAGCCGGCGGTTGAACTGTTCCTGCGCTTCCCGGCCCAGGGCTACCGCCTGCGCTGCAGACGGGAGCAGGGACAGCCGCACTACCCGGCGGTTGCTCTCTTCCACCTGGCGCAGCAGCATGCCCCGCTGCGCCAGCTTTTCCACCATGGCGGATACGTGGCTCTTGCTTAGCCCGCGCATTTTGACCACATCGGTGGCGGTGTCATAGGCGGGATGGTTTGCCAGAAAGAGCAACACGTCCATCTCGCCCCGGGAAAGCCCGGTCTGCTGCTGTGCCTGCGCCAGACAGCGCTCATACAGCCGCGTGACCGCCTGACGAAGCTCGAACAGTTCATGCATTGCGCGCCGCCGCCCTTTCTTCCATCTGCCGCATACAGACGGTGAACTTGGCACGGAACAGCAGCGCCGTCACCGTTACGGCGATGGTATCCGCCACCGGCTCGGCCAGGAACACCGCCATGACCTTGTCCGGCAGCAGCGCGGGAAGCAGATAGATCAGCGGAATCAGCAGGATCAGCTTGCGCAGTACCGCCAGAAACAGGCTGTTCTTGGCATTGCCCAGCGCCACAAAGGTCTGCTGGCAGCTCAGCTGGATGCCAAAGAGCACCGATGCGGCCATGTATACCCGCACCGCGGGAATGGCGTAGGCGATCAGCTCCGGGTCCGGGGTAAACATACCGATATAAAGCTGCGGGAAAAGCATGGTGGTTGCCCACAGCACTCCTGCATAGATCATGGCGCAGCGCAGCAGCAGCCAGTAGGCCCGGCGTACCCGTTCCGCCTTGCCCGCGCCGTAGTTGTAGCTGATAATGGGCTGGGAAGCCTGCGTCAATCCGTTGAGAGGCAGCATGGCGAACTGCATGATGCTGGTGAGGATGGTCATGGTGGCCACGGCAAGATCTCCGCCATAGGTGCGCAGGGACGTGTTGAAACACACTGCCAGCAGGCTTTCGGTGCTTTGCATGATAAAGGGAGAAAGTCCCAGCGCCACGCAGGGGCCCAGCCTCTTCCAGTCCAGGCGCAGCACGTCGGGGCGCAGGCGCAGCATGGCTTTCTTGCCGGTGAGAAAGCGCACCACCCACACCGCGGACACGCCTTGGGAGATCACCGTGGCCAGCGCCGCGCCCCGGACCCCCATGTTCAGCGCAAAAATGAAAATGGGGTCCAGCACCGTATTGATCACTGCGCCAATGAGCACGGTGAGCATGCTGATTTTCGCAAAGCCCTGGCAGGCGATGAAGGCGTTCAGCCCCAGAGCCGCCTGTACAAACAGCGTGCCCAGGGCGTAGATGAACATGTACTGTTCCGCGTACACGATGGTATCCTGGCTGGCGCCGAAGAGCAGCAGCAGCGGCCGGTTCCACACAGCCAGCACCACCGTCAGGATCACCGACAGGGTCAGCAGCAGCGCCGTACAGCTGCCCAGGATGCGCTCCGCCTCCGCATTGTCGCCGCGTCCCATGGCAATGCTGGCCCGGGGCGCACCGCCGGAGTATACCAGCGCCGCAAAGGCAGACACCAGCATAATCAGCGGAAAGCAAACGCCCACCCCTGTGAGCGCCTGGGTTCCCACCGTGGGAATGCGTCCGATATAGATACGGTCCACCAGATTGTAGAGCATATTGACCACCTGCGCGGTGATCGCCGGCAACGCCAGGCGAGCCAGCAGCTTGCCTACCGGCGCGGTTCCAAGATCAGGCTGTTTTTGCATGTTCCGTCGTCCCCTTTTCCCTCGCAAAGCCGAATGGTTATAACTCGAACGGTTCGTTTGCGAACCGTTTTATTGTAACGCGATCTGGAAAAAAAGGCAAGTCCTTTGGGATAAGAAAAAAAGCGGAATGTGCAGGAAAAAACGACCGCGGCGTTCCGCACTGCGGCATAGCGTGCCCCAAAAATGCAGGGGAGATGCATAGGGGGTCGCGGCGCCTTGCGTTCATTTGTATTCGGCAATTTTGTCGGCGAAAGGTTGGAGCTGTTAAAAGGAAAGTGCGGCAACGGCTCCTTCCTTTTCAGCCTGCATAGCGCGCTCTTCGTCCGGCCGCGCCCGCATGAACGTGTTCCTCCCTTGACACACTAAAAGTCCAAGGGAGGGATCGTCCGTGATTTACATGAAGGATGTCAGCAAGCTGTACCCCGTGGGGGAAAAGGTAGTAGCGGCGCTCAGCCACGTTTCCCTGCATATCGCGCCGGGGGAATACACGGCCATTGTCGGCCCCAGCGGCTCAGGCAAAAGCACCATGATGCATTTATTGGGCTGCCTGGACACGCCCACTTCCGGCCAGGTAACTCTTCACGGCAGGGATGTGTCCACCCTGCGGCCGCCGGAGCTTTCCCGGGTACGGGGGGAGGAAATCGGCTTTGTTTTCCAGGGGTTCCAGCTGCTGCCCCAGCTTACCGCTCTGGAAAACGTAGCCATGCCCCTTTTGCTGGCAGGCGTGAGCCGCAAGGACCGGGAGAGCAAGGCAAAGGCGCTGCTGGAGCGGGTAGGGCTGGGAGAAAGGCTGCATCACCGGCCCAGCCAGCTTTCCGGCGGACAGCAGCAGCGCGTTGCCGTGGCGCGGGCGCTGGTACGCGACCCCGCCGTGCTGCTGGCAGATGAGCCTACCGGCAACCTGGACCAGGACGCTACCCGGGAGGTGCTGGCCCTGCTCAGCCGCTTGCACCAGGAGGGGCGCACAGTGCTGCTAATTACCCACGACCCCGCCGTGGCAGCCTGCGCCCTGCGGCAGATTCGGGTCGCTCATGGAAAAGTGCTGGCCCTCGCTTGACTTGTCCCCCAGGGATGGGTGTATGCTCTGGGAGAGGTGAGCGTTTATGAAGATACAGGAAGCCTGCCGCCAGGCCGGCGTCACCCGCAAGGCGGCGCTGGTGGCCATGGAACAGGGGCTGCTATCTCCCGGGCGCCTGGAAAACGGCTACCGGGATTTTACCCCCGAGGATGTTGCGCGGCTGTGCCGGATTGCGGTGCTGCGCGGCCTGGGACTTCCAGGCCATGCCATACGCGGATATTTCCAGGGAGATGCGGCTGCGTTGCGCCGAGCCGCCATGGCGGGACATCTGCGGCAAAATCGGGAAGCGGTACGCCAGCAGGCGCTGGAAGAACTGGCCCGCACGGGAAATTGGCAGGCTGCCCGCGCTGCCCTGGATACGCTGCAAGCCCAGGAAAGCCTGGCGGAACGTCTGCTGGACGCCTTTCCGGGTTTCTTTGGCGAGTATATGGCCCTGCACTTTTCCGCCTTCCTGCAGGAACCGCTTGCGGACGAAGCGCAGCGGGAAGCCTTTGCGGAGGCGGTGGCTTTCCTTGACAACGTGACCCTGCCGGAACTTTCGGAACAGGCGAAGGCCTTTTTGGCTCAGGCAGGCGGATGGTGCCATCCCGCGCAGTGGGAAACGGTACATGCCGCTTTGCTGGATGCTGCTCGTGATCCCCAGGGTTACCTAAGCGCCCATGCCGAGGCCATCAACGCCTGGCAAGCGGCGAAAGCGGCCATTCCCACGGACCATCCTTTGTGGGAAATCCAGCGCGCCTTTGCCGCGGTAACTACCTCGCCCGGGTATCGGGAAGTGTTTTTGCCCGCCCTGCGCCGTATGAGTCCTGCCTACGACCGCTATTGCCGGCAGCTTCAACAGGCGGAGAGTGCCTTTGCCTTTCAGACGTCTCCCTGACAGGGGGCGCAGGCTGTCAAAAACCCCGCAGGAGGCGTAAACGGGTTTTTGACAGCCTGTGCCGCCGCTTTTTTTGTCCTGCGGCAGCTTCATAAACACGGAAAAATTTTTCAAAAAAATTTGCTTTACCCTATTGCATTTGTAAAGCAGATGTGCTATAGTATGCCCATCGCTCCACTACGGTAAAGCGATAAAGAAAAAGCGATCGCACGGTACCCTCCCCGAAACGAAAATTATGAAATGAAAGAAAAGAGAGGAACGGAACATGAAAAAGCTGCTTGCTATGGTACTCGCCCTGATGATGGTATTCTCCCTGACCGCCCTGGCCTCCGCCGAGGAAAGCGACATGGCCTACATCAAGGAAAAAGGCAAGCTCACCGTGGGCATGACCCTGTTCGCCCCCATGAATTATTACGAAGGCGACACCCTGGTGGGTTTTGACACCGAGCTGGCCACCGCCGTGGCGGAAAAGCTGGGCATTGAAGTGGAATTCATCGAGATCAGCTGGGACGCCAAGGAAATCGAGCTGAACTCCAAGAACATTGACTGCCTGTGGAACGGCATGTGCATCACCCCTGAGCGCAAGGAAAACATGGCCGTTTCCGATCCTTACCTGTACAATACCCAGGCCATGGTCATGAAGGCCGACCAGGCGGAAGCCATTCTGGCGGACGTAAGCGGAAAGGTCGTGGTGGCCGAGGCCGGCTCCACCGGCGAGCAGAAGCTCCAGGGCACCATCGAGGATGACGAGACCGTAGAGGTTTCCGCCAAGGAATACTTCGCCAACAGCACCTACATCGCCGTGGACTCCATGGCCAAGGCCCTGATGGAAGTCAAGGCCGGCACCGCGGACATCGCCCTGGTGGACAGCGTGTGCGCCCTGGGCATGGTTCGCCCGGAAAGCGACTATGCCGACCTGGTGGTGGACCTGAGCAACAACTTCGGCCTGCAGGAATACGGCATCGCCTTCCGTAAGGGCAGCGATATGGTGGAAGCTGTGAACGCCGCCATCGCCGAGCTCACCGAGGACGGCACCGTGGCGGAGATCGCCGAGCGCTATGGCCTGACCGATTCCCTGATCAAGTAATTTCTTCCCCGGAACAGCACAGCGCCCGCGCTCCCATGGAGCCGGGCATCAGGGGAGGCGGCCGCGTGAAAGCGCCGCCTCCCCCGCAATACGTTATCTGCGAGGCGCCTTATGTCTGACGTCCTGGATTCCCTGGTAGGCGGTTTCTGGCTGAACCTGGAAGTATTTGTGATGACGCTGCTGCTGGCTCTGCCCCTGGGGCTGGTCATCACTTTCGGTTCCATGACCAAATTCCGCCCCTTGCGCTACCTGACCCGGGTGTTCGTGTGGATTATCCGCGGCACGCCGCTGATGCTCCAGCTGTTCGCGGTGATGTACATGCCCGGGCTGGTGTTCGGCATTCCCATGAAATCCCGGATGACCGCGGTGCTGATCGCCTTCGTCATCAACTATGCGGCCTACTTCTCCGAGATCTACCGGGGCGGCATCGAGTCCATCCCCAAGGGGCAGTACGAAGCCGGTCAGGTGCTGGGCATGACCAGGAGTCAGGTATTCTTCCGGGTGGTGCTTTTGCAGGTGGTCAAGCGCATCACCCCGCCCATGAGCAATGAGGTGATTACCCTGGTCAAGGATACGGCCCTGGCCCGGGTGGTCTCCGTGGCGGAAATCATCATGTGCGCCGAGCGCTACACCAAGCAGGGCCTGATTTGGCCCCTGTTCTCCACGGGTCTGTTCTTCCTGCTGTTCAACGGCCTGCTGACGCTGCTGTTCGGCTACTTTGAAAAGAAAATGAGTTATTTCCGCAGCTGAGGAGGGCAAAAAGATGGCGGTACTGACAGTGGAAGGCATTCAAAAGAGCTTTGGCGGCGTGGATGTGCTGCGGGACATCAGCTTTTCCCTGGAAAAGGGAGAGGCGCTGGCCATTATCGGTTCCTCCGGCAGCGGGAAAACCACGCTCCTGCGCTGCCTGAACTTTCTGGAAACCCCGGACAAAGGCGTGATCCGCGTGGGGGATCAGGTGATTTTTGACGCGGAGGACCCCCGCTCCCGCTCCGAGCAGGAGATTCGCCAGCAGCGGCTGCACTTCGGGCTGGTGTTCCAGTCCTTCAACCTGTTCCCCCAGTATACGGTGCTGGAAAACGTGACCCTGGCCGGCCGCCTGCTGGCCAAGGAAAAGCCGGATTTCAAATCCCGCAAGGCCGCCGTTTTCCGCGAAATCGAGGAGAACGGCAAGGCGCTGCTGGACAGCGTGGGCCTGGCGGCCAAGCTCAACGCCTACCCGCACCAGCTTTCCGGCGGCCAGCAGCAGCGGGTGGCCATCGCCCGTGCCCTGGCCCTGCACCCGGACATCCTCTGCTTTGACGAGCCCACCTCCGCCCTGGACCCGGAGCTCACCGGCGAGGTGCTCAACGTCATCCGCGGCCTGGCCCAGCGGAACACCACCATGGTCATTGTGACCCATGAGATGCAGTTCGCCCGGCAGGTGGCGGACAATGTGATGTTCATGGACGGCGGGGTCATCGTGGAATACGGTCCCCCGGAGGAGGTCATCGGCAACCCCAAGCAGGAGCGCACCCGGCAGTTTCTGGAGCGCTACGCCCAACAGTGACGCATCCCACCCAAACCCGGCAGCGCCTTGCGCCGCCGGGTCAGGTTGTTGAAAAAAGGTACGTTTTCATATGACTGCAAGAAAAATGAGGCTTCAGGCTCCCAAACTTGCAAGCATTCCATAGCGTATGGGCCCGAAGGTTTCCAAAGGGCGATCGGAAAGCCCTTTGGTCGCGCCCGTAGGCGCGAAACCTCTTGCATCTGCAAGAATGCATACATAACTTGCAAAAATGATGAAGCAAATTACTTTGTCAGCAGCCTGACCCGGCAGCGCCATGCGCCGCCGGGTTTGCGCACGCAAAAGCAACCATTTGAAGGAGGTATCCCTACCATGGCGGCATGGGAAGAACTCACCCGGCAATACCGCGCCTTCCAGGCCCGGGGGCTGACCCTGGATATGTCCCGGGGCAAGCCCGCCCCGGAGCAGCTGGCGCTCGCCGCGCCCATCCTGGCGGGGGCGGAGATGGACTACACCTGCGAGGACGGCTCCGATGCCCGAAACTATAACCATCCCCTGGGCATCCCCGAAATGCGCAAGCTCTTCGGGGAAATGCTGGGCGTTGCGCCGGAGCAGGTGATCGTGGGCGGAAATTCCTCCCTGAACCTGCTTTCGGATGTGTTTACCCGGTGCATGCTCCTGGGGCCGCTGCCGGGGGATACCCCCTGGGCGCGGCTGCCGGAGGTGAAGTTCATCTGCCCCGCGCCGGGATACGACTGGCATTTCCATATGCTGGAAGGCTACGGCGTGAAGCTGCTGCCCGTGCCCATCCTGTCCGATGGCCCGGACATGGACCGGGTGGAAGCCCTGGCCCGGGACCCCGCCGTGAAGGGGCTGATTTGCGTGCCCATGTACGGCAACCCCTCCGGCGTCACCTTCAGCCAGGAGGTGGTGAATCGCCTGGCGCGCATAGAGGCGGCCCCGGATTTCCGCATTTTCTGGGATAACGCCTACTGCGTCCACCACCTGTACCCGGAGACCCCCGACCGGCTGGCCAATATCTTCGACGCCTGCAACCGCGCCGGAAACCCGGACCGTCCGGTGGCCTTTACCTCCTTTTCGAAGATCACCTGGCCCGGCGGCGGCGTGGCCGCCATGGCCGCCAGCCCCCGCAACATCGCCCAGCAGGGGGAGGTCATGACCTATCAGCAGGTGTGCCACGACAAGATGAACCAGCTGCGCCACGCCCGCTTTTTCCCCAACCTGGCCGCCGTGCAGGCGCATATGGCCCGGCAGGCGGAGCTGCTGCGGCCCAAGTTTCAGCTGGTGCTGGACGCCCTGGAGCGGGAGCTGACGGGCATCGCCGCCTGGAGCCGTCCCCGGGGCGCCCGGAAGCAGATGAAGTATCCGCCCCGGGGACGCGCCTCG
>CALVVZ010000039.1 GCA_944364075.1 uncultured Clostridia bacterium
AATGAGATGCTTCTTACGGCCATAGATACGCTGTCCAAGGAGGTAGATGCTATTGTGATGGCCCAGGTTTCCATGTCTGTGCTGGAAAAAGAGCTGGTAGATACGCGCGTTCCTGTGTACAATTCGGGACGAACGGGTTTTGAACGCGCCAGAGAAATGCTGCTGGCCATGAGTTGATGCGCCAACGCATGCTTTGATTGCAAAGCATGCGTTTTTTTCTGGCGAGAAATTTGCGAAAAAAAGAAAAAGGTATTGACAATTCAACATAGTTGAATTATACTACATAACGAGGTTGCAAAATGATGCATTATAGGAAGTTTACATAAAAATATTTAGAAAATTCATCATATATAGCGATTTGAATTTGACAAGCAAGAGGAGTAGCTGAACTTGAAGATGAATCAAAATCAACCAATTGAGGATAAGCAACTGGATATCGGGCGGAAAATTCGCCGTACACGGATGAACCTTACCATGACGCAGCAACAATTGGCCGAACAGTGCGGGCTGACGAAAAGCATGATCTCCAAAGTGGAAAACGGTGTAGTTGTTCCGGCACTGGCAACCCTGACCAAGATTGCCCAGGCACTGGGCGTGAAGGCTTCGCAGCTGATTGAAACGGATAATCAGCAACCTTCCATGTGGACGGTCAACCCCTTTGAGAATCCTGCGCAGTTTGTTACCACTTCTCTGGGATATCGTATCTACAGCCCGGCGGCAGGGGACAACGACCATTTGATGCAACCCATACTGATTACTGCCACGGAGGATGAAGTAAAGCCTCACATGGTCAGCCATCCTGGCGAAGAGTATATTTTCGTATTCGAGGGTGAAATGACTTTCGTGGTGGATGAAACCATTTACCTGATGCGCCGGGGAGACAGTCTCTTCTTTGACGCTATGCAAAAGCATGGTATTCGCGCCGTGAAGGGTTCGGTGCAGTATGTGGATATTTTTGTTGGACACCATTTCGAGGCGCCGGTGGACGAGTCACAAATTTGACAGCCGCGTGATGCAGGCAGCTGTCAAAAAAATATACCAAGGAGGTCTAGGTATGAAAAGGTTTGTATCCCTGTTGATGGCTGTACTGCTACTGTCAGGCTTGCTTCCCGCCATGTCCCTGGCCGAGGAGCAGACGTATGGTGAGTCGCCGCTGCTTGCTGCGGAAGTGGCAGCTGGAAATCTTCCGCCTGTGGAAGAACGCTTGCCGGATGAGCCATACGTCTCCAAGGCCGAAGAGATTGGCGTGTATGGCGGCGTGTTCCGCGGCGCGGGCTTTGGTCCTTCCCACGGTCAGCTGGATACCGAGGGCATGCGCTTTGTGGGCTTGCTCCGTATTCTGCCGGACTGCTCTACGACCGAACCCTTCATTCTGAAAGATTACGAGGTGAACGAGGATTTCACGCAGTATACCTTGTATCTGCGCGAAGGTATGAAGTGGTCTGACGGAGCCCCCTTCACTGCGGATGACTTCGTATTCTGGTATGAAGATCTTGCTACCAATCCCGATGTGGGTCCTTTGCTTGGTATCAACAATCTTTCCATGTGGGATACTGCGAAAATTGAGAAACAGGACGATTACACTGTTCTTGTAACCTTTGACGTAGGTACGCCTTCCTTCCTGGTGAAGATGCAGAAGGCCGGACAGTCCCAGGGCATCTGGGCGCCCAAACACTACCTGATGCAGTATCACGCCAAATACAATGAGCAGGCGGCTGAAATTGCAGCGGAAGAGGGCTATGAAAACTGGATGCTGTGCCTGAAGGCGCACTACGATCGTGGCCAGGGCTCTACAGACTATGGCCCCGACATTACGCCCTTCATTCTGTACAATATCGATGCCAACGGCAACAAGTACTTCAAGCGCAATCCCTATTACTTCGCAGTGGACCAGGCGGGCAATCAGCTTCCCTACATCGACGAGCAGCTGTGCGTCATCGTGCAGGACTCTCAGGCTCGTACCCTGAAGATGATCAACGGCGAGCTGGACGCTGCCGGCGAGAACCCCTTGCCTGTGTCCGACTATACCCTGTACAAGGAAAATGAGGAAAACGGCAACTACAATGTGTACCTGTTTGACAACAGCCGGGGATCGGATGCTGCCTTTACCTTTACCCAGACGCTGGAGGATCCGACGCTCAATGCGCTGTTTACCAATGTGACCTTCCGTGAGGCCATGTCCCTGGCCATTGATCGGGATATGATCAATGAGACCCTGTACTTTGGCTTGGCTACTGTGCGTCAGGCAGTGCCCCCGGACAATACCTCTTTCTACGAGGATTGGATGGGCGAGTACATGATTGAATACGATCCCGAGGGCGCGGCGGAGCGCCTGGAGTCCCTGGGCTGCGTGATGGGCAGCGACGGCGTCTATCTGATGCCCGACGGAAAGCCTTTCAATATTATCCTGGAATCCACGGAGGAGTTTGCGCCCGTGGGCGAAATGGTTGCAGAGATGTGGACTGCCATCGGTGTGCGTACTACCTTCAAGCAACAGGAACGTACGTATGCCCGCGAGCGTTATCGTACCAATGAGCGCGAGGCGCAGGTATTCACCTTTGATAATGTGGCGGAACCTTCCCTGTATGCCGAGCGCTTTGACAAGCTACGTCCTCCGTTCTCCGAAGATACGGAAATTGGTCAGGCGCCCCTGTGGGCTGAGTGGTTCAGCTCCGATGGCGCCAATGGCCAGGAACCTCCCCAGGAAATCATTGACTTGTATAACAATATCCTGAAGTTCTGTACGTTGGAGCAGGGTAGCGAAGAATACATTGAACTGGGTAAAGAAATCCTGACCTTTACCACCAAGCAGATGTATTACATTGGCACAACGGTAGCGCCCCGGGTAATCATTCTGAGCAAGAATCTAGGCAATACACCTACGGAAGGCATCTTTGCCAACGACTATAACTTCTGGTATCCCTTCAACTGCGACGCTTGGTATTTCAAGCAATAAGTATGTGAGGAGGCGGGAGGGTGAGCACTTGCTTCCCTTCCCGCCTTTTCTCTTCCAGGATGCTCTTGGTGGCGGCGCATTGGACTGGGAGAAAATGGCGAACCATGCGGTATATATATACGGTCGCCGGCCATGCGCCGGAACCTGAGCCTGCTGAAGTGAGGGTGACGCGAAGATGAAAGCATATATTATACGCAGATTGGGATACATGATCCTGACGCTTTTTCTAGTTTCCGTATTTGCATTTATCGTGATTCAACTTCCTCCGGGCGACTATGTAAGCGCCTACATCTCCAAGATCCAGTCTCAAATGGGAGAGATTGATCCGGAAATGGTGGCTGGACTGCGTGCCGCCTATGGGTTGGACAAGTCCATGCTTGAACAGTATTTTTACTGGATGGGGAATATCTTTCGGGGTGACTTCGGTACTTCTTTCGAATGGAATCGTCCCGTTATTGAATTGATTTCAGAACGACTAGGCGTGACGGTTCTAATTTCGGTGCTAACGACGCTGGTTACTTATCTATTGGCAATACCTATCGGAATTTATTCTGCGCGCAAGCAGTACTCCATACTTGATTACGTATTTACGGTGATCGGCTTTATCGGTGTGGCGACTCCGAGCTTTTTCCTGGCGCTGGTCATGATGTATATATTTTCGACGCAGTTTGGCATGAGTGTAGGTGGATTGAATTCACCAGAGTTTGCCAATGCGCCCATGAGCTTGGCAAAACTGTGGGATACGGCGCTCCACTTGCCTATACCGATTCTTGTGATCGGTTTTCAGGGCATTGCCAGTACAATGCGCGTGATGCGTTCCACGTTGCTGGATGAGTTGAAACGCCCTTATGTAGTGGCAGCCCGGGCCCGCGGCTTGGAGGAAAACCATATGATTTACCGCTATCCTGTTCGGGTTGCACTGAATCCTATTATTTCTTCCATCGGCTGGATGCTGCCTAACATCGTTTCGGGTATGACGGTAACGGGCATTGTGTTGAACGTACCCACGATTGGTACGCTCTTGTATAATGCTCTACTTTCTCAGGACATGTATCTGTCCGGCTCCTGTATTCTGATTCTGGCGTTCCTGACAGTGGTGGGTATGTTCATTTCCGACATGCTGTTGGTGCTGGTGGATCCCAGAATTCGTGTGGATCAATAAGGAAAGGAAGGGACAGACAATGGTCAGAAAGGCAAAAAAACAGCAGCTATCCGGCCAGGAAAAGCTCTTCCAGGCCACGCAATGGCAGCTGATGATTCGGAAATTTCGTAAGCACAAGCTGGCGCAGGTAGGCTTGTGGGTGCTGGTGGTACTGTACATCATTGTTATTTTTTGTGAGTTTTTTGCGGTGCAGGATTATCAATCACGCGATACAAAGAGCATATTGCAGCAGCCCATGGCCATCCATATGTGGCATGAGGGCAAATTTATCGGCCCCTTTGTTTATACCTATGAGCGAAGCAACGACCCCGTAACCCTGAAACGGATCTATACGGAGGTGAAAGAAGAAGAGGAAATCCACCGTCTGGCGCTATTTGTTCAGGGGGATGAGTATAAGCTATGGGGACTGATCCCCAGCAACATCCACTTGATTGGTACCGTGGATGGAACGCCGCTGTATCTGTTTGGCACGGATTCCGCAGGGCGTGATTTGTTTTCCCGGATCATGATGGGAATCCGTATGTCGCTGACGGTAGGCTTGGTGGGCGTATTCTTCACCTTTATTCTGGGCTGTCTGTTCGGTGGTGTGTCGGGGTACTACGGTGGCGCGGCGGATATGGCAATCCAGCGTGTGATCGAATTCCTTTCTTCCATGCCGTCCATTCCGTTATGGATGGCGTTGGCGGCGGCCTTTCCCAAGGAATGGACCGCGGTGCAGGTGTATTTCATGATTACGCTGATCCTCTCCATGATTGGCTGGTGTTCCCTGGCACGCACGGTGCGTGGCAAGATCTTGCAGATGCGTACGGAAGACTTTGTGATGGCGGCGAAGCTGTCCGGGGCCTCGGACAAGTACCTGATTGTGCGGCATTTGCTTCCCGGATTTTCCAGCTACCTGATCGTGAACGTGACCCTGGCGGTACCCCAGATGATCCTGGGCGAGACAAGTCTGAGCTTCCTGGGCATCGGCCTGCGTTCGCCGGCGGTTTCACTGGGGGTATTGCTTAAGGACGCCCAGAACATCAGCGCTATTGCCAACAGTCCTTGGCTGATGATACCCGGCTTGTTTATTATCATCACCGTGATGGCCTTCAATTTTCTGGGCGACGGTATGCGGGATGCGGCTGATCCCTATAAGTGACGGACGAGAAAGGAATGCGCTACCATGAAAAAGGAAAATATCCTTGAAGTCCGGGACCTGCAGACCACCTTCAAGCTTTACGAGGGACTGCTAAAGGCCGTCAATCATGTGGATCTGACAGTGAGAACCGGCAAAACGCTTGGCATCATCGGCGAGAGCGGCTGCGGCAAATCTGTGACAGCTCACTCCATTTTGAATACTGTGCAAGCGCCTGGAAAAGTGGAGGGCGGCACGGTGATGTACCGTACCCGGGATGGCAAGGAAGTTAATCTGGCAGCCGAGGCGCCCAACAGTAAGTTCATGCGCTCGATTCGCGGACAGGAAATTTCCATGATCTTTCAAGAACCTATGACCAGCATGTCGCCTGTGTACACCATTGGCCAGCAGATGGTAGAGGCCTATCTGACCCACCAGACCAAGAAAAATCGGGCGATGAAGCTGGAAGCCACGGAAAGGGCCATGGAGATGCTGCAACGGGTGGGAATGCAGAACCCCAAACAGCGAATGAACGACTATCCGCATCAGTTGTCCGGCGGCATGTGTCAACGGGCCATGATCGCCATGGCGCTGATGTTGAATCCTCGGGTACTGATCGCCGATGAACCTACCACCGCGCTGGATGTTACTGTGCAGGCGCAGATTACTGACCTGATGCTGGAGCTTCAGGAAACCATGAATATGTCCATCATTTATATCACCCATGATATGGGCGTAATTTCCGAAGTAGCGGATGACATTTGCGTAATGTATCTGGGTCGGGTAATGGAGCAGGGTACGGCTGAGCAGATCTTCCTTAATCCTACCCATCCATACACGGTGCGCCTGCTGCGTTCCATTCCTAAGTTGGGCCGAAAGATACCGGGTGCGAGACTGGACGCCATACACGGAAATGTGCCCGTACCCATTGACCCTAAGAATGAATGCGGCTTCTGTTCACGCTGCCTGGAAATGAAGCCGGGCGTATGTGATGCGGGGGTGCCCAGCATGATCGAGGTGGAGCCGGGGCATTACGTGCGATGCTTCCTGCGGGGAAAGGAAGGTGCTTGAGATGGCGGTGGAAAAGTTTGTCAACACCGGCGAAGTGCTGCTGGATGTCAAGCACTTGAAAAAATATTATCCTATTGAGGCCGGAATCCTCAAAAAACAGATTGGCACGGTCAAGGCGGTGGATGACATCAGCCTGTATATCAATAGAAATGAAACCCTGGGGCTGGTGGGCGAATCCGGCTGCGGAAAAACGACTCTGGGACGCTGTATTCTCCGGGCGATTGAACCAACGGAGGGCCAGGTGCTGTTCTACCTGGAAAAAGATAAGCCTCCTGTGGATTTCCTGAAGCTGGAGAAAAAAGAACTGCAGCGGGTGCGCAAACAAATGGCGTTGATTTTTCAGAACCCTTATTCCTCTTTGGACCCTCGTATGACGGTTTTGCAGATCGTTGCCGAACCCATGCTGCTGAACGGTATGAGCATGGAGGAAGCGGCGCCGCGGGTAGGAGAACTGCTGGAGATGGTCGGCCTGGAACGAAAGCAGATGAACCGTTATCCGCACGCCTTTTCCGGCGGACAGCGGCAGCGTATCGGTATTGCGCGAGCGCTGGCGTTGAATCCCCAATTTGTGGTAGCGGACGAAGCGGTCTCCGCCCTGGATGTCAGCGTACAGGCGCAGATACTGAACCTGTTGCAGGACCTGAAGGAAACGTTGGAGCCGACCTTTTTGTTCATTGCCCATGATCTGTCAGTGATCGAGCACGTTTCCGACCGGGTTGGCGTGATGTATGTGGGACATATGGTAGAGCTTGCGCCTACGGAGGAAATTTACCTGAAGCCGCGTCATCCCTATACGGAGGCGCTGCTGTCCGCTATTCCCAGGGTAGATCCCATGCGCAAGTTTCAGCGCATTCTTCTGCCTGGCGAAGTGGCAAATGCTGCAAATCTGCCTACGGGTTGCTGCTTCCATCCCCGGTGCAAGTACTGTACGGAACAATGCAAAAAAGAAGCGCCCGCATGGCAGGAAGTATCCACGGGACATTATGTAGCCTGTCATCGGGCACAGGAACTGGAATTGACCGGCGTAGAGCCGGAAGAATAAACGACCATACCAAGGGGAGGAAATTATGATGAGCGAAAAGGTACAGGTTCGTATCAATGCTGGCAAATGGACCGGCACGCTGGAGCACACATGGAATTATATCGGATATGATGAGTGCAACTATACTCATTCTCCGGGCGGCATGGAATTGATCAGCAAGTTTGGTAAGCTGGAAAAACCTTACTATATGCGGGCGCATCATATGCTGTGTACGGGAATTCTGCATGCTTTTTATAAATGGGGTTCCACCAATGTATACATCGAGGACGCCCAAGGGAATCCGATCTACAACTATGATCTGATTGATCAGATGATGGACATTTGGCTGGGCAACAACTGCAAACCTTTCTTTGAACTCGGCTTCATGCCTCGTGATCTGGCAGATCCGCGGGAAGCAGAGAATGGAAAATTTTATCAGATTGCTTATGGCATCAGCGAGTATCAGCGAGTGGGTTGGGCAATGCCGCCCAAGGACTATCAGAAATGGTATGACCTGATCTATCACCTGGTGTGCCACCTGCGCGACCGCTACGGCGTTAAGGAGCTGGAGAGCTGGTACTTCGAAATGTGGAACGAGCCGGATATTTTCTACTGGCGCGGCACCCATGAAGAGTTCTGCAAGCTGTATGACTTCACGGAAGCGGCGGTACACGCGGCTATGCCTACGGCCCGCTTTGGCGGGCCTGCAACCTGCGGCAATATGGGTCCACAGGATCGCGCCAGCGTGTTTCTGCGTAAATTCCTGGATCACATCCGCAATGGCGTAAACTACTACACGGGCGAAAAGGGCACGCGCATTGATTTTACGACTTTCCATACCAAAGGCGGCGGCTATCGCTTTGACACGCTGGCACAGAAGCAGATACCTTCCGTGAAGGAATTGCTGGTGAATGTGCAGACCCAGGCCAACATCATCAAGGAATTTGGCTATGGCGACCTGGAATGCGTTCTCTCCGAGGCAGATCCCGATGGATGGGCTGCTGGTGGACGGTATGACAACTTCAACCTGAACTTCCGCAATACCGAATATTATGCATCCTATGTCATGAGCTCCTACAAGAACCTGTATGACCTGGCGGAAAAACTTAACATGGACATCCGGCCGTTGGCGTGGGCCTTCATGTTTGAGGCGGAGCGCTGCTTTGAGGGTACGCGGACTTTCTCCACCCAGGGAATTGACAAGGCGGTGTTCAACCTCTTCAGGTTCTTTGCCATGATGGGGCGCCAAAAAGTGGAACTGACCACCAGCCGGGACCTGGATCCCATGGATTTCCAGGACTTGAATGGAACGGCAGAGGGTCCGGAAGTGGATGGCTGGGCCACGATGGACGGCGGCGACCGGATGCAGGTGTTGCTCTACTGCCATCATGATGACTGGGACCGTAAAGAGAATTTCGACATTGACCTGATGCTGGAAAACCTGCCCATGAGCGGCAAAGTAAGCATCAAGCATTATCGGATTGACGCCCAGCACTCCAATGCCTATGCGGAATGGGAACGGCAAGGCCGCCCCAACTATCCCAATGAAGGACAGAAGGCTGCTATCATGGCGCGTTCCGGGCTGGAATTCTGTGAGGCGCCGGAGAACGTGTTGGTACATGAGGGACGCCTGGAGAAACATTTCACGCTCCCAACGCATGGCATTTCTCTGCTGGTGATTGAAAAGGGCGAGTAAAAAGGGGGCTTACTTGTGGATACAAAGGCGCTGCAAGCGAAAGCCGCGCAGCTGCGCATGGACGTGGCGCGGATGATCGGCCCGGGAAAAACGGGACACCTGGGCGGCTCCTGCTCTCTGGCGGACATCGTTACCGTGCTGTATTATGATGTGATGCGGCTCAGGCCTTCCGACCCGGCCTGGCCGGATCGTGACCGCTTTCTGCTATCCAAAGGTCATGCGGCGCTGATCCAATATGCGGCGTTGGGCGACCTGGGATACTATCCTAAAGAAGAAGAAAGCACGCTGAAAAAGCTGGGCAGCCGTCTCCAAGGGCACCCTGATTTGCGCAAACTTCCGGGGATTGAAGCAAATACCGGCTCGCTGGGGCAGGGCTTGTCCATGGCGGCCGGCATGGCCGCAGGCTTGCGGATGGACAAGAGGGACGCGCGGGTCTACTGCTGCGTAGGAGACGGCGAATTGGCGGAGGGCCAAATCTGGGAAGCTGCGATGGCTGCTGGCGTCTTCAAACTCAGCAATCTTACCGCCATTGTGGACATGAACGGTTTGCAGGCGACCGGCGCCGTCCGGGAGCGTTTTGATTCCAGCCCATACCGGGAAAAGTTTGAGGCGTTCCGCTGGCATGTTCTCGAAGTAGATGGTCACGACATAGATTGCTTGCGAGCTGCGTTCCGTCTAGCGATTGCAGAGAAGGAGCGCCCGACGGTACTGCTGGCAAAGACGGTCAAGGGGAAGGGCTTCGCTTTTGCGGAAAACGTGGTAGCATTCCACAACGGCCAAATGACGCAGGAACAATACGACGCTGCCATGGCTTGCGAAACGAGGTGCAACCAATGAAAATTTCCAATCAGCGCACGGTGTACGGGGAAACTTTGATTGAGCTGGGAAAGCGCGACCCGCGAATCGTAGTGTTGGAAGCTGACCTGGGAAAAAGTACGCAAAGCTATGGATTTTCGCAGGTTTTCCCCGAGCGTTACTTTGAGATGGGAATAGCGGAGGCTGATATGACCTCCTTTGCTGCTGGACTGAGCTTGACGGGGAAGATTCCCTTCACAAACAGCTTTGCAGTCTTTGCCGCAGGCCGGGCCTACGATCAAATCCGCCAGGGCGTGGCCATTGGCAAACTGAACGTCAAGATTGTAGGATCTTCCGCCGGCATGTCCGATTTCGGGGATGGCGCCACCCATCAAAGCGTGGAGGATATAGCCATCATGCGGGCGATTCCCAACATGACGGTGCTGGTTCCCGCCGATGCGCCGCAACTGAAGGCCATGGTTCATTGGATGGTCGCATATGACGGGCCGGTTTACCTTCGCGTAAGTCGTAACGACCTGCCGGAGGTGACCGGCGAAACCCCTGATCCTGTGCGGCCTGCGGTATTGCGTGATGGAACGGATGCGGCGATTGTCTCCTGCGGTATTATGACCGCACGCGCCTTACAGGCGGCGGAATCAATGGCAGAAGCAGGAATTTCCGCCCGCGTCATCAATGTTCCGTGCCTTAAACCGTTTCCCCATGAAGAAATCAAAGCCTTGCTGCAGGGCGCCAAAGCCATCGTGGTTACGGAAGAACATTCATATATCGGCGGATTGAGCCAGGCGCTCGCATGGACGTTGCGCGGAGATGGACGGCCCCTGGAATCCGTAGCGATTGCGGACGAGTTCGGGCAGTCTGCTTCCAATCCGGAGGAACTGCTGCGACACTATCATCTCACGGCGGAAGCCATAACGGATCAGCTAAAATCCATGCTTGAAAACTGAGAATCCTTTTCCTTGAAAAGGTCCATATGATGTCATGCTCGCCCGACAGATGCGTCGGGAAAGCAGAGGAATCAACGGCTTGAAAGCATCCTAGGTGCGCTGCAGAAAAGAAAATCTGCGGCGCGCCTTTTTCTTTTATGTAGCACTGATACTTGCAATGGCGGCGTGTATCAGTGCGGCATTTCCATTTGAAATGGCAGCCGGTTATTTTTGGGGGACCGGTTTCGCACGCAAAGCGTTCTTTTTCTGGAAATATTGCAAAAAAGTCATGGCTCCCGGTTGGATGTACATTGGGAACCATGACGTTGCTTAGGTTATTCGTTCTAATGTGCTGCTGGGAAATCAACTCGCGTAGATGCATCGCTCCATGCTTGCGGCAGGCATCAGCCATCGCATCATGGTAAAGAAACGAATTGTTTCGGTAGGAAGATGCCGGTTGGATGGGGTGCTGCGATGCATCTTTTTTTGTGACGTTCTTTCCGGGCTGGGCATGGATGCCGGCGAATTCTAAACATGCGATCAGGCTGGAGCGATGCTCCGGCTGACTGCATGGAACGGCTACCGCAACGGCAATATGTCAACCTGAGCCGGGGATGTCGGGTTGCTGCGGGGGCCTGCTACTTGATGACTTCACGGGAAAGCGCCATGTTCCTGGAACTACTCGGTTGCATATTCCGCTTTCACGCCGCAAAAGTACGCTGGCGTGGCAGGGCCAGCATGCCGCTGTATCGGATGACCGGGCCAATGACTGAGAGCGCCAGAACAGGGGAACGATGCCTTCGCAAACGAACCGGTTCGAATCTCATGCGGGCGATTGCAGGGTGGAGTCACGCAGAATCAGAAACGTTCCGGTGCGAATGTGCATCGTACTGCGCTGCTGTGCAGCCATTTGACGCAGCAGAAGCTGAATTGCATTCTCTCCAAGATCCACGCGGGATATTTGCGTGGTACTCAAGGCGGGGGTAGAGATCTGGGAAAGAAGGGTATTATCCACACCGATGATCTGCACATCCTGGGGAATGCGATAACCGCGTTGCATCAGTGCCCGCATAGCGCCAATGGCAATGACGTCATTATCCGCAAAGAAAGCTTTCGGAACTCGCCGGCCTTGATCCAACAGCTGAAGCACGTCCTCGCAGGCGCCTGTCAGTGAAGGCGTAACATGAAAGATCAGATCGTCTTCCCAGGAAAGATGCATGGCAAGAACGGCTTCCCAGTAACCGATGCCGCGGGCAATGAAGTTCCCTGTGGGAATGCGGGAAGCCAGATGACCAACCTCTCCCAGTGAAGAAAGCTGCAATACCGCATTATAGGCCAGGCCGCGATTATCCATGCTTACGGAGCTGATCGGCAAACCGGGATGATCGCTATCCAATAGCACCAAGGGCCGCTGAAAATCCGCAAGACGCAGAATTTCGTCCCGGGACATTTCTGTGGCGATAATAAGCAGTCCGTCGCTTTTATCTTCTTGCAGCCGTTGCAGGAATGCGTCATATTCCTGGTAGGAAATGGAACTGAACAGCAAAGCGTAACCGGCGGAGCGTACGATTGCGTCGATCACGTCCACAATATCATCCACAAAGCCTTCGTTCTTATCCGTTAGCAAGGCGCTGCGGTAAAACTTGACCAAGTGAATATAACGGGAGCGGGACGATTTTGCAGGCGTGTCCGCGGAAGCGCGCGGACTGGTAAAAGGGGTGTAGGGAATCCCATTCTCTTCCAGCGCTTTTTCAATACGCCTCCGCGTAGCTGAGCTGACTCCGGGACGCCCGTTGCGAACAATTGAAACACTAGCCGGTGATACGCCCAGCTGGGCGGCAATTTCAACGAGATTCATAAGTCCTCCCATTTATTTGACGGTTATAGGCATTTTATCATGAATTCCATATTTCGTAAAGAATAATAAAATGAAATACCTTGGAAATATAGAAATTTGCCGCATTAATCATAATAATGGAATGGATTTTATTGGACATTAAGCTAAAAAGACAGTTTTAGTATATTTTATATAAAATAAGCTAAAAAAGTATTGCATTTTACTTTTGCAGCGTGTACTATGAGGATGAACTTGGTGAAGAGAACGTGAAACAAAAGTAAAAAAACTAAAAGCAATGGGGGAAGATGTTATGAAGCAGTCGCTCTATAGCCCCAGGAGGAAACGTTTTAACTGGCAGATATTCGTAATGGCTATGGCAGGCGTGCTGTTTCTGTTTGTTTTCGCCTATATTCCCATGGCAGGGATCGTGATTGGCTTTAAGGATATGGACTATTCTTTGAATATTATGAAGGATTTGTATACTAAACCCTTCGTTGGATTGAATAATTTTATTAAGTTTGTTCAGGACGCGCAATTCCGAACCGTGATGACGAATACGCTGGCTTTGGGATTGCTGGAATTGGTTTTTACTTTTCCATTGCCGGTATTTTTTGCTCTGATGCTCAACGAGATCAGAAATAACCGCTATCGCAAAGTGGTGCAGACCAGCACAATTTTTCCTTATTTTATTTCCTGGGTTGTATATGGCGGTATTGTGAACATCTTTCTATCCACGGATAGTGGGTTTGTGAACAATATGCTGATGGACCTCCACCTGATAGACAATCCCATACCATTTATGTCAAAATCGGAGTATTTTTACACGGTGGTGATTGTATCATCGGCGATTAAAGGGATGGGCTGGGGCGCGGTGATATATATTGCCGCGATTGCCGGTGTAGATCAGCAAATTTACGAGGCTGCTGGCATTGACGGTGCGAACCGTTGGCAAATGGCATTTCATGTTACGCTGCCGTGCATTCTGCCTACGATTACGGTGCAGCTTTTACTGGCGCTCAGCGGCATATTGAATTCCGGTTTTGATCGGATTTATATGTTGCAAAATCCCTTAAATTTAATTCGAAGCGAGGTGTTGGATACTTACATCTACAAGGTGGGTATTTCTCAGCGCAGATACTCTTTCGTCACCGCGGTGGGGGTATTCCGTTCGGTCATTTCGGTGGTTCTTTTGAGCACAGGCAACCTGCTTAGCAAAAAGCTTTCCGGAAACGGTTTGTTCTGAAAAAGGGGGACGGAAGATGAACGTTGCGCGGAAGCAATCCTGCTTGCACAGGAAAAACGGTTGGGACTACCTGATGATTGTGGCAATGGCGGTCTTTATGATCATATGCGTATATCCATTCTGGTACGTTATTGTAGGCTCTTTCAACGATGGACCCAACTATATGCGTGGCGGAGTTTACCTCTGGCCACGGCAATGGAGCCTGCAAAACTACATGGTAACACTGGTGGATTCCCGGCTGTGGATAGGTTTTCGAGTAACGATCCTGCGTACGGTCATCTGCACGGTGACCCATGTATTCTTTACGGCGATGGTAGCTTATGCCATGAGCCGGCGGGATCTGCCCTTTCGCAAGGCTATTTATTGGTATAATATGTTCACGATGTTTTTCGGCGGAGGACTGATTCCTTTCTATATTCTGCTCAAGCAGTTGGGATTGATCAACACTTTCTGGGTTTATGTGATTCCAGGCCTTTACTCGGTGTATAACATGATTATTTGCTCAAACTACTTCCATCACAGCATTCCGGAGGAAATTCACGAATCGGCCATTATGGATGGCGCCAGCGAATTCAGAATTTTTGCTCGGCTGTATCTTCCGCTGTCTACACCGGTTCTGGCCACGATTGCGCTTTGGGTGGGCGTGGGGCATTGGAATGCATTCTACGATAGCATGGTATACACTACGGACCGGAATTTGCAAACGCTGCAGCTTTACCTGTACAAGATGATAAAAACATCGGAATTTGTCAGTTCGGCGGATATGGGAGGCCTTCCCGGAACGGTGCAGCAGAATATTACTTCCACTACGGTCCGCTATGCGACGATTGTAGTGAGTACTGTTCCAGTGATGTGTGTGTACCCGTTCTTACAGCGATTCCTTACCAAGGGAATTATGATCGGTTCTTTGAAGGGGTAATGGAATATGTTGTCTGATACCATCTGTACGGATGGTTAAGAAAAATAAAGGAGGTATCTGGTATGAAACGGTTGCTCTGTATCCTTCTGTCGGCACTGATGATGTTGTCGGCCATTCCTGCAATGGCGACCGAAGAACCCGTAAAGCTTACTTGGTTCGTGGATGTTCCTTCCTTTGTGTTCAACTCCGAAGGGTGGGGGATGGACCGAATGACGGCAGAGTTCCAGGAGAAATTTGGCATTGAGATTGAATTTGTTACGGCGGCGGACGAATCTGGATCGCAGCTGGCAACGCTGATTTCTTCGGACTCTGTCCCGGACATTATTACCCTCAAAGGATTGTGGGATACTCCTTCCACCAATCTGATCAAACAAATGGCAGAGGCAGGTATGCTTGCTTCTTACAACGATCTCATTGACATGTATGTTCCCGAAGAGGAGAAAGCGGGTTTCCGCAGCGACGTACTTGCTTGGTATGCACTGTCTGACGGGAAAACCTATGCCTATCCCAACTATGCGTATTCCACGGAAGATTTACCGGAAGGCACGGGATTGGTCCCCAATCGTTGCATTGTAGTCCGGGCAGACATGCTGGAGCAGCTTGGCAATCCCGATATGAGCACGCCGGAGGGTTTCCTGGATGCCTGTGAGCGTGCCATGAAAGAGATAGGCACCTACGAGGGGCAAAGCGTAATCGGCATACAGCTATATGAAAGCGGTAACGAGGCGGTCAATATTGTCAGCGAGTATTTTGCCGTCCCGTGGGAGACGGAGGAAGGACAGGCTTACAGCCCCTGGGTAACCGGCGATAACAAAGAAACCTACGCCTTCCTTAACGAAGCGTACCGCCGCGGCCTGATCCTGGATGCAAACTACTCCGATACGCGGGATCAGGTAAGGGAGAAAATTGCCAGCGGCCGCGTTTTTGCGCTGGTTGCGGCGCCCCAGGACTTCATCACAGAGTTCCAGACGCTGTATGACAGTGATCCGAATGCCTACTATGTTCCCGTTGCCCTTCATAACGCAGCAGGCGACGAGCCCACGCTGACGGATATTTCCGGTTGGGGGTATCTGCAAACCTGCATTTCTGCCAACTGCAAGGCGCCAGATAAGGTGGCGCAGTTTATTTCCTACCTGGTGAACGACGAGGGCGCGCTGCACATGCTCTATGGCTGGGAAGGCGAGCATTGGGAGTGGAATGAAGACGGCACTATTTCTGTTCTGGATTCCTTTGCCCAAGACTGCATTGACGATCCTACCCTGAGAAAGCAGCTGGGAATCAACTGCTTCGATCTGTTTGCCAACTATGCGTTCCTGATGCAGTTTGAAGAACCCTTGGATCTTGAGGACCCCGTTGATCTGCGCACCTATCGTACTTCGGATGTGCAAATCAAGCAGCCCATGTCCGACTATTCCTACCGTCCTGCGCAGCGGAGATATGACCCGCAGGATGAACGGGCAACCCTGGTGAACGAGGAAACACTAAAGGCGGAGAGCTATCTGACGATCGCAGAAGCGGAACTGTTAACGGCATCCAGCGAGGAAGCGTTTGAAGCCAAGTATGCTGAAATTCAGCAAACGTTGCCTACCATGTACGACATGGAGCTTTGCCTGGCCTATGAAAATGATGCGCTTCAGGCAGGAAAAGCCCAGCTCGGCTTGGATTTCTTCTTCCCGCCGTATGCGGAGGCGGCTGAATCGGCCCAATAAAACCTTATGGAGGGGGCCATGGCAGCTTGCAGCCATGGCCCCTGCGTATGAAAAGGATGGCGAAGGCTTATGCTGCGACAGGAAATGAACCTTGCCTATTTCGATTTGATTCATCGCCCGGGTGAAAAATTGGGTGTGTTTGACAATGGCTCAGATTTCGAATGCTGTGCAGAGCGGACGCATTGCAACTGTACGCATGGCGGCGTTTTACCCAAAGTAGTATGGAACGAACAAAACCGCCGCTATGAGCTGGATTCTACAGGCATGGAGGAACAGCTAAAAGTATTTGGAGATATTATCGCAGGCCGGCGGCATACCATACTGGACGGCGCAGAGCATAATAATGTCTATTTTCCGGGCTTCTATGCGTATCGAGAGCATATCCCGCAAGCGCTGATGCAGGATATTAAGGGAGAATACCTGGAACTGCGTAGCCCGGACATTTTAGACGGGAAACCGATTCCAATGCCTGCCATTGATGATCCGGATCTGCTGGAACTATATGCCCAGCAACTGGCCGCCCAAGCACAGCTTATGCCAGGGCGTCATCATGTGGCGGCCTATGTAATGGGTGCGGAGATGCTGTATCCAGAATACTTTGGCCTGGGGCATGGCGATTACAGGCCTACCTCCTGGAAGCATTTCAGCGCCTGGTGCGAAAACCAGGGCATTCCCGTGCCAAATAAGGAAGATACGTTGCTGGAAGGCAGCGATGCGCGAAAGCAATGGCTGCGGTTCCGCGAACAGGCCATGGCTGATCGTGCCGCATATTATTATCGTGCCATATTGCAGTACGATCAGACGCATCTGTGCTTTTACCCTACGCATGGGTCCACGCTGCGGGGCAGCGCGCGCGCCCAGCTGGGGCAGCAGCCTGATACGCTGGTGAGCGCATGCGACGGCATTGAAATGGGGCATATCCTGATCGATGACGATGCGGAACGGCGCAATGTTATTATGACGGGGCTGAACGCATCCTATGGCACGCCGGTGATCATTCCGCGCTTGGGCAACAAAACGCCGGATCTTGGTATGGCTGGCGGGGGAAGGTCTTTTACACCCATTACGCTGCGCCGGTTGGTGTATGAAGCGGTGGGGATGGGCGTCAGTATCATCTTTCCCATTCACTGGCGTTCTCACCTGCATGATGGCGAATGGTTCATCAAGAACACGCCGGCAGAGGCTACGTGTCGGGCCGTGTTTGACGAACTGATTACAGCGGCGCCCTATATGCAAGCGATGGGACGCTTGCAGCCTCGGGTGGGAATTCTGGCTTCGGATGCTACCTGGCTACAGGAATGGCGTATGCGCTGGACGGCGCTTATGCAGGATATGCTGGCGCACCAGGCGCATGCCACACTGATTACGGACGCGCTGATTCATGCGGGCCTATCAAAACGCATGCCGCTATTGTTGCTGGTAGATGACGCAAACGTAGAAGAACGCACCATGGAACATATCCGGCAATACCTGGATGCGGGCGGTAAAGCAATCATATGGGGCCAGTTTGCCACGGATGCGGAAAGTACGCATCGGGAAGCGATTCTGCGCCACCCCAATTGCTTGCTTAGCCGAGCAGAAGAAGCACACAAGGAACGTGTTATCCGTGAAATGTTTCTTAGCGGGATGCAGGATGGAACTACCGGGGAGCGGTATTGTGTTCGCCCGATAGCCTTCGAAGCGCTGGAAGCGGAAATCCGTTGCTTTGCACCGGAGGTCATATTGCATCCCTTCAAGATGGAAGGAGCGGTGGGGGAAGTTGACCTTTATCCGCTGACTGACAGGGCAGCACTGGGATGCGTTTGCATTAATCATGGTGGACGTGCGGAACAGATTTACATCAAACCCGATGAACGGCTCTTGCGCGACGCTGTGGCAGTCGATATGCTGACTGGGGAACGTCTTACCATGCCGGTTATGGTGGAGCCGCATGGAACGCGCTTGATTTTCTTTGCAAGCGCACCAGAAGACCCGGAAGCATTGATCGTTCCGGCTGAGGATGCCTTTGAAACATGGCGTCGATTAGGCGCTCAAGTTGGCGCGCTACGGCAGAATTATACGAATATGCGCAGTGGAGCATGGCTGGAAAAGCGTGCCGCCTTGGCAAACGCGCTGCTGCATAGCCTGGCGCTGCGTGTAACGCTATACCGCGAGGAGCATGGTGAAGTCAAGCTGGCAATTGACGCCTACGGCCCGGATGGACAACCTCTACAGGATGCCACCATCACGCTGCGAATCGTGCCAGGAAACGGAAGGATCTTTGACTGTCATCAAGAAGATGGACAGTATATCTGCCGCATTGCACCTGCGGATAGACCACAAGTGTATGATCCTAGAGCAATACGGTATGTGCCGCTCACAGGCTGCGCGAGGGTGATTATTCAGGCGGAATGTGGTCAGCTACAAGGCGGATGTATGTGCCATATTGATTTTTGAGGAGGACGAAACAGCATGCTTACGGAAGCGCAGCGATTGCAAATGCTTATGCCGCCTACCGGTCCGGTGGACCTGGTATTGGATACGGATGCGTACAACGAAATCGACGATCAGTTTGCCATCGCCTATGCTTTACATGCGGGAGAAAAGATACGGTTGAAGGCTCTGTATGCCGCGCCTTTTTTCAACGAGCGCTCCAGCGGTCCGGCGGACGGTATGGAACGGAGCTATCAGGAAATTCATAAGCTGCTGCGCTTGGCGGATCGGGATGTGCAGGTACTCCGAGGGAGCAGGGAATACCTGCCCGGCGAGCAGACCTGGACAGAATCGGACGCGGCACGGGACCTGGCTGTACGGGCCATGGACTACACCAGCGACCGGCCCTTGTATGTTGCGGCTATCGGCGCAATTACCAATGTAGCTTCCGCGCTGCTGATGCGCCCGGAAATTGCCGAGCGCATGGTGGTCATTTTCCTGGGGGGGAATGCGCTGCATTGGCCTGGCAACGAGGAATTCAATATCCGTCAGGATGTTGCTGCGGCGCGGGTGGTCTTTGGCAGTGGAGTTCCGCTGGTGATGCTACCCTGTATGGGGGTGGTCAACGCCTTTACCACCACCGGGCCGGAACTGGAATACTGGCTTAAGGGGAGAAATCCTCTGTGCGATTATCTGGTGGAGCACACGGTGGAAGCAGCCAACGAGTATGCCCGCGGACGGGTGTGGAGCCGCCCTATCTGGGATGTGACGGCCATCGGGTGGCTGATGAACGATGGGGACCGGCTCATGCGGGATCGGCTAATCTCCACGCCGGTCCCGGAATATGATCATCATTGGGCCCAGGACAGCCGGCGGCCCCTGTGCCGGTATGTCTACTGGATTAACAGAGACGCGCTGCTGGCGCAGCTGTTCGAGTTGATTACAGCATAAGCGCGGCGGCGGGCGGAGGAGCAACGATGAAAGTACTGGTCTTTGGCTCGGCGAATATCGATCACACCTACCAACTGCCGCACCT
>CALVVZ010000040.1 GCA_944364075.1 uncultured Clostridia bacterium
TTACACCTTCGGACGACCTCTGGTTGGCCGAAGGTGCTTCCTCAAAAAAGTGGCGACGCCACTTTTTTGACACGCTGTGAGCGGCTTCGGCCGCTCTTTTTCTGCTCAGGGCCCCTAAGCGCCGCGCGTTTTTCTTTCTGGCGGCAGCAAGCGCCTTTCACGCTATTTACCGGGTTTCTGCCATGTGCTATAATAAGGCGATTTTGTGCCGGGAGGTGAGGGCCGTGGAGCAGGTGGAAGCCACCGTGCGGGAAACCATTTACCGCAACGCCGAGAACGGATACTCGGTGATACAGTGCAAGGGTGACAAACGGAGCTTTACCGCGGTGGGGGCTTTGCCGCAGCTTTCCAGCGGCGAACGGGTGACCCTCTCGGGGGAGTGGACCGAGCATCCGCAGTATGGCCCGCAGTTCAAGGTGAGCGCCTATGAGATCCATCAGCCCGGCACCTTGCTGGGGATTGAACGCTACCTGGGCAGCGGGCTGATTCACGGCGTGGGACCGTCCACGGCCCGGCAGATCGTGCAGCATTTCGGCATGGATACCCTGGAGGTACTCAGTGAGCATCCCGAACGCCTGCAGGAGTTGCCTGGGATGGGACGCAAGCGCTGGCGGCAGATTGCCGAGAGTTTTCAGGAGCAGCAGACGGCCCGGGAAGCGATGATTTTCTTGCAGGGGTACGGCATCCCCGCCAAGCTGTCGGTGAAGATCAGCCGCCTGTACGGGGACCGCGCGCCGGAGGTCATCCGTAATAACCCTTACCGCCTGGTGGAAGATCTGGAAGGCGTGGGCTTCCTTACCGCCGATCGGATTGCCGCTTCCCTGGGCATCGCTCCAGACAGCGAATTCCGCCTACAGGCCGCGCTGAAATATCTTTTGCGCGACGCGGCAGGCTCGGCGGGACACGTGTATCTGCCCCAGGGCTATCTGACCCAACGCTGCGCCCAGCTCCTCCATGTGGAGGAAGAACTGGTGGCCCGGCAGCTGCAAACGCTGATGCTTCGCCGGGAGCTGATCGCCGGGGGAACGCCGGAGGAGCCTACGGCATACCTGCCCCAGTACGACGCGGCGGAGCGGGAGGTAGCCCAGCGGCTGATGGAGCTTATGGCCGCGCTGGCGCCGCAGCAGCGCCTGGGCGTGGCGCAGGAGATCGACCGCTTTGAACGGGAGCGGAATATCCGCTTCAGCGGCATGCAGCGCCAGGCCATCGCCGCGGCGCTGGAGCAGGGCGTGCTGGTGATCACCGGCGGCCCGGGCACCGGCAAAACCACGCTGATCAACTGCATGATCCGCCTGCTGGCTCAGGAGGGCGAGGTGGTGCTGTGCGCGCCCACGGGCCGCGCCGCCAAGCGCATGACCGAAGCCACGGGCTTTGAGGCCTGCACCATCCACCGCCTGCTGGAGTATGGCGGGGAATCGGACGCCTTCCACCGCAACCAGGAAAACCCCATCGAGGGAGATTGCCTGATTGTGGATGAGTGCTCCATGGTGGACCTGATGCTCATGCGCGGGCTGCTGCGGGCGGTGGAGCCGGGTACCCGGCTTATCCTGGTGGGGGACGCGGATCAGTTGCCCTCCGTGGGCGCGGGCAACGTGCTGGGGGACATTCTCCAAAGCGGCGTAATCCCCTCCGTGCGGCTTACGGAGATCTTCCGCCAGGAAGGGGAAAGCCGCATCGTGGTCAACGCCCATCGGGTCAACCAGGGAAAAATGCCGCTGCTCAACGAGAAACAGACCGACTTTTTCTTCGAGCGGCAGGAGCATTTCGCCCAGGCCGCGCAGAGCATTGTGGCGCTGGCTACCCGCCGCCTGCCAGGCTTTCTGGGTTATGGGGAACAGGAGCGCCTGAGCATGGCCATGCGGAACATTCAGGTGCTTGCGCCCGCCAAGAAGGGGGAGTGCGGCGTGATCGCCCTGAACCGCGCCCTGCAGGAGGCCATGAATCCCTCCGCTCCCGGCAAGCCCTCCTTGACCTATGGGGAAACGCTGTTTCGTCTGGGGGACAAGGTGATTCAGACGAAGAACGACTACCAGCTGGAGTGGCGGCGGGAAACGCCCGCGGGCTGGGAGGACGGGGAAGGGGTCTTCAACGGCGACGTGGGCTTTATTACCGGCGTGGATGTGGAAGAGCACAGCCTGACCGTGCGCTTCGACGAGGACAAGGAGGCCGTGTATGCTTCCGCGCAGCTGGAAAACCTGGAGCTGGCCTACTGCCTTTCGGTACACAAGAGCCAGGGCAGCGAGTTCCCCGTGGTGGTGATGCCCGTGGTGGGCGGTCCGCCCATGCTGCTGACCCGAAACCTGTTCTATACGGCGCTGACCAGGGCGCGCCGCCTGGTGGTGCTGGTAGGCCGGGAGGACGTGGTGCGCGCCATGGTGGAAAACGACCACATCCTGCGCCGCTATACCACCCTGGCCCAGCGCCTGACCGCGCTGGCGGGGCTGCTGCCGGGGGCGTGAGCTTCCGGCGGAAGGAGGAACGCCCGTGGCGGAAACAAGGCGGAGATCCTGGCACAGGAGGCTGGGACATTGGTTCAAGGAACTGCTGTGGCCCATGGGCCGCTCCTGCATGCTGTGCAACCGCGCGACACGCTCCCAGAGCCTTTGCCCGGCCTGTATGGAACGCCTGGCAGCCTGCGAGCTGCCCCGGGCCTACCAGCTTCCCGGCATCACGGAAGCCGACGGCCTGTGCGCGGCCTTCGCCTATGAGGAAGCGGCCAAGCGGCTGGTATGGGAGTTGAAATTCGGCGCCCTGGAGGAGGCCGGCGTGGTGCTGGGGTGGCGGTTGGCCGCCGCGGTACGCCAGCGGGGAATGGACGCGGATCTGGTCACCTGGGTGCCCATGCCGGAGAAACGGCGGCGGGAGCGGGGCATCGACCACGCACGCTGCCTGGCGGAACAGCTGGCCAAAGCGCTGGCGCTGCCCTGCGCGGGGCTTCTGGCCCGCGGCGCGGAGGATACGGCGCTCCAGCATACCCTTTCCCGGAAGGAACGGCTGCGCCACGCCCGCGACGCCTTCTGCCCGGCCATGAACGCGCCGTCGACGGAAGGCCTTCGGGTGCTGCTGGTGGACGATGTGCTTACCACCGGGGCTACTGCTGCGGCCTGCGTCCGGGAACTGCGGGCCATGGGCGCGGAGCAGGTCTTTGTGGCGGTGGCCTGCCGGGCCTTGCGGGAGGAAAGCTGAAAAACGGAAAGAGGATGTGTTTTCTACGAAGCCACAGTGGATGCTGGTATTGGCGCTCTGCCTCTGCCTGGGGATGAGCGGCGCGCTTGCACAGGAGGATGGGCTTTCCACGGCCCGTGATATCACAGCGGCATGCCGGTTCAACGGACGGGAGCGCATCGAGGACCTGGAGGACGGGAACTACCGCACCTTCTGGACCAGCCACCGGCGGGAAGGGGCGCATTGCCTGCTGGTCAGCGCGCCGGAAGCCGTGGGGGGCGTGCTGGTGCGCTGGCGGAATCCCGCGCCCCTGGCCGCGCAGGTGAAGCAGGGGGAAGCATGGGTTACCGTAGTCCGGAGCGACGCCGCGTATGCGGCGCTGTACCTGCCCCTGCCGGGGCTTACGGAGTTCCGGCTGGTAAACGCCGACAGCGCCGGGACCAAGCTGGAGATCTGCGAGGTGACGGTATACAGCCAGGGGACCCTGCCCCAGACGGCGCAGGTATGGCGGGAACCGGCGGAGCAGGTGGACCTGATGCTCCTTTCCGCGCATCCCGATGACGAGGTGCTGTGGTTCGGTGGCCTGCTGCCCTACTATGCGGGGGAGTGCCAGAAGGAATGCCTGGTGGTCTGCTTCGCCTACAATGCCTACCACCGCCGCCTGGAACTGCTGGACAGCCTGTGGACTTGCGGCGTAAAGACGTATCCGGTCTTTGCCGGGTATCAGGATTATTTCACCTCCAGCCTGAAGGATATGTACAAATACTGGAATAGGCAGTATCTGTATCAGGATGTATGCAACCTCTACCGGCAGTACAGGCCGCGGGTGGTGGTGGCCCACGACAAGCGGGGGGAATACGGCCATGGGGCGCATCAGGCGGTATCGGACGCGGCGCGCAAGGCGGTGGCGCTGGCTGCGGATGCGACCCAGTGCGTGGGCACCGTCAAGACGTACGGGGTGTGGCAGGTACCCAAGGTGTATATCCATCTGTGGGCGGAAAACCGCCTGACCATGGACTGGCACCAGCCGCTGGCCGCCTTTGGCGGGATGACCGCCCAGGACGTGGCCCGGCAGGCGTTCGCCTGCCATACCAGCCAGCAGGGAAAGCAGTGGGCCGTGTTGGACGGCGGAGCCTATGATAACAGCCTGTTCGGCCTGTTTGCTACCACCGTAGGCCCGGATGTGATGAAAAACGACCTGTTCGAACACCTGGAATGACCCTTCGCATAGGCTGCGGCGGCCGCGCCCATACTATGCGCAAGCATACCCTGGGGGAATCATGAAAAAACAAGGAGGTACCTTCATGATCGAGGGACGGCTGGTGCGCCTTCGGGCCTTTGAGCAAAGCGACCTGGACGCCAATCACGCCTTTGTCAACGATTACCCTACCCTGCGGGATATGCTGGCGGGGATTCCCCTGCCTGCTTCCTACGAGGACGAGCGCCGCTGGCTGGACCAGCAGAGCAGCTATACCCGCGGGGAATACCAGTTTGCGGTGGAGGACGGCGGCGGCGACCTGGTGGGCCGCTGTGGCCTGACCCGGGTGGACTGGAAAAACCGCCTGGGGGAGATCGGCATGATGATCGGCGCGCCCTACCGCGGACGGGGCTACGGCACGGAAGCCCTGGGGCTTTTGTGCGATTTCGCCTTTTCCGAGATGAACCTGCATAAGCTGAAAGTGAGCGTCTTTGCCTTCAACGCCGCGGCCATCCGCTGCTATGAGAAAAACGGCTTTGTCCGGGAAGGGCTGCTGCGGGGCGAAATCTTTCGCGCCGGCGCCTACCAGGACGTGGTGGAGCTGGCCCGGTTCGCTCCCCAGGCGTAAGGCGCGGGAAAAAGCGGCAGACTTTGCTTTTCTTGTGACTTTTTCCGGGAGGCGGATTGACTTTTGCCCCAACGGCTTGTATCATGTACTGCGTTTACCTGTATCCTGGACGAAACGTGGGAGGGAATTCCCGTGAAGAAGATAGTCACCAAGTTCGGCGGCAGCTCCCTGGCGGATGCGGAGCAGTTTGCCAAGGTACGGCGCATTTTGTCCCTGGACCCCGGCCGGCGGTATGCGGTGCCCTCCGCGCCGGGACGCCGCTTCAAGGACGACGAGAAGGTTACCGACCTGCTCTACCGCTGCCACAGCCAGGCGGCCGCGGGGGAGGATTACCAGGAGACCTTCGACAAAATCGCCGGACGCTACATGGACATCGCCGAGGAGCTGCACCTGGGGCTGGACCTGGGCGCGGCCCTGGACGAGGTGGACGCGGCCATTGGCGCGGGGGCCAGCGCGGACTGGTGCGCCAGCCGGGGCGAGTATCTCAGCGGTTTGCTCCTGGCGGACTATCTGGGCTGGCGCTTTCTGGATCCGGCGCGGGGCATTTTCTTTGACGAAAGCGGCCGCTTTGACGCCGAGCGCACCCAGAAGGAGCTGTCCGCACTGCTGGCGGACGGGGAGCCTACGGTGGTGCCGGGCTTCTTCGGCAGCATGCCCGACGGGCAGGTACACACCTTCAGCCGGGGCGGCAGCGACGTGACCGGTTCCATCGTGGCCCGGGCCGCGGGGGCGGACATGTACGAGAACTGGACCGACGTCTCCGGCTTCCTTACCGCGGACCCCCGGGTGGTGGAGAATCCACGGGAGATCCGCTCCATTACCTACAAGGAGCTGCGGGAGCTGAGTTACATGGGCGCTTCCGTACTCCATGAGGACGCTATGTTCCCGGTACACCGGGCGGGCATCCCCACCAACATCCGCAATACCAACTGCCCGGATCACCCCGGCACCCTCATCAGCCTGGATATGCCCCAGGAGACGGATACCCCCACTATCACCGGCATCGCCGGCCGCAAGGGCTTCAGCGTCATCTTCGTGGAAAAGGCCATGATGAACAGCGAGCTGGGCTTTGGCCGCAAGGTGCTCTCCGTGCTGGAGGACGCGGGCATTTCCTTTGAGCATCTGCCCACGGGCATCGACACCATGAGCGTGGTGGTGTCCGGGGACGCCCTGGCGCCCAAGCGGGAGGAGGTTCTCCACCGCATCATGGAGCTGGTGGAGCCCGACGCGCTGACCGTACACGACGACATGTCCCTGATCGCCACGGTGGGCCGGGGCATGGTACACAACTGCGGTACCGCCGCGCGGCTGTTCTCCTCCATGTCCCGGGCGGGCATCAACGTGCGCATGATCGACCAGGGCTCCAGCGAGCTGTCCATCATCGTGGGCGTGGACGACAAGGACTTCGAGAGCACCATCCGCGCCATTTACGGGGAGTTCGTCCAATAACAACGCATTTCCACGGAAGTGCGAAGGCCTGCGTGCTTTCGCACTTCCCTGTTTTTCTGTCCGGGTTTCCCAATGCACGAAAGAAGGCGCGTTTTTTATGGCTTTGACCTGGCAAATGTTTGCGGTTATTTGCCCGTTGTGCTTCCTGGCGGGGTTTGTGGACAGTGTGGCCGGCGGGGGCGGACTCATCAGCCTGCCGGCGTACTACCTGGCGGGATTGCCGCCGGTGATGGCGGCGGGCACCAACAAGCTTTCCGCCTGCCTGGGCACGGTGGCGGCATCCGGGCGCTTCCTGGCGGGACACCGGGTAAACATGCATATCGCGCTGCTGGCGGCGCTGGGCGCCTTTCCGGGCAGCTGGCTGGGCACGGCCCTGCTGCAGGCCATTCCCGAGCAGACCATCCGCATGATGATGATCGCCGCCATTCCCCTGGTGGCGGTGGTGGTGCTGCGCCGGAACAAGGATATGGTGAGGCGGGTGCTGGCGCCCGGCAGGTGGCAGCTGCCTGCGGCCTTTGCCATCGGCCTGCTGGTGGGTTTCTATGACGGATTGGTGGGGCCGGGAACGGGCACGTTCCTGATCCTGCTGTTCACCATGGTGCTGGGGCTGGAGGCGGTGCGGGCCAGCGGCACGGCCAAGCTGGTGAACCTGGCCAGCAACGTGGCGGCGCTGATCTCCATGGTGCTGGCGGGCAAGGTGCTCTTCGGCCTGGGCATTCCGGCGGCGGCCTGCGCGGTGGCGGGCAACCTGCTGGGCGCCTCCATGACGCTGAAAAGGGGCGTGGGGTTCATCCGGTGGATGATGCTGGCGGTGCTGGCCCTGCTGCTTGCAAAAATGGTGGCGGATGTGGTAATATAATGCATCAGCAAGGAAGGAGGCGCGGCGCATGAATGAGCGCGTAACCTTGACCGTGCCTGCGTTGCAGGCGTATGTGCTGGTGATCCGCACGGCGCTGGGCGGGCTGGCGCTGGTCAACGACCTGGATCTGAATACCCTGGATGACCTGCGTCAGGCGGCGGATGAGGCTTGCGATTGCCTGATGCACCAGGGCGCGCCTGCGCGAAGCCTCCGCCTGGAAGCCTGGAGCGAGGGCGGCAAACTGCGCGTGGCGCTCCAGGCGGAGCTTGACGGCAAAGGCGGGGAAAGCTCTCCCGAAGAGCTGGAGCTTTCCAAGGTTGTGCTGGAAACCTTGATTCCGGAGGTTTCTCTCCGCGCCCGGGCCGACGGGTTGGTAGAGCGTGTGGAGCTGGCGGTGCCCAAGGCGCTCGCGTGAGGTGGCCATGAATGAGACATACTTGACGCCGCTCCTCAACAGCTATGCCGCCGCGCCTTCCCCCGCCGTTATGGCGGAGCTGGTGGAAGGCTATCTGCCCCTGAGCCGGGCCATCGCCCGGAAGTTTAACGGCCGGGGCGTGGAACAGGAGGACCTGGAACAGGTGGCGGCCCTGGCGCTGATGAAGGCCATCGAGCGCTTCGAGCCTCAGCGGGGACTGAAATTTTCCACCTTTGCCACCCCCACCATCGCCGGAGAGGTGCGTAATTATCTGCGGGACAAAGGCGGGCTGCTGCGCATGGGCCGGGACAGCCGCGCCATGCTCTTCCGTCTGCAAAAGACCCGTGATCAGCTGGTGCAGCGCCTGCAGCGGGAGCCTTCCATCCGGGAGCTGGCCCGGGCCATGGACCTGAGCGACGATGATCTGCTGGCGCTGCTGGATGCCCGCGCGGCCTCCGAGGTGGTATCCATGGACGGCGCGGTGGGCGACGAAGCCGACGGTGCGTCCCTGGGGGATTTCCTGGGCGAGACGGAGCGAGGCTACGAACGGGTGGAAGACCGCGCCTGGATGGAGTGGGTCTTCAGCCAGGTCACGCCTACCGAAAGGCGTCTGCTGGAGCTGCGCTACGTACATCGCATGGGGCAGCGGGAGACCGCGGCGCACCTGGGCGTGAGCCAGATGCAGGTCAGTCGCATGGAACGGCGTATCCTGGCCCGGCTGCGCCAGAGTGAGGAAAGCCGGCAGGGACGTTCCTAGCATCCCGGCGCAAGGAGGTTAAACATGTATCAAATGACGCCCCCCCAGCCCCCGAAAAAGGGCAAAAAGGGCCTGAGCTTTTTACAAATGCTGCTTATCGCCGCGGCGCTGGGCTTTGTGGCCTGGTACCTGTATACCACTTTCGTCCCCGAGGCGTCGCCCTACGCCACCATCGAGGCGGGCACCCTGGGCGCGCGCTACAAGGGAGACGCGGTGATCGTCCGGGACGAGGTACCCTATGACGCGGAAGGCGTTATCAGCGTGGATTATCTGGCCGAGGAAGGCAGCGTGATTTATAACCGCACGAATATCTGCGAAGTATATTCCTCAGGATACAACAGCCGGGAGAGCGCGACCCTCCAGGACTACCGGGACCAGATCAAGGAATACCAGCAGAGCCTGCTGGAAAGCGATTCCACCGCCGACGCCCAGCTGGACCGCCTGGATGCGGAGGTCATTGCCAAGGCCAAGGAGATCCGGCAAATGATTGCCGGCACCAACGGCAATATGCTCAACCAGGAAAGGCTTCTGGATACGGCGATCACCGCCCGGCAACAATATCTGCAGGAGAAATACAACACCGACCAGCGGCTGAGCCGCATGTATGACGATGAGCGCGCCCAGGAGCAGCGCATCGCCAGCTGGACCAAAATGTACATCGCCACGCAGGAGAGCATCGTCAGCTTTTACTCCGACGGGTACGAGTACGGCCTGAATATGAACACCTACCTGGGCTTTACCCCCGCCGAGGTGCGGCGGATGTACAACGGCCAAAAGCCGGAGCTGAGCACCACCCAGAAGGGCAAAACCACCATTTACCGCACCATCCAGGACGGTAACTGGGGCGTGCTGCTGCTGGTGAAGGATTCCAACTGGACGCCGGTGGACGGCCAGAGCTACGAGCTGATGCTGGAGAAGTTTGAGGATACTCACGTGATGGCCACGGTGGTTTCCTCCACGCGCTCCGGCGGCGAGCTGCTGGTGCGCTTCCAGGTGTCCTCCCCCGTGGAGCCGGTGCTGTACATGCGCACCTGCACCGCGGAGGTGGGGGAATACATCACCAGCCTGAAAGTGCCTTCCCGGGCGATTTACGTTCAGGACGAAATGAACGGCGTGGTGGTGGTGAACGGCAATTCCCAGGGTTTTATCCCCGTGAATATCCTCCTGCGGGATGGGGACGATGTGTATGTGGAGGCCATTCAGCAGGGCCTGCTGTACGAGGGACAGACGGTCCGGCTTTTCTGAGAAAAGGGGCGTATGCGCATGGAACGTGGGGAGGAACTGGCAGGGCGGCTGCAAACCATTCGGGAACGGATGGCGCGGGCCAGCGAGGGCAGATACCCGCTGCCCAAGGTGCTGGCGGTGACCAAGACCCATACGCCGGAGGAGATTCTTCCCCTGCGGGACGCGGGCATTTTGGAAATCGGCGAGAACCGCGTACAGGAAATTCGGGAAAAACTGCCCTTTCTGAAGGACTTTTTCCAAATTCACCTCATTGGACAGTTGCAATCGAACAAGGTTAAATATATAATAGAGGATGTATGTTTGATTCATTCGCTGGACAGGCTGTCCCTGGCCATGGAGATTGACCGGCAGGCGCAGCGGCACGGGCGGGTTATGCCCGTGCTGGTGCAGGTCAGCCCCGTGGGCGAACCACAGAAGGGCGGAATACTCCCGGAGGAGGTGCTGCCCTTCCTGCGCCAGGTGCGGCAACTGCCCGGCCTTCGTGTGGAAGGCTTGATGGCGGTGATGCCGAACCTGGAAGATCGGGAGCAACTGTCCGGCTTGTTCGCCGGAATGCGCGCCCTCTTTGAACGGGTGCGCGGGGAAGGAATCGACGGCGTGGAAATGCGGGAGCTGTCCATGGGCATGTCTGGGGATTACGACCTGGCGGCGGCCCATGGCGCAACGCTGGTGCGGATTGGCTCCGCACTGCTCGGCCCCCGGGGCTGAGACCAAGGAAGCATGGGAGGAAATCAGATGTCTTGGAAGGATTTGACCAATCGGGCCATGGACTGGGTCAAGGAGAAGGGCGCGGAAATCTTCTCGCCCAAGGATAAACCTTACTCCGACCTGGGGAACGGCGGCGCCAGCGGATACTATCCGGGGGTGGCCGCGCGGCAGGAGCGCACCCAGAAGATGGCCGCGATGAAGGAGGAGGCCGCGCAGCAGCAGACCATGAACCAGGGCGCGTACGCTGAGGCGGGCTATACCGGCCAGGTCAACGGTGCGGCCATGCAGCAAGGCTATACCCAGCAGTTCCAGACGCCTCCCATGCAGCAGGGCTATACCCAGCAGTTCCAGACGCCCCCTGTGCAGCAGGGGTATACCCAGCAGTTTGCGTCGTCGCCCGCGCCCACAGGCTATACCCAGCAGTTCCAAACGCCGCCCGTGCAGCAGGGCTACACCCAGCAGTTCCAGACGCCCCCCGTGCAGCACGGGTATACCCAGCAGTTCCAGGGGAACTACCAGCAGGGATGGGGGCAGCAGGAGGGTTGGCAGCAGCCCGCGCCCCAGCAGCAGGTGCCGGATAACATCAGCTTCATGCCCGGCCACTACGTGGACGGTACGCGGGCCTATGCCCATGTGGAGCGCATCACACAGCTGGTGTCCTTCCAGGCATGCTACCGCATTATTGAGTTTATGAAAAACGGTGAATCCGTCATCGTGAACACCGAGAGTATTTCCAACGAGGCGGAGGTCATCCGCTGCATTGATATGCTTTCCGGCGCGGCCTATACCCTGGGCTGCTCCATCACGAAGATTACCAATATCAAGCGCGCATACCTGATTTCCCCGCCCACGGTACAGGTGCTGGCGGATGTGTTCATTCGCCGCATGAGCGACCGCCGCACTGAGGAAGGCGCGCGCCGCCGCAGCGGACGTTATGCTGAGGAGCAGGACATGCAGAGTTCCAGCGACGGCTATGACGCGGCGGGCTATGAGCAGGGCCGTATGGCCGCCGGCTACGGCGGATATGACCAGGGAGCGGGATATGACGCTTCCTATGGCCGCGGCGGCTATCAAGGAAACAGCTTCGGCGCGTACGGCGGCTTCGGGAACGCCGCTTCCTATGCGCAGTAACAAAGGAGCATGCCAATGATCGACCTGGTGTTTCGCCTGCTATACCTTATTCTCTGGCTCTTTGACGTGGCGCTGCTGATCTATGTGGCCATGAGCTGGCTTCGGCCTGCGGCCAACCGCTGGACGGAGCTGCTGCGCAGGATTGTGGAGCCGGTGCTCAATCCCATCCGCAGGGTGCTGGTGGAGAAGCTGCCGCCCCGGTGGCAGATTTTCGACTGGTCCCCTTTGGCGGCCTGGCTGCTGGTGGAGCTGGTGCGGTATCTGTTGAGCATGCTGCGGGTGATTCTGTGAGGGGCGACGAGGGCCAGGCCCTGCGCGTCCGTCTGGACGAACTGGCCCGGCGGGCCGGTGAGCGCTGGCAATCGGTGTGCAGCCGCTTCCTGGCCCAGGAGGAACGGGAACTGGCACGCCGCTGCGCCGGGGAAAACGGCGTGGAAGCGGCCTTTGACGGCGGCTGGGAAGGCGCGGAGCGCGTGCAGTGCTGCTTCTTCCCCGCGGACGAGGAACCTGCCTTTACCGGCCGATGGCTGCGGGTGGCGTGGAACCCGCGTTTCGGCACGGTGGATCACCGGGCGCTACTGGGTAGCCTGATGTCCCTGGGCATGGAACGGGAAATGCTGGGGGACCTGGTGATTCAGGAAGGGTGCGCCTATGTGCGGGCCATGCCGGAACTGGCGCAGCGCCTGCCCATGGAACTGACTCGGGTGGGAGGAACCACGGTGACGGTTCAGCCCCTGGAGGAAGCGCCGGCGTTGACGCCGCCCAAGGGAACGGAGCTGCGGGATACCGTGGCATCCCTGCGGCTGGACAGCGTGCTTGCCAGCGGCTTGCGCGCTTCACGGAGCAGGGCGGCGGAATGGATACGCCAGGGATTGGTGCAGGTCAATCATCAACCCACCGAACGGACGGATTACCTGCTGAAGGCAGGGGACCTGCTTTCGGTGCGGGGATTTGGGCGCGTCAGGCTGCAGGAGGCCGGAGCGCCCACCAGGAAAGACCGCATTCCCATTCTCTTGGAGGTTTTCAGCAAAAAGTAAGCCGGAGGGATGCCGGCAGCTCATTACGGAAAGGAGCAGCATACCATGCAAATCACCATCGAAATGATCGAGAGCAAGGAATTCAAAATCAAGCCCCGGGGCTATGATCAGCAGGAAGTGGACGAATTCCTGGACGCTATTTGCGATGAAATGGCCGCCCAGCAGGATCAGATCCAGGCCCTGCAGCAGCAGCTCATGAGCGCCCAGGCCAAGCGGCCTGCCCCTGCCCCCGCTCCCGCTCCGGCTCCCGCGGTTACGCCCGACGCCACCGGCGCGCTCCAGGAAATTCTGGAAATGGCCCAGAAGGTCAAGGCGGAAACCATCGCCGCCGCGGAGAAGCAGGCGGAGGAAATTATCGCCAAGGCCCAGGCGCAGGCCGACAGCCAGCTGAAGAACCTGCAGAACGACCGCGACAGCCTCACCCGTCAGGTGACGGAGCTCAAGGCCGCCGCCGCCGAATACCGCACCCGTTTCGAAGCCCTGCTCCAGGCGCAGCAGGAGGCCATCGAAAAGGCCGCGGATCTGTTCTGATCGCCCTACGAACCTGTGGAGAAGGGGCTGTTGCAAAAGGAAAACGCAATAGCGACCTGCCCAAAAAAACGACAGCCAACAACCACAACCGGCCGCACAAGAAGCCAAAGCACTTCTTTTGCGGCTGTTTTTTTGCGCATTATCTTTGGGTTGACTATTTTACAACAATCTCTCGGATTGCCGACAAAAGCATTTTTTTTCATGTGTATGCGAGAAAACGAAACTTCAGAGTTCTTAGCTTGCAAAAAATTTCATTATGGATGGGGCCGAAGGAGTCCAGGGGGCGACCGGAAAACCCCCTGCTCGCGCCCGCAGGCGCAAAACCCCTGCCCCTGCAAGCATGCAATGAAAAAAATTCCAAGCATTTCGAGATCGAACGCTTTGTCAACGTGCTGAGCCTTCCTCCCAAGCGGAAAGCATCTCTTTTTGTATGGCAAATTACTTTTTTGACAAACACTTTCCCCCCTTTTCAAATCTGCAAAAATGGCGTACAATGAAGTCAAAGAAGAATGCAAATGCTGCGTTTTTCTGTATATCCAAAACTGTAAGCGCTTTCAGAACACGAAGGAGGGTTTCAGCATGGAGCTTCGCACGGCGTCCTCTCCCCGGGACGTAAAGACCTACGATACCGCCCGGCTGCGGGAGGAATTCCTGATTCAGGATTTGTTCCGGCCCGATGAAGTGAAAATGGTATACAGCCACATCGACCGCATCATTACCGGCGCGGCCATGCCCGTAAGCAAGGCGCTGACCCTGGCGGCAGGGGAAGAGCTGCGGGCGGAATATTTCCTGCAACGGCGGGAAATGGGCATCATCAACATCGGCGGAGCGGGCAAGGTGACCGTGGACGGAACCGCCTATACCCTGCGCCACCGGGACGGCATCTATGTGGGCCGGGGCTGCAAGGACATTGTGCTGGAGAGCGTGGACGGCGACAATCCGGCCAAGTTCTACTTCAACAGCACGCCCGCCCATAAGGCGTATCCCACGGTGTATATCCGCCCCGAAGACTGCGTGAACGTGGAGCTGGGCAGCCTGGAGCAGAGCAATCACCGCAACATTTGCAAATACATCCTCCCTGGCCAGGTGGAAAGCTGTCAGCTGGTCATGGGCATGACCACCCTGCGGCCTGGCAGCGTATGGAATACCATGCCCTGCCATACCCATGACCGCCGCATGGAGGTCTATCTGTATTTCGACCTGCCCGAGGACGCCTTTGTGATGCACTACATGGGCGAACCCACGGAGACGCGTCACATTGTTGTGCGCAACGAGGAAGCGGTGATCTCGCCCTCCTGGAGCATCCACAGCGGGTCCGGCACTCAGGCGTATACCTTTATCTGGGGCATGGCCGGCGAAAATCAAGACTTTGACGACATGGACGGCTGCGCCATGAAGGAGCTGAAGTAAGCGACCGATACGCACGGAACGAGAAGAAAGGGGTATCTGCACATGAACGTTATGGATTCCTTCTCCCTGAAGGGCAAGGTGGCGCTGATTACCGGCGCCAGCTACGGCATCGGCTTTGCCATCGCCTGCGCCATGAGCGAGGCGGGCGCCACCATTGTGTTCAACGACATCAAGCAGGAGCTGGTGGACAAGGGACTGGCTTCCTATGCCGAAAAGGGCATCAAGGCCCACGGCTACGTCTGCGACGTGACCGACGAGCAGGCGGTAAACGCCTTTGTGGCCCAGGTGGAGCGCGAGATCGGCGTCATTGACATCCTGGTAAACAACGCGGGCATTATCAAGCGCATTCCCATGACGGAAATGACTGCCGAACAGTTCCGCCAGGTGATCGACGTGGACCTGAACGCGCCCTTCATTGTATCCAAGGCCGTAATTCCTTCCATGATTAAGAAGGGCCACGGCAAGATCATCAACATCTGCTCCATGATGAGCGAGCTGGGCCGCGAGACCGTTTCCGCCTATGCGGCAGCCAAGGGCGGCCTGAAGATGCTCACCCGGAACATCTGCTCCGAGTACGGGCAGTACAACATCCAGTGCAACGGCATCGGGCCTGGCTACATCGCCACGCCGCAGACCGCGCCCCTGCGGGAGAAGCAGCCCGACGGCAGCATGCATCCCTTTGACAGCTTCATCCGCGCCAAGACGCCCGCCAACCGCTGGGGCGAGGCGGAGGACCTGGGCGCGCCCGCAGTGTTCCTGGCTAGCGACGCCAGCAACTTTGTCAACGGCCACATCCTGTATGTGGACGGCGGCATCCTGGCCTACATCGGCAAGCAGCCCTGAGTAGATCCCGGAATTTTCAAAAGGGTGGCGCCGCCACCGAACGGCGAAAGGCTCCCTCCACGAGAGACGGTGCAATAAAGCGCCGCCCATTGTGGAGGGAGCCTTGCTATGCCATGCAAACAGGAAGCAGGCGAAAAAAAACGGGGGATCGTTGGGGAACGCCTCCAATAGGTCACGTATGCGTAAAGCAGCTCGCCGGGAGGGCGCAGAAAATATTCCCTGCATCCTTTTGGACTTGCGGGGCGCGGGAAACATGCGGACGGAGGCACGCATATTTTCGGTTACATGAAATGAGCTTTGGGATTTCCGGCTTCTGCACGGTTGGCGCAGGAGCCGTTTTCTTTAGGAACACCTTTGGCGGCTTTGCAATGATGCCGGGAAACACCTGCGCCGGCTTACAGGCCATGCGCCTCCACTTGACCAAATGCTCCGAAGACATTTTGCTTGCGCAGCGCGCTGAATACCACGTTTCCGGCCTTTCGCAGATAACTCCCGCCACAGACAAAGTAGTCTCGGCCCCGCACTGCCAGGATATAGGCGTCTGTTTGCCAGCCGAGCAAGGTTGCATGACTGTTGATATGCATGTTGCGGGTATCCGACAGGAGATTCAAAGCAATGGAGGTATCCCCTATGGTGACGGTCAGGGTTTCCGGGGTTTCCACGCAGGAAGTCGGCAGGGCCTTGCTTTGCAGTACGGTAATTACTTTCTGTGTGCAGACGGGACGGTTGGCGATCAGGCTGTTGGGATCGCCCTGTGGAAGCGGATGCAGGGACGCCTCCACGATGGGAACTTCCAGGGAAAGATAGGCCTGGGGTACGTCGGGCCGATGGTCGCGAAGGCCCAGACGCTTTTCCAGACGCGCACAGGCCGGATATAGCGCCTCCAGGGTATAGGGCGCCGCCGCATGACGCACAAACGCCGTAGCACCCCGTAGGTCGGCGCTGCCTTCATGATGGAACAGCAAGGAAAGCGTACCTGGTTCATAGGAAGTCGCATCGCCGATGAGAACAATCGCTTCCGGAAGCATGAAAAAGGAGCGAAAGTGGCGCTTGAGATATCTGCACATGGGGCCCGAAGCGTCGGCGAGCACATAGCGCAGCCAACCATCCTCACAGGCCAGGAGTTTGCCGGGATGACGGAGCCCGAAGTAATGGTCCTCCGCATCTTGGCCATGGCCGTTGAAGAGCATCACGTTGTGCGCTTCGCTCTGGCAGTAGTACAGGGGGTATTCCTTCCGGGCGTAGGAGCAGGAACCGCTATCCTGAAAAATGGCCTGACCGTTGTCGTACAGCACGAAGGAACCCGCGTCCGCGTGGGCGTGGTTCCAGGTATTGCCGCACTTGACGCACAGCAGGCGGCTTTTTTCTTTCCAACTGTCTCGCAGGAAGGCCATGCCTACGCCGGGGTAGTAGCCCAGGGTTTCTGCGGGAGGGCAACCGGGAGCTTCGCCTGCCAATGCCCACCACAGATCCCGCTGCCCCTGCTTTCGTCCCATGTACCAGCGCAGTTCCGGCGCGTCGAAGCCGCAAACCGCGCCCAGCCGAAAGGCCCGGAGCAGGGATTCGTGGGGGTTGCAATCCCCGATGGGGACGTTGAGCACATCGTCTCCTGCGTCATAAACGGCATGACAAAGGAAACGAAAGCATCGCGGAAGCAGGGCGTCATAGGCGAAACATTTTGTACCGTACACATTCTGCCGCGCCAGGCGGTAGGTAAGCAGTTCGCCCAGCGCATAGGCCAAATACACCGCCCCTTCGTACATGGCGCCGCTGGGGTCAAAATTCGGCCCCTTGTTCTGCAATGGCAGGCCGTCATAGGTAAAAAACGCCGCCAGACCCTCGTCAACCCTTTGACATATTTGCTCCGCTTCCGGCAGTTCCTCCCGGAAAGCCACGGCCGCCAGTCCGGCGGCGGACACGCACACGGGCCACCAATTATGCCCCATGGAATCCAGGGCATGGATTCGATGTTCGGGGGAAAGCCAGTCATCCAGGGTTGGCGCGATGCCCAGGCAGGTACAGCGTCGCGCCAGATAGATGCGTTCTGCTGGCGTAAAACGGTCATACAGGCAGTCCAAGCCCAAAGACATGCCGAACAGGAAACGGCCTGTGTTCAGCTCGCTATGCCATGGCGGACGCTTGCGCAGATTTTCGCGGCCAATCCATTTGCCATAGGCTGCGTAGTGCAGCATGGCGGCCTTCAGCTTCTCGGCACAGGCTTCGTCGCCCTCCAGCAAAAAGCGTATGCCCAGCACGCTGGCAAAATCCGCCAGCTGGTTGGCGGGCTGGTGGTAGTTGCCGTGCTGCGTGTCCGCGCTGTCGGCATAGGCTTCGACATACAACGGCTGCGTCAACAATGCCCGCGAATTTTCCCGGAGCGCAGGCAGCAGAACCCGCAGGGATTTCGTATCCTGAAAAAACAGGCGCTTGCGCATGGCGTTTCATCTCCTTGGAGATACCATATCATCAGATGAATCCTATGCTGCAAATGGCGCTATCGCCGCAAGCCAATCAGCCTGTCGAGAATGCAAATGCGATTGAGCAGATGAAGCGACTTCAGGAAACCATCTGCTGGCTGGAAAGCAGTTTAGCAGAGGCGCAAAGTTCCTTGGGCCGGAGAGAGATGGAGTCACAGCTGACGGAGTGCAAACAGCAGCTGAAACTGGCGGAAAAGAACCGTTATTTGGTGGATGAAGCCAGCTTGGCAGCCTATGAAGAGAGCATACAGAACGGCGTGGTACTTTCCGAGCAACTGTGGCAGGATCAAAGCGTTGCTCAGTTAATTGAGCAGATGCTCCAGGGGCAGATGACACCGTCCAATTTTTGCCGTGAGTTGGATCGCGTGATGCAAATGAAAGAAGCGGAGAGCAGTTGAATAGGTTCCGCAAGTTGGCGTGAGGAGAGGTTTCAAGCTGCTTCGCTTCATATTTTCAGTTAGGCGGGGCTGCGGCTTTTTCCACACCTCTCCAGAGTTTTTTCCCACAGCCTGCGGGCGGCCGGGAATCATTCCTGACCGCCCGCAGCGGTATCAAAAACATAGAAGCTGAGATGCGCTGAAAAAGCAAAGGAAGCACGCTGATACCGTAAAAAGCGTGTAGGAGGAGGAAGTGGCCCTGTACACCGGAAAGAACCCCACGCTGTATCTTGCGGGGCCGCAGCTCCCGAACATACCGGGCATGGATTCACTGGCCGGAAATCGTGCCTGCAAGGATCTCGTCCCGGCATTGCTTGACCTTTTCCGCCAATTCAGACAGGTTCAGGCCGGAGAAGTCCGTGGTATCCACCATGATCTGTGGACCGTTAGCGGTAAAGCTATCCATCCCTCGGACGCGGATGCCACTTACAAATTGCTCAAAAGTAATGGGCGGTTCTTCGGCTTGCTCCGCCTGCTCGGGATAGCAGGTGTTTACCACATGGCCCCGGTGGCGGTCCGGGCTGCTGTTGCGTTGCAGAAAGCGGTCATAAATGCGCTGGTAGTCCCCCGTGAGGGTTAGGGTAACGGCCCGGTAACCGTAGCGCTCCAGCAAGCGCAGCAGCGGCTCCCGGGAGCTGCTTTCAAAATTATTTTCCAAAATGAAGGGCTGGCCCGCAGCCATGAGTTGCTCCGCAGCGTAATACATGGCGTCCATGGCAGCCAGGCCCAGGCTCACCTTCTCTGCGCGGGAGCGAAACCCCAGACGGTCAAAGAGCAGCTCTTTGATCCGGTCCTTGGAGAACCAGGGCAGTCCCAGCGCGTGGGCAAGCGCGGCGGCCAGGGTGCTTTTTCCAGAGGCGGGAATCCCCGCTACCAGTATGCAGTACATGCGCCATACCTCCTTACGTCATAAAAACAGCGCCCCGCAATGCATTGCGCGGCGCTCAGACTGTCGAAAAACCCCGGGGAGGCGTCGGAGGGGC
>CALVVZ010000041.1 GCA_944364075.1 uncultured Clostridia bacterium
AAAGCCGTCGGATACGAATGAAAGTCGGAGGGGCTGCGGCCCCTCCGACACCTCCCTGGGGTTTTTTGACAGTCTGACCCCCCGGCTGCCAAGGGAGGCAACCGGGGGTTTTTTGATCGCCGCCATGGCGCGGCCCCAGGGACGCGGGCTTACAGCCCGCTGCGGTCCACGCTGTTTTCTCCCGGACGCACGGACCAGTATACCACGCTGTCTTCCAGCTGCGTGCCGTAGGCGCAGGCCAGCTCGTCCACGGTGACGAACATGTAGCCGCGCTCCAGCAGGTGCTCGCCCCACAGGGGGATGGATTGGTAGAAATACTTCCCCGTGTCGTGGCACAGAACGATGTCGCCTTCCTTCACCTTGTCCCGGAACACGTAAAAAATCTGCTTGGGGCTTTTGCCCGTGTAGTCGTAGGTATCCACGCTCCACTGGATGATGGGCATGGGGATTTTCGCATCCACCCAGGTGTTGTAGGTGCCGCCCGGCGCGCGGAAAAGGCGGGCCTCCTCGCCCACCAGCTGCAATGTCCATTCGGCGCTGTCCTTGGGCTCCTGCAGGCGGCGCTCGTCGGTTTTGTACGCGCCGCCGCCCCAGTGCTTGAAGGTGTGGTTGCCGAAAATCTGGTTCTGGTCATACTGCTTTTGCAGCACGTAGCCGTAGCGCTCCAGCTGCTTGCCTACGGTGAAGTAGGTGACCCGTGCGCCGATTTTCCGGAAGGCGTCCAGGGCGTAGCTGGAGGAGTAATCCTTGGGCCCGTCGTCGCAGGTGACGGCGATCATTTTCCAGCGGCTGTTGTCCGTGGCGGCCACGCCCGTTTCCGTCATCATCCCCGCGAACTGGGGGTAGAAGAACCGCACGTGGGTCAGCGTGACCTTGCCGGGCAGCACGGCGCTGGCGGGGTAATGCAGCGTAAGCTCCATGCCGCTGAGGGTAAAGTCGGCCTGCGCCAGGCTCTCCGGGCGGCAGAGACGCTCGATGGCTTCGCTGTCCCGGTCCTCACCGGGGAAGATGGCGTTCATGTGCTCCCGCACGCCCTGGGCGAGGATGTCCCAGGCTTCGCTGCTCGGGGCGAAAAGGTCCGAAAGCATCAGCCGCCGGCCGCTTTCCAGATCCCAGGTGCGGGTGGTGAAATCCGTGGACAGCTGTTCCTCCCGGAAGCTGACCCGGGCGATGGTCAGGGTACTCAGGTACTGCGTACCGGTGCGGTAGTAGACCGTGTCGATGTTCAAGGCGCTGCCGCGCTTGCCCTTCTTCCTCGGGTCCATCTGCAGCGTGGGGGAGAGCGCGTCGTCGTACCCGTCTACCAGCTCGCGCAGCGCCTGATTGACCTGTGGATGGACGGTGGTTACGTATTCCTTGTACACATACGCGCCGCCGTCTTCGATTTTTCGCTCGGATGTCTCCACCGTAATGGAAAAAATTTCCGGCAGCGCGTCATATTTGGTGGATTCCTCCCCTGCGGCGCAGCTTGCGCACAGTAACAGCGCTGCCCATAGACCCAGAAACCGCTTGAACAAATGGTTTCAACCTCCTCTTCCGTTGCGTCCATTGTAGCATAGGGAGCGTTTTTTTGTAAATCATGGAAAAATTAAGAGCATTGCGCAAATGATACGTCCGACAGAAGCTTTTTTGGACGTAAAGAAAAGCATGGTTGACATGAGAACATATGTTTGCTATAATGTTCCCATCAGCCGCGTTTCTTTTCGCAGGCCATGGCGAAGCGCTGCGCGGCTCCTTTCCAGTAACAGAAACAAATGGGAGGTGGCTTCATGCCGCAGGACAAGTGGAGCGCTGTGACGCTTTGCCCATATTACCGGAAGCACACGGAGGTGACCATCAGCTGCGAGGGGCCGGCCAATCAGTCCCGGCTGACGCTGGAGTTTGCATCGCGGGCGCAGCGGGAACACTATCAGGAAAAGACCTGCGCGTGCTATCTGTACCGGGCGTGCCCGCTGGCGCTGGCGGCGTCCAGGAAATACGACGATCAAGGGGAGCTGCGGCAACCCAACAGCAGGCCGCTGCGGCGTCGGCATCACATGGGCGGCACGGCGGGGCAGCGCGCTTCGCGGTAACGGAATACGCACAAAACGCCGCCCGCCTTTCCTGCAGTCAGGAGAGGGGGGCGGCGTTTTGCGTTCAGGTGCGGGCCATCCAGCTCAGGCCGATGATGCCGGGGCCGCCGTGGGTGCCCACCACGATGCCGATTTCCATTTCCTCAATGGGCGGCAGGTCGGGCAGGGCCTGGCGCAGATAGTGCCGGAGTTCCGCGGCGCTTTCGGGCGCGTGGGCGTGGGCGATGATCAGCGGCACGGCGGGGTCGGGGGGCACGTCCTGCAGCTGCTGGGCAAACCATTCCATGGCCCGGTGCTTGCTGCGGCAGATGCCGGCTTGGCTCAACTTGCCGTCCATCAGGCGCAGCAACGGCTTAATGTGCAGCGCAGATCCTACCGCGCCGCCCAGCACGCTCAAACGGCCTCCCATGACCAGATACTTGAGCACCTCCGCCTTGCCGATCAGGCAGGCGCGGCGGACGTAGCCCTCCAGGAAATCCTTCAGGGCGGCGGCGCTGGAAACCTGCCCGCGCCGGGCCAGGGCGATGCGCACCAGGGCGGCCTCCCCCAGGGATACGTTCAGGCTGTCCACGATGTGGATGCGCTCCGGTGCGTCGGACATCTCCCGGGCCATCATGGCGGATTGCCAGGTGCCGCTGAGCTTGGAGGAGCCGGTGACGCACAGCACCTCGTTGGCGGGGTCCTTCAATTCTTCCCGGAAGGCCCGGTCGAATTCCTCCGGGGAGATTTGGCTGGTCTTGGGCAGCTCCGTGGCGGCGATGAGCCGGGCATAGAAGGCGTCGCGGTCCAGGTCGATGCCGTCCCGGAACTCCTCCTGGCCAAAGCGTACGGTGAGGGGCAGTACGCGGAAATCCCCCGCCTGCGCCTCCTCCTGGGTCAAATCGGAAATGCTGTCGGTAACGATACGGATCATGACTGACCCTTCCTTTCCTGTTCGTCAAAATACGCGGCGACGCCGTCCAACCCCTGGCAAAGCAGCGCCAGGCGATCCTGAGGAATCTCCCGCAGCAGCGCGTCGGTGAGTTGCTGATGAAAATGTTGATGCAGCCGGTTCACCGCCGCGGCACGGGGGGTGAGCAGCAAATGAATGCGGCGCTTGTCCCGGCTGGAGCGCTGGCGCTCCACATAGCCCTTGCGGGAGAGCGTGTTCACCGCCACCGTCAGCGAGCCCACCGTCACGTGCAGCCGTGCCGCCACCTCCGACATGGTGTTGTTTTCCCCGGCCTCCTCGATGGCCTGCAGCAGGTGAATCTCCCGCATGCTCAGCCCGTGTACGCCGCTGCGGCGCAGGGTTTCCTCCTCGATGCGGAGAATGTCGTTGAACAGATGCACCAGCACTTGGTCAATTCGCGCGCGATAGTCTTCCATGGCATGCTCCCGTAAAAATGTTTTGAAATTCAAAGGAATTTCTCAAAAAAATTGCTTTGAATATCAAAGCTTCCAAACTATACCATAGGTGAAAGCCTTTGTCAACAACAAAAAACAAAAACCGGACAGCAGGAGTAAAATGTCCCATTGACAACGGCGGCGCTTTGGAATACCATATGACTGAAAAGCAAAATATAGTCATACGGTATCGGAGGCGCACATGAGCTATATTGTCTTTGATCAGGTATGCAAGGATTACGGCCAGGGGGAGCAGGCGGTGCATGCCGCGGACCATGTCTGCTTTACCATCGAGCAAGGGGAGCTGTGCGTGGTGCTGGGGCCCAGCGGCGCGGGCAAAACCACGGTGCTCAACCTGCTGGGCGGCATGGACAGCGCCACCAGCGGGGAGATCCGCGTGGGGGACAAGGTGGTGACCGCCATGAACGGCAAGGAGCTGACGGAGTACCGCCGGCTGGATGTGGGCTTTGTGTTCCAGTTTTATAACCTGATGCCCAGCCTTACCGCGCTGGAGAACGTGGAGCTGGCCCAGCAGGTGTGCCCGCGGGCGCTGAACCCCAGGGAGGTATTGACGCAGGTGGGGCTGGGCGAACGGATGAAGAACTTCCCCGCGCAGCTCTCCGGGGGCGAGCAGCAGCGGGTGTCCATCGCCCGGGCGCTGTGCAAGAACCCCGCCCTGCTGCTATGCGACGAGCCCACCGGGGCCCTGGACTCCCAGACCGGCGCGCAGGTGCTGGAGCTGCTCAGCCAAGTGAGCAGGGCCTACCACACCACGGTGGTGATCATCACCCACAACGCCAGCATCGCGCCCCTGGGAGACCGGGTGATCCGCATGCGCAACGGCAGCATTGTGGAAAACAGCGTGAACCCGAACCCTGCCCGGGTGGAGGACATCTCGTGGTAGGCGCGGCGCCGGTGCGGGCTGCGGCGGACAGAGCGCGCCGCAGGTCTCCGGCGCTGAGGAAAAAGCTCTGGCGGGACATGCGCCAAAATGCCATGCAGTTCGTGACCATCATCCTGCTTTGCGCCCTGGGCACCTGGGTGTACAGCGGGCTGGACGGCACCTGGCGCATGCTGGACCTCTCGGCGGAAACCTACTTCCGGCAGGGCGAGCTGGCCGATTTGTGGGTTAACCTGGAGGGCGTTGACAGACAGGATCTTGCGAACATGGCCAATACGCCGGGCGTGGCGGACGTGCAGGGACGCTTTAGCGCGGATATGGACTGCCCGGAGCTCGGGGAGGACGTTTCCCTGAATGTACACGCCTTTGACGGCGTGCCCCGCATCAACGTGCCCCTGTGCGTGGAAGGCACGCTTCTGGAGGACAAGGATGCCCGGGGTATCCTGCTCCAGGAGGAGTTCGCCCAGGCCAACGGCCTGGGCGTGGGGGATACCCTGCGCCTGGACGTGCCGGGCCGGGAGCAGACCTTCGTGATTCGCGGCCTGATCAACGACGCGGAGCATGTTATCACCTCCAAGGACGTGACCCCGGAACCCGCCAAGTACGGCTATGCGGTGATCTGCTGGGAGGCCGTGAAGAACCTCCCACTGAACGAGGCGGTGGTCCGCTTGACGGAGGGCGCGGACGGGGATCAGGTGGAACGGGCGCTGCAGGCGCTGCTGCCCCAGTCGCTGATACTGACCCATCAGACCCATGCCAGCACCCAGCGCACCCGGGGTGACGTGGGGATTTTCCGGAACCTGACGCTGGTTTTCCCGATTCTGGCGTATCTTGTGGCGGCCATGGTGGTGCTCACTACCCTGACCCGCATGATCGAAAACCAGCGGGTGCAGATGGGCACGCTCAAGGCGCTGGGCTACCGGGACGCGCAGATCAGGCGGCACTACCTGTGCTACGCGCTGGTGCCCTCAACGGTTGGAGCGCTGCTGGGTACCATGGTGGGACGCTATACCCTACCGGATATGCTCTACGCCATGGAAACGGCCCACTATTTCCTGCCGGAGAAGCTACGCGCGCCCATCTCCCCGGCTGCCTGGGGCATGACCGCACTGATGGTGATCCTCAGCGCGGCCATCTGCCTGTATGCCTACCAGCGGGCGGCGCGGGAGAACACCGCGGAGCTGCTGCGGCCCAAGCCGCCCAAGGCGGGCAACCGGGTGCTGCTGGAGCGCTGGCACGGGCTGTGGGGACGCTTTTCCTTCAACAGCAAAATGGTAGTGCGCAACTTTGCCCGGAACCGCTGGCGGACGCTCATGGCCATGGTGGGGGTGCTGTGCTGCAACATGCTGATGATCTGCGCCATGGGCCTGCAGGACTCCGTGGATGCCTGCGTGGGGGAATATTATATGGGCATCGTGGGCTATGACCTTCGGGCGGACCTGGATGCCTCCGCCGCGGGCACGCTGGAAAGCTACCGCAGCCGCCTGGACGCCGCGAAGGTGGAAGGCATCATGGAGCGCTCCGTCAGCCTGCGCCGGGGAGAAACCAGCCGCACGGTGCTGCTGACCGTCCTGGAAGAGGAGCAGACCATGTTGCGCTACGGCGCGGAGCATACGGTGGTGCCCCTCACCCAGGACGGACTGGCCATTAGCCGCAAGCTGATGGAGGTAATGGGGCTGTCCCTGGGCGACCGGGTGGAGCTCTGGTTCCCGGGGGAGGACGACCCGGAAACGTTGACGCTGACCCAGGTGGTGGATACCACTATGAATCAGGGGGTGTTCCTGCCGCGGGAGAGCTGGGAAAAGCTGCGCCGGGGCAGCTTCCGCCCCACGGCGCTGCTGCTGCTGCAGCCCACGGAGCTGTGCCGGTGGCGCCTGAGCCAGGCGGAGGAAGTGACCGCCCTCAAGGACCCTGTGGAGCAGTATGCGCAGACCATGACGCTGATGGATTCCATGACCGGGGTGTTTAACCTGATGTACTTTGCCGCCCTGGGGCTGGCCTTCGTGATCTGCTACAATATGGGGCTGATGAACTTTACCGAGCGGGTGCGCGACTACGCGACCCTGAAGGTGCTGGGATACCGGCAGGGGGAAATCTGCCGGCTGATGATGCGGGAAACCTGGCTCATCGCCCTGCTGGGCATGGCGCTGGGCATTTATCCGGGCCTCCTCTTGACCCAGGCGGTCATGGGAACCGTGCAATCGGAAACCATGGTCTATACGGCGCATGTGGCGCCCATGTCCATCATCCTGTCTGGCTTGATTACCCTGGCTTTCAGCCTGTGCATTGAGTGGCTGCTGACCAGGAAGGTGCGCGGCATCCATATGGTGGAAGCCCTCAAGAGCGTGGAGTAACCCTTGACAGAAAGAAAGGAAGGAATACAATATGAAAAAAGCGCTTTGCATACTGACGGCCTTGTGCCTGTGCGCAGCCGTGCCGGCCATGGCGGCGGAGGAGCTCACCGGACGTCCCGTGGCCGAGGGCGTGGTGACGGCGGCGCGCTATCTGGACGTTACCGCGCCCATGAGCGGCACGCTGGACGCCTTCGACCTGGAAGCGGGGAACACGGTGGAGGCGGGCCAGGAGTTAATGCGCTTCCTCACCACCAGCGTCTATGCCACGGAAAGCGCCACGGTGGGGGCGGTTTTCGTGCAGGCGGGGGATGACGCCGCCGCGGCTACGGCCCGCTACGGCGGGCTGCTGGGGCTGGAGCCCGAGCAGTCCCTGCGGATTGAGGCCAGCACCACCGGCGCGTATAACGACGACAAAAACCGAACGCTGCACCTGGGAGAAACCCTGTACTTCAAATCCACCAAGGCTTCCCGGGTGGAGGGCGAAGGCCGGGTGGTGGCCGTGAGCGGTTCCCAGTACGTCGTGGAGATCAGCAAGGGCGACTTTGAACTCAACGAATCCCTGACGCTGTACCGGGAGGACGATTACGACCAGAAGGACTGCGTGGGCAAGGGCGTGGTGGTACGCCGGGACCCGCTGCTGGCGCAGGGGAGCGGCCGGGTGGCCGCCGTGCATGTGCAGGAGGGCGACCGGGTGAGCCGGGGCCAGCTGCTTGCGGAGCTGGTCAGCGCCGACGCGGAGCCGGAGGACGTTTCCGCGCAGGTGCTTGCGCCACAGGCCGGGGTGGTGGCCAGCGTGGCGGTGTCCCCCGGGCAGCAGGTGTGGAGGGGGCAGCTGCTTTGCCGGCTGTATTTTGCCCAGGACCTGGAGGTGGAGGCCGAGGTGGATGAAATCAACCTGAACGGCCTGCAGGTAGGGGACACGCTGCCGGTGACCCTGGACATGTACCCGGAGAAGATCATCACCGGTACGGTGACGGAGATCTCCGCCCTGGGCGTGACCCGTCAAAATGCGGCGTACTACACGGTGCGCGTATCCATTCCCGCCGGGTCGGCCATGCTGGGCGCGTCGGCGTCGGTATATCTGAACTAAGCAAAGGGAGGGACAGTCATTGGCGGTGGGCTTTACGAGCAGGGAACGGGAAAACATCACCAAGGCGCTGCTGGAGGCGGCCGGGCGGCACGCGGCCATGGAAGGCATGAAAAAAACCTCCGTGGACGAGCTGTGCGCGGAGGCGGGCATTTCCAAGGGTGCGTTTTATTCCTTCTTTTCCAGCAAGGAACATCTGTTCCTGACGATGATGGAGCGCTGGCAGGAGGAGATTTCCCGGTATGCGGAGGCGGCCCTGCGCCAGGCGGGGGAGCTGGACGGCCCCGGGCGGGCGGCGCTGATGATGAAAACCGCCTGCCGGGCCATGCGGCAGAAATCCATGGAGCGTTTTTTGCGGGAGGACATGCCGCTGATTCTGCGCAAGCTGCCCCAGGAGGATTTGAGGAACCATACCCTGACGGAGGAAGCGTTCGTCCATGGCATCCTGCAAAAGACCGGGGTGCGGCTCTCCATTGCCGAAAACGTGGCCTACGCCATGATTTGCCTGCTGTTCCATACGCTCCTTTGCGAGGAGCGCATCGGGCCCGACTTTGAGGAAGCCTTGGAGCGGCTTATCGACTGTGCCTGCCAGCAGATTGTGCAGCCCTGAAGCCCTCATTCCAACAGCGCCGCCAGCGCCGCAGGAAGCGGAGAGCACAGCGTCAGGCTTTCCCCAGTGAGGGGATGGCGCAGCGCAAGCCGGTGGGAGTGCAGGGCAAAGCGTCCCGGCAGGCAGGCCAGCTCTTGCCCGTAGAGAAAATCCCCCGCCACCGGACAGCCCAAAGCGGCCAGGTGTACCCGGATTTGATGAGTGCGCCCGGTTTCCAGCCGCAGGAGCACCAGGGCGCGGCCGCCGCAGCGGCGCAGCACGCGAAAATGGGTGACGGCGGGCTTCCCGCCGGGGGAGACGCAGCGGCGCACGGTGGCGCCCTCCGCCTTGGCGATGGGCAGGTCAATGACGCCTTCCGCCTGCGTGGGCGCGCCCTGGGTGACGGCCAGATATTCCCGGACAAGCTGGGGCGTATGGAGCTGGCGCTGGAGCAGCTGCTGCACATGGGCGCTGCGGGCCACCACCATCAGGCCGCTGGTGCCCTTGTCCAGGCGGTTGACCGGGCGGTAGACATAGTCCAGCGGATTGCCTTCCCGGGCGCACAGGGCGTTTTCGAGGGTGTTGTCCGGCTGGCGGAAGCTGGACTGGCACGCCATGGGCGCGGGCTTGTCCACCTCCAGCAGGGCTTCGTCCTCATAGGGGACCGTCAAGGGGATGTCCCAGGGGGCGGGATGATAGAGCGGCGCCTCCTCCGGCAGGCGCAACAGCAGCGTCTGCCCGGCCCGCGCCTGCGCATCCGCCCGGGCGGGAACGCCGTCCAGAAAAATCCGTCCGTTCCAGCGGGCGGACTGCAGCTGTGAAGCGCTGACCTGCATGCTGGCCCGCAGAATGCGGCCTAGCCGCCAGCCTTCCTCCCAGGGCTGCACCGTGTGATGAAGCTCTTCCATGACGCGCACCTCCCAGTACGTATCTTAGCGCTTTTCGCGCCGCCTGACAAGGGCGGCGTCAGCGTGTCGAAAAAGTGGTTTTCACCACTTTTTCGAGGAAGCACCTTCGGCCAACCAGAGGTCGTCCGAAGGTGTAAGGAATTGATTTTGCAAGCAAAATCAACGACCCGCGAAGCCGGCAAAGCCGGCTTACACGAATGAAAGTCGGAGGGGCTGCGGCCCCTCCGACACCTCCCTGAGGTTTTTTGACAGTCTGGCGCCGCCTGACAAGGGCGGCGTTGCCTTTTTGGGCGCCTTGTGTTACAATGTATTATCGTGCCATGCAGCACTTATACAGCCTGCGCCCGTTGCGCGGGATACGATAGCGGAGGGAACAACATGAAGGAGCCGATTCTGGTCATCATGGCGGCGGGCATGGGCAGCCGCTACGGCGGCTTGAAGCAGATGGACCCCGTGGGGCCCGACGGAGAAGCCATTCTGGATTACAGCCTCTTTGACGCCCGTCGCGCGGGCTTCAAGCGCGCGATCATCCTCATCAAGCATGAAATCGAGGAGGATTTCATGCGCCTGGTGGGCAACCGCCTGGCCGGGCAGATGGATGAGGTGCGCTTCGCCTTCCAGCAGCTGGACAAGCTGCCGGCGGGCTTTCAGGTGCCGCAAGGCCGGGTCAAGCCCTGGGGCACGGGACATGCGGTGCTATGCTGCCGGGAGCTCATCGACGCGCCCTTTGCGGTGATCAACGCCGACGATTACTATGGCGTGGACTGCTTCCGCCTGGCCTACGAAACCCTGTGCGGGCTGAAGGATGACGAAAAGGCCCGCTATATCATGGTGGGGTACCAGCTGCGCAACACCCTCACCGACAACGGCCACGTATCCCGGGGCGTGTGCACGGTGGATGAGAATGGTTTCCTGACGGACATTCACGAGCGCACCCACATCATCAAAACCGTGGACGGCGCGCTGTATACCGAGGATGAGCAGACCTACCACAAGCTTCCCGAGGACGCCCTGGTGAGCATGAACCTGTGGGGCTTCACCCCCGGCATCCTGGACGCCTTGGCGGAGGACTTTGCGGCTTTCCTGTCCGAGCAGGTACCGGCCAATCCCCTCAAGGCGGAGATCTATCTGCCTGCGGTGGTGTCCCGGCTGCTTCGGGAGGACAAGGCCACGGTGCGGGTGCTGCCTTCGCCGGACAAGTGGTACGGGGTGACCTACCAGGCGGACAAGCCGGTGGTGAAGGCCGCGCTGCTGCGCATGGCGGAGGAAGGGCTATATCCCCGGCCCCTATGGGAAAAACAATAAACCAATCGGAGCTGCGGCGCGTTGTCCTGAACAGGAATCGCGTCGCGCCTTTTTTTTGAAAAATTTTTTTCCGCGCAAACACCCGGGCCGCTTCCTGCGTATACAGGGTGAAAGGGACAGGAGGGACGCACATGGATACGATCATGATGGAACAGATGTTGGCGCGGTACTGGGATTGCATGGAGGACCGCGTGCTTGCAGGCGATGGTATCGGCCTGACCGTGAGGGAGCCCTCCGAAAGGAGGTGGCGCAGGTGGACGTGGCGGAGGCGTTGAACCGTCACGGACCGGCGCTGATGCGCTATGCCCGCGCCGTGGCCCGGGACGGGCACGAGGCCGCGGACCTCTACCAGCAGACCTGGCTGAGGGCCCTGGAGCATCGGGCGCAGGTGGAGCGCTTCCCGGCGGAACGCATGGAGCCATGGCTGATCCGCGTGATGAGCAATGCGCTGATCGATATTCGCCGCCGGGAGAAGCGGGACTATCCCATGGAAGACGTGGAGGAGCAGGGCTATGAAGCGGATTTCTCCCGGGTGGAGACGGAACAGATGCTCAACGGCCTGCCCCCCAAACTGCGCCAGGCGGTGCAGATGCGGCACTTTGCGGGCATGAGCAGCGCGGAAATCGGCCGCGCCCTGGGCGTGCCCGCGGCTACGGTGCGCACCCGCTTGCGGGCTGCGGCGATATTATTGCAAAAACAATGGAAGGACGGAGAAACGGTATGAAAAAGATCATTCGGGATGTGGCGGCGTTGAACCTGTGCGGCGCGACGGCGGAAAGCCTGGCGGAGATTGCCGCTATCGAGGATGTGGCCGTGGTGCTGGTAACCCCGCGGGTGCGGCCGCTGATGCAGCATGTGGAGATGCGGGATATTGCCACGGTCAAGGAAGTGCCGGAGGGCGCCCGCATGCTGATGTTCAATGGAGAGCTGCTGCTGACGGCGGATCAGCTGGCGCAGCCCTGTTACCTGATGGTCAACGGCCGGCTCCGCCTGGACGAATCCCTGACGCCGGAGCTGATTGCGGCCATGATGGCGGGCGGCATGGTCAACGGGGAACTCATCGCCGGGGAAAAGCAGCAGGCGGCGCTGCTGCGCTGCGGCGTGCAGGTCAACGGCAAAAACACGGTGATTCCCGAAGGCTTCCGCCTGCGGGAAAGCAACGCGTCCCTGACCGTTCAGGAAGCGGCGGGGATGTCGGGAAACTGGATGCGCCTGGGACAGACCGTCCTGGAGCCCGGCGCGGCAAAGGTGCTTCGGGAGCGTGGCGTGAAGCTTACCGGCACGGCGGGCGCGGTGGTTCCCCAGGAGGACGCGGAGGACTTCTATGCCCTGTGGCAAGGCCAGGGAGAGATTACGCTGTTGGACGCCAGTGTGCGTTACGTTCCGGAGGACTTGACCCTTCGCGGGGCGGACGCGGTGCTGAAGCTGCGGGGCGACCGGTACGTGGCCGGCGACCTGACGCTGACGGAGACGGTTGCGCCCGCGCACCTGGCCGGATTGGGACGCCTGTGGGTGACGGGCACGCTGATGCTCCCCGAAGCATTGCTGGATACGGTGCTACCGCACTTGGTCAATGAGCCGGAGCTGGTTCCCTACCAGGGCAAGCTGCTGGTGGACGAGGGGCAGATGCAGCTGGGCGAAGCGGAGCTGGCGGTCTATGACCAGGGCGTGACGCTGCTGGTTCGGGGCCGGCTGGAGCTGCGGGAAAACCTTGCGCCCCAGACGCTGCGGGAGAAGGTGCGGCTGATGTACAACTGCGGCCAGGTGGAACTGAACGCGGAACAGCAGGCGGCGCTGCTGCCGGCGGCCATCAACCAGGGGCATTTCAGCCTGCGCAAACCCGAAGCGGAACAGCCTGCGCGCCCGGCAGAGCCGGATACTTGCGTGCTGGGGGATATGGCCTATCTGGAGCTGTGAGGGTGAACAAAGAAAAAACAATTCGACCAGGAAAGGATGGTTGACATTTCTCCCCGGTGCTGGTATGATAATCCGCAGAAACGCCATGACGGGGAAAAACGGGCGGCGAATTCCCTTCAGAGAGTCCGCGGTTGGTGCAAGCGGACGGGAACAATGCCTGATACTGGCCCCCGAGCGGCCGGCTCAACGGCGAGCGGGAATCTTCCGCCTTGCCTGGTAAAGCCGGACGGAAGCCCACCGTGATCGGGGCAGGCATTGTTCGATGCCGGCGAGGGGGCGGCCTTGGCCGTCAACAAGAGTGGTACCGCGGAAGCAGCTTACACGCTTTCGTCTCTTGCAAATCCATGTAGGGTAGCGGAGACGAAGGCGTTTTTCTTTGTCTCCCGGAAGCAATGAGGAGGATGAAACCTATGAAAATCGCATTTTCCACCCTGGGCTGTCCCGACTTTGACTGGCCGGATATTTACTCCATGGCCAAGGACCTGGGCTTTGACGGCATCGAAATGCGCGGCCTGGGGGACGACCTGTTTGCCGTGAACGCCAAGCCCTTCCGCCCGGACCAGATTGACAGGACCATCGCGCTCCTGGCGCGGATGCACCTGACCATTCCCTGCCTGTCCTCCGGCTGCGTGCTCAAGGATACGGCGAACTGGCCCGCCACCCGGGAGGAGATCGGCGATTACATCCGCTTGGCCGCCCGGCTGGGCTCCAGCTACATCCGCCTGCTGGCCGACCGCAACGCCGACAAGGAGGGCGAGGTGGACGACGAGGTGGTGCTGGCGCACCTGAAGGAAGTCCTGCCCCTGGCGGAGGAGAAGGGCGTGATGCTTCTGCTGGAAACCAACGGCGTGTATGCGGACACCGCCCGCCTGCGGGATCTGCTGGTGCGGGCCGAAAGCGACAGCGTGGGCGCCCTGTGGGATATGCACCATCCCTACCGCTTCGCCGGGGAAAGCCCGGAACTCACCGTGCAAAACCTGGGCGTATACATCAAGTATATCCATATCAAGGATTCCGTGATGGAAAACGGCAAGGTTTCCTACCGCCTCATGGGCGAGGGCGATCTGCCCGTGGACGCCATGATGCGCGCCCTGCGCTCCATCAATTACGAGGGCTTCGTTTCCCTGGAGTGGGTCAAGAAATACATGCCCGACCTGCGCAACGCGGGCATCGTGTTCCCGCACTTTGCCAATTTCATGTCCCAGTACCTAGCCCAGAGCGGCGGCAGCCACCGCCTCCAGGACAACCTGCGCAAAACCGGCAAGTATGTCTGGCCCAAGGAGACCCTTATCGACATGACCTTCCCCCAGGTGCTGGACCGCATGGTGGACGAGTTCCCCGAGCAGTATGCCTTCCGCTACACCACCCTCGACTACACCCGCACCTATGCCCAGTTCCGGGACGATGTGGATACCTTCGCCCGCAGCCTCATCGCCATGGGCGTGAAGCCCGGGGATCATGTGGCCATCTGGGCCACCAACGTGCCCCAGTGGTACATCACCTTCTGGGCCACCACCAAGATCGGCGCGGTGCTGGTGACGGTGAATACCGCCTATAAGGTACACGAGGCGGAATACCTGCTCCGCCAGAGCGATACCCATACCCTGGTGATGATCGACGGCTACAAGGACAGCAACTATGTGGAGATCATCCATGAGCTGTGCCCGGAGCTGAAAACCCATCCCAAGGGACGGCCCCTGCACACCCGGCGCTTCCCCTTCCTGCGCAATATCATCACCATCGACAGCGACCAGCCCGGCTGCTGGACCTGGGAAGAAGCCATCGCCCAGGCGCAGAAGGTGGGCGTGGAGGAAGTATGGCGGCGGGCCGCGGCCATCAACAAGCATGACGTGTGCAACATGCAGTATACCTCCGGCACCACGGGCTTCCCCAAGGGCGTGATGCTCACGCACTACAACGTGGTGAACAACGGCAAGGCCATCGGCGATTGCATGGATCTCTCTACCGCCGACCGGCTGATGATCCAGGTGCCCATGTTCCACTGCTTCGGCATGGTGCTCGCCATGACCGCCGCCATGACGCACGGCACCACCATGTGCCCCATCCCCGCCTTCAGCCCGAAAAAGGGCCTGGACTGCATCAACCGGGAGCAGATCACCTGCTTCCATGGTGTGCCCACCATGTTCATTGCCATGCTGGGCCACCCGGACTTCCCCAACACGGATTTCAGCCACATGCGCACGGGCATCATGGCGGGCAGCCCCTGCCCCATCAAGGTGATGCAGGAAGTGGTGGAGAAGATGCACATGCCCGAGATCGTCATCACCTACGGCCAGACCGAGGCCAGCCCGGGCTGCACCATGTCCAAGACCACCGACTCCATTGAAGCCCGGGTGAACACCGTGGGCGCGGCCATGTTCGGCGTGGAGTGCAAGATTGTGGATCCCGAAACCGGCGCGGACCTCCCCGACAACGTGGACGGCGAATTCGTGGCCCGGGGCTACAACATCATGAAGGGCTACTACAAGATGCCGGAAGCCACCGCCGTGGCCATCGACAAGGACGGTTGGCTGCACACCGGCGACCTGGCCCGCCGGGACGAGAACGGCTACTACAAGATCACCGGCCGCATCAAGGACATGATCATCCGCGGCGGCGAAAACATCTATCCCAAGGAAATCGAGGACTTCATCTATACCCATCCCAAGGTGCAGGATGTGCAGGTCATCGGCGTGCCCGACAAGCAGTATGGCGAGGAGATCATGGCCTGCGTCATCCTCAAGCCCGGGGAAAGCGCCACCGTGGAGGAGATCCGCGAGTATGTGGCCACCCACATGGCCAAGCACAAGACGCCCCGCTATGTTTCCTTTGTGGACGCCTTCCCCATGAACGCGGCGGGCAAGATCCTGAAATACAAGATGCGGGAGCAGGCGGTGGAGATGCTCAACCTCCAGGCGGACAACGCCATCGAAACCGCGTAATTTCCCTTTCCGGCGGCGGGGGACGCATTGACATCCCCCGCCGCTGTGCTATAATACCCCTGACAGACGAATAAGCAGACGCGGCCGCACCGCGGGTGCGACGCGCCGCCAGATGGGCGCGCGTCAAGGGAACCGGATGGGATTTCCGGACTATCCCAGTAACCGTGAAGCGGACAAGGGAGCACGGCCACTGTTCCACCCGGAATGGGAAGGCGCTCCTGCGAATGATGCCAAGTCGGGAGACCTGGCCGCGTCCAAGCACCAACAATCCTCCTGGGGATGGGGGTCGGCTAGCCGCGGGCGAAAGCCTCCGCGGCCCTTTAGCTGTGCCTTGCTTTGCGGAGGGACGGCTTTTTTTCATGGCAAAGCGCCTGTGAAAAAGGCTGTGCCGCCGCCCGTCTGATCTTATCGATCGGAGGGATTCCGTATGACCCGTCGTATCCTTTCCCTGCTGCTGGCGCTTTGCCTGTGCGTGCCTTTCATGGCCCATGGCGAGGAAGCCGCCCTCACCGTCACCGACATGATGGGCCGGGAGATTACCCTGGAAGGGCCTGCCCGGCGCGTGGTGGCGCTTACCGCCGCGGACTGCGAAATTATCTATGCCCTGGGGGCGCAGGACCTGCTGGTGGGCCGCGGCTCCTACTGCGACTATCCCGAAGCGGTGCTGGAGGTGCCCGTGGTGGACTCCGGCGCGGAAACCAACCTGGAGCAGATCCTGGCCCTGGAGCCGGATGTGCTGATCATGGCCGCCATGGCCCAGACCACCGAGCAGGTGGAGGCCCTGGAAAACGCCGGCGTGAAGGTCATCGTCTCCAACGCCCAGGACATTGCCGGCACCTATGAGGCCATTGAGCTCATCGGCGCCATTTGCGGCAAGGAGACCGAGTCGGACGCCCTGGTGGCGGAGATGCAGGCCGCTTTCCAGGCCATTGCCGCCAAGGCGGAAAACACCGGCAAGACCGTGTACTTCGAGGTATCCCCCCTGGAATGGGGCCTGTGGACCGCGGGGAAGAATACCTTCATGGATGAGCTGGCGACCCTGTGCGGCGTGACCAACGCCTTCGCGGACGTGGACGGCTGGGCGGAGATTTCCGAGGAGCAGGTGCTGGACCGCAACCCCGACTACATCGTGACCAACACCATGTACTATGGCGAAGGCCCCACCCCCGTGGAGGAGATCGCCTCCCGGGCGGGCTGGGATACCGTTGCCGCGGTGCAGCAGGGGAACATCTATAACGCCGACAGCAATATCGTCTCCCGGCCCGGTCCCCGGCTGGTGGAGGCGGCGGAAGCGCTGTACAGCTTCTTCTATGGGGAAACCGCGGCGGAGGACGACGCGGCGTGAACCTGCGGGGCCTGCGGCCTGAATCTGCCGCTGGCCCCGCAACTTTTTTCCGCGATTACGGTTGGGAGGAATGACCCATGGCCCGGAAATTGCTGTGGTGGTGCCTGCCCCCGGTGCTGCTGCTGACCATGCTGCTGTGCGTGTGCGCCGGAAGCGTGCCCCTCTCCCCGGGGGAAACCCTGCAAATCCTCTGGCGGGGACTGACGGGCACGGAGGCCGGCGGCTCCGGGGAGGCGATCATCCTGCGGGTAAGGTTGCCCCGGGTGCTGTGCGTGGCGCTTACGGGGGCCTCGCTTTCCCTGTGCGGCGCAGCCATGCAGGGGTTGCTGCGCAATCCCCTGGCGGACGGTTCCACCCTGGGGGTATCCTCCGGGGCGTCCCTGGGGGCGATCCTGGCCATTGTGCTGGGGATTCAGTTCCCCGGCCTGCCCTTTGCGGGCACCATGGTCATGGCCATGCTCTTTGCCTTTGGCTCCCTGGCGCTGATTCTGACCCTGGCCTACGCCCTGGACCGCAGCCTGGCCACGGGGACGATCATCCTTATCGGCGTGGTGTTTTCCATGTTCGTTTCCAGCCTGATGAACCTGCTGATTACCTTTGCGGGGGAAAAGATCAAGTCCATCACCTTCTGGACCCTGGGTTCCCTTTCCGGCAGCACCTATGTGAACGCGCTGACGCTGCTGCTGGCGCTGACGGTGTGCGGGGGCGCGCTGCTGGCCCTGGGCGGCGCGCTGAATGCCTTCGCCCTGGGGGAGGAGCAGGCCCGGCACCTGGGGGTTTCCGTGCGCCGGGTGAAGCTGACGGTGATGGCGGCGGTGTCGGTACTGCTGGGGGTGTGCGTGTCCATCGGCGGCACCATCGGCTTTGTGGGGCTGGTGATTCCCCATATGGTGCGCCTGGTGCTGGGGCCGGACCACCGGCGGTTGCTGCCCGCGTCGCTGCTGGCGGGGGCGGTGTTCCTGTTGCTGGCCGATCTGGTGGGGCGGACGCTGCTCAGCCCCGTGGAGCTGCCCATCGGCGTGGTGACCTCCCTGGTGGGGGCGGCGGCGTTCCTGGTGATCTTCTACCGGTCCAGAAAGCGGGGGAGCGCGCAATGATGCTGACGGTGCGGGAGCTTAGCGCGGGGTACGGCGGGCAGGACGCCGTGCGGAAGGCCTCCTTTTCCCTGGAAGCCGGGCAATGGCTGATGATCTGCGGCCCCAACGGCGCGGGCAAGTCCACCCTGGTGAAAGCGGCCACGGGCACGCTGCCCTTCCAGGGCACGGCGGAGCTATACGGGCAGGACGTGCGCCGCATGCAGCCCGCGGCCCTGGCCCGCCGGGTGGCGGTGCTCTCCCAGCGGGTGAGCACGGAGTACGACTTCACGGTGGAGCAGGTGGTTGCCCTGGGGCGCTATGCGCACCGGAAGGGCTTTCTGCGCTCCGCGGACCCGGAGGGGGAGGCGCAGATCGCCCGGGCGCTGGGAGCGGTGGGCCTTGCGGACAAGCGCGCCGCGCGTTTGTCCGCCCTGTCCGGGGGGGAAGTCCAGCGGGTTTTCCTGGCGCAGGTATTTGCCCAGGACCCGGAGCTGCTGGTGCTGGACGAGCCGGTGAACCATCTGGACGTGACCTATCAGAAGCAGATCTTTGATTTGATCGACCGGTGGCGGCAGGCGCCGGGCCGGGCGGTGATGTCCGTGGTGCATGACCTGAACCTGGCCCGGCGCTACGGCACTCACGCGCTGCTGTTGGACCGGGGCCGGGTGGCGGCGTGGGGGGAAGCCGGCGTGGCCCTGACCCGGGAGCGCCTGGCGGAGGTCTACGGCATGGATGTGCTGGGCTGGCTGCGGGAGCTGCTCCGCTGCTGGGAGACCTCTGACAAAAAATAAACAAAATTTGCGGAAAAAGCCTTTTCATTTGGCAGAAAAGCGGGTATACTAGTCCCGTCCGGCAAAACCAAGCGGCGACGTGCGGCGGAGGCGGACGCAACACACATACTCCTGATTGAGCGCCCGGGGATGCCCAGGCGCGAGATGGGAAAGGGGGACAAAAGATGCGGCATAGAACAGGCGTCCCCTAGCGAGCACGGGGAACGCCTTTTTTTCGGCAAACGGGAGGAATTGCCATGGAGGACACGCGGCTGGGCTTTGTGGGCATCGTCATTGAGGAGCGCGCCATGGCGGGCCGGGTCAACGAGATCCTTTCCGCCTTCGGCGGCATCATCCGCGGCCGCATGGGCGTGCCCGACCCTCAAACGGGGAACGGGGTCATCAGCCTGATTGTGGAAGGAAGCAACGACCAGCTGGGCGCCATGACCGGGCGGCTGGGCAATCTGCCCGGCGTCACGGTGAAAAGCGCCCTGATTTCGCGCAAAACAAAAACGGAAAAGTGAGTGAAACAAAAATGAAAAGATTGCTTTCGGCGCTGCTTGCGCTGTGTTTGGTACTTTCCCTGAGCGCCT
>CALVVZ010000042.1 GCA_944364075.1 uncultured Clostridia bacterium
GTACTGGGTGTACCCGCCCTCCGGCAGGGGGCGCCCCGTGCGGTTCCGCGCCAGAAAGCGCAGGCTTTCCCGGGAGAGCACCCTGCCCCGCAGGACTCCCTGGCAGAAGCGGACCATGTCCCCCCGGGTGGCGAACAGCCCCGCGTGGCCGCACAGGTCCTCCCCCTCCCGGGAGAGCAGGCGCGCCTTGGGGTCGTGTACGGCGCCGGGAGCCACCCCCCGGCGAAGGATATGCCGCGCGCCTTCGATGCGGTGCTCCAGGTCGCAGGAGGCGGCCCGGCGGCGCTCCGCCGCAGGCACATGGGCGAAGGTATCCGCCATGCCCAGGGGCAGAAGGATGCGGCGGCGCAGGCAGTCGAAAAAGCCCTCCCCGCAGGCGCCCTCCACCACATACTTGAGCACCATGGCGTGCATGTCCGAATAATACCGGCCCGTGCCCAGGGGCTGGGCCGCGGTCAGGAACAGCTGCCGCAGCCCCGCCGCCCGGTGGGGCTGGGCGTCGATGCGCTCCGGGGAGATCAGCCCCACGGAGAAGGTGAGCACCTGCTCCACGGAAACCTCCCCCAGGCGAACAAACTGCGGCGCGTAGTCCGTCACCGGCCGGGAAAGGTCCAGCAGGCCCTCCTCCCGCAGGCGCAGCACCGCCATGCCGGTGAAGATTTTCGTCAGGCTGGCCAGGTCGAAAAGCGTGTCCTCCCCCAGGGGAACATCCTCCCCGGAGGCCTCCTTTTCCCGGATGCGCCCGCAGGCGGCGTGGCATTCGCTGTCCGCCGTGCCGCCGGTGACGGTGAGGCAGGCCATGATGCGTTTTTCCTCCACGAACCATTGCAGCGCCTGTTCCAGCTCGTTCATGGTACCTCCAGGCGGGGCGGCTTTTCCGGCCGCCCCGCGCCTTTTGTCCTTGGGAAAATTATTTCCGCTCCGCCAGCGCGGCCACCAGGGTCAGGGTGGCCAGCATGCCGTCCACATGGGTGCGCTCGTACCCGTGGGAGGCATAGACGCCCTGCCCGCACAGGGCGAAGCGCGCCTCCAGGCCCGCGTGCAGGGCCGTGGCGGTGTCGGAGGAATAGCGGGGATAGATGTCCACCGCATAGGGCAGGGACTTCTCCCTGGCAATGGCGATCAGCTCGTTGGTCAGGTCGTAGTCGTAGGGACCGGCGCTGTCCTTGGCGCAGATGGAAACCATGTTTTCCTTGCAGGCCAGGTCGTCGCCCACGCAGCCCATGTCCACGGCCACCAGGTCGTCGATGTCCATCTTGTACAGGGGAGAAGCGCCGTGGCCCACCTCCTCGTACACGGTGAAGATCACCGTGGTCTGCCGGCCCAGCTTCACCCGGCCCTCGGCCACCTCCCGGGCCAGGGCCAGCAGCACCGCGCTGGAGGCCTTGTCGTCCAGGTGGCGGCTCTTGATAAAGCCGCTGGGGGTGACCACCGTGCGGGGGTCCAGGGAGATGAAGTCTCCCGGACGGATGCCCAGGGCTTCGGTCTCCGCTTTGGACCAGGTCAATTCGTCCACGACGATCTCCAGGCTGCGGTCATCCCGCTTGTCGGCGGTGGTGTCCCCCCACACGTGGCGGCTGGCATGGACGGACTGCACCGTGCCCGTGTATACCTTGCTCTCCCGGGTGTGGATCTGTACGGTTTCGTTCTCGATGGCGTTGTCGTTGTAGCCGCCAATCTGCGTATAGCGCAGGCAGCCGTTGGGCTGGATGGAGCGCACCATGGCGCCCAGGGCGTCCACATGGGCAGAGAGTGCCAGGGGATGGCCGCTGCCGCCCAGGCAGCACATCACCGTGCCCTTGGGGGTGCGCTGGGGCTTGAAGCCCAGGCGGGTCAGCTCCGCCAGCAGATAATCGGTGATTTCGCGGGTCATGCCCGTGGGGCTGGGAATGCCCGTCAGGGTCGTGAGCTGGGATACCATATACGCTTGCTTGTCCATGGGAAAAACCTTCCTTCCGTTGCTGTCAGCACAAGATATGCGCGGAAACCGCCGGGCGTCACGCCCCCGGTCCGCGGTTGAATTCCTCCTGGGTCAGGGGGGTGACGGGCACTTCCCCGGTTCCCGCCTCCATGTGTACGGTGAGATGTCCCTCCCCGGTTACGGTGAGGGGAAAGCTGCCGAACGCCGCGTCCCGGCCCATCAAATTCGCGCTGCCGAACCACTCCGGGCCGATGGTATAGTACACCGTGTATTCCCCCGGCGCCAGCTTCACCGTCAACCGCACCCCCTGGCGGATAAAGCCTCCCAGCACCATCAGCCCGTTCCGGTAAACGCGGACGTAGCCGCTGTTCTCCGTATCCGCGCCCAGGTCAAAGGTCACGGGCGAGCCGCCGGCGTCCTCCTGGCCCTCCAGCACGCCGCTGGGAATCTGCGCCACCCGCGGATAATAGGGCAGCGTAGCGGCGTATTCGGCCAGGCGCGCCATCACGGCGTCCGCCTGCGCGCTGTAAGCGGCAAAGTAATCCATCAGCGCCGTGGCGCTCTGCGGGCCCTGGGCCAATGCCGCGGGCAAATCCACCGTCAGGGAGACTTGGGAGGTTCCCTTGCGGTCGTACAGCAGGGGCAGCATGGCCTGGGGCAAGGCGTCCCACAGGAAGGCCTCCAGCTCCGTCTCCGACATTTCCGGCACGCCCGCGGCGGCGGCCATGGCCTCCCGGGCCAGGGTTTCCGCGCCCGTGAGCATGGCGGCCCAGTCATCCACCTTCAGGGTAAGTACGGTGCTCTCCAGGGGTTCGGTGGTGTCCATGGCAGTGAGGTCCATCATCAGCAGCAGGCAGCGCAGGCGGCCCTCCGCCTGCTGGGCGGTGAGGCCCAGGGCCGGCCCCACCTGGGCGGCGTATTCCGCCAGGGAGGTCATCGCCGGCATTTCCTCCGGTTCCTTGCTGGGCATGTCCGCCGCCTGGGGCAGCAGATAGGCCGCGATGGCCGCGCGCATGTTCTTGTTATTGTAGCTTTTCTTGGCCGTGCCCGAGAGATTGGCCAGGCTGCTTTCCAGCTTGCGGGGGTTGCTGACGCCGCTCCACTGGGTGGTGATCTCCCCGTCCCTGATCTTATAGGTAAAGTTCAGCTTGAGCTCCTCCCGGGTCTGATGGCCCAGGTAATCCGCCATGGCCTGGGCCAGGTAGTCCGCCGGAGCGTAGTCCTCCAGGGAGGCGGAGGAGGACAGGCAGCTTTTCAGGCTGGGCACGGTAAGGTATACCGTCACCGAGGACTTGCTCACCGTGACCTCCCCCAGCCGGGCGTCCTCCAGCATCACCCGGCTCCAGCCGGAGATGTCCTGCAGCAGGGCGTCGATTTCCTCCTGGGCCAGCTGATAGCCCAGGGCGGTAAGCGTTTCCGTATCCGCCTCCCCCAGGGCGGTGGGGGCAAGCAGGGTCAGGCACAGGAGCAGGGCGAACCAGCGCAGCAGCATCCGCATGGGGCAAGTACCTCGCAATCCGGTAAAATGAAAGACGGACGGCGGACGGGGAAAGCAGTTTCCCCGTCCGCGAGTCCGTAAGGGGCGTATATCCGGCGGAACCGGTTTACTTCATCAGGGCCTGGCTGGCGGCGCACAGGGTTTCGTTCAGGGCGCGGGCCTTCTCCGGGCACTTGTCGTTGGTGTTCACGTAGAGCTTGATCTTGGGCTCGGTGCCGCTGGGGCGCACGCAGACCCAGTTGCCGCCCTCCAGCTCAAAGTACAGCACGTCGGAGGTGGGCAACCCCGTGGGCGCCTCGACGCCATTTTCCACCCGCACCCCGCGCAGGTAGTCCCGCACGGCGGTAACCTTCAGCCCGCCGATCTCCTTGGGGGCCTCGGCCCGCAGGCCCTTCATGATCTCCTGCATGCGGGCCACGCCGTCCTTGCCGGGCAGGGTGGTGCTCACCACCTTTTCCACAAAGGTGCCGTAGCGGGCGAAGATTTCCTGCAGCCGGTCGTAGAGGGTGATGCCCTGGGCCTTGCAGGCGGCGGCCAGCTCCGCGATGAGCAGGGAGGCGTTCACGCCGTCCTTGTCCCGGACAAAGGTGCTGGACAGGAAGCCGTAGCTCTCCTCAAAGCCGAAAAGGAAGGTATGGCTGCCGGTATCCTGGAACTGCTGGATCTTCTCGCCGATGAACTTGAAGCCCGTGAGGGTTTCGAACATCTCCACGCCGTAATCCTCGCAGATGCGGTTGGCCAGGGAGGTGGAAACGATGGACTTCACCGCCGCGCCGTTGGCGGGCAGGGTGCCCTGGGCCTTGCGGGAGGAAAGGATGTAGTGCAGCAGCACGCAGCCAATCTGGTTGCCCGTGAGCAGTTGGAACTTGCCCTCCTTGTCCCGCACGGCCACGCCCAGGCGGTCGCAGTCCGGGTCGGTGCCGAAGATCACGTCCGCGCCCACCTCGTCGGCCAGCTTCATGGCCAGGGTGAAGGCGGCGGGGTCCTCGGGGTTGGGCACTTTCAGGGTAGAGAAGTTGGGGTCGGGCATCTCCTGCTCCTTCACCACGGAGACGTGGGTGATGCCCACCTCCTTGAGGATGCGGCGCACGGGCACGTTGCCGCTGCCGTGCAGGGGCGTATAGACGATGGACAGGCTGCCGCCCTCCCGGGCCAGCATGTCAGGGTTGACGCACAGGGTCTTGACCTGGGCGATGTAGTCGTCGTCCACTTCCTTGTTGCCGATGATGTGCAAAAGGCCCTTGGCTTTGGCTTCCTCCACGTCCATGAGCACGCAGGCGGTGTAGGGCGTGGCGCGGATGAAGGAGGTGACGCCCGCGGCGGCCTCCGGGCCCAGCTGGGCGCCGTCCTCGCCGTAGACCTTGTAGCCGTTGTATTTGGCCGGGTTATGGCTGGCGGTGATGACCACGCCCGCGGCCGCGTCCAGGTGCCGCACCGCGTAGGAGAGGATGGGCACGGGCCGCAGGGCGTCAAAGAGGTACGCCTTCACGCCCTCCTGGCAGAGCACCTGGGCCGTCTCCCGGGCAAACAGGTCCGAACAGCGGCGGCTGTCGTAGGCGATGACCACCCCGCGCTCCGCCGCGCCGGGCTGGGTGCGCAGGTAGGCCGCCAGACCCTTGGTGGCCCGGCGCACGTTGTAGCGGTTCATCCGGTTGGTGCCCGCGCCCAGCACGCCCCGCATGCCCGCGGTACCAAAGCTCAGCTCTGTATAGAAGCGATCCTCGATTTCGGCGTCGTTACCGCGGATGCTTTCCAGCTCCGCCACCGTTTCCGGATCGGAAGCAAAATCCTTTAGCCATTGGGCATAGCTCTGTTGAACGTCCATGGAACATCCTCCTTTGATAGCTGCTATGAGGTTCGGCCGACACGATGGCGCAGCCGCCGGAGGTTTTTCCGGCCGCTGCATGGTTATCCTTATTATATCGGCTTTTCCCGTTTTTGGCAATAGCGCGGGCGGGGACGGCCTTGACGCAGGCGGGGCTTTGGGGTATGCTGGTAAGGCATTCCCGGCATAGGGCTTTGTGCCGGTCCGGCATTTTGACCATAAGGAGCGAAACGTCATGTCCCAACGCAACCAAACCCTGTGGCAGGCGGTGAAATTCACGCTGTTCTCCGCCTCGGCAGGAATCATTCAAATCGGCAGCTTCACCCTGTTCAACGAGGCGTTCCGCTGGAGCTACTGGGCGGCATACCTGCCTTCCCTGGTGCTCAGCGTGCTATGGAACTTCACCTTCAACCGCCGCTACACCTTCCGCAGCGACGCCAACATTCCCCGTGCCATGGGGCTGGTGGCGCTGTTTTACCTGGTGTTCACCCCCTTGTCCACCTGGGGCGGAAACGCCTTGAACGCCGCGGGCTGGAACGAATATCTGGTGCTGGCGCTGACCATGGCGCTCAACTTTGTTACCGAGTTCCTCTACCAGCGCTTGGTGGTCTACCGCAAGCGCATCGACACCAACGACGTGGCCCGCCGCGCCCTGGAACGGCAGGCCCAGGCAAAATAAGCGGTTTTCCATAAGCGTTTTCTAATGAAACTTTTATCCCCCTCTCCTGGAACCGCGCCGGCGGAAATGGTATGCTTGTGCCATGGAAAGGGGGCGCGAAATGTGCTGCGACTGCTGCTATGGCCGGTAACCCTGTATGTGAATCTGGTGGGGCTGCTGCTACGGCTCATGGGCCGGGCCGTGGGCTTCTTCGCGGGGCTGGTGCTGGCGGCCCTGGGCGGACTTTTGTGCTGCACCGTGATCGGCGCGGTGATCGGCATTCCCCTGGGCCTGGTGGGCCTGGGGCTGATGTTCAAGTGCTTTTGGTAAGCGCCGCAGGCAGCCTGTGCGGATGGATTCTCCGGGATGCACCCGCTTGACTGTTGAAAAAGGCACGTTTTTTCATAGAGCCGCAAAAAAAATGAAGCTTCAGGTTCCCAAACTTGCAAGTATTCCATAGCGTATGGGGCCGAAGGTTTCCAAAGGGCGATCGGAAAGCCCTTTGGTCGCGCCCGCAGGCGCGAAACCCTTTGCATCTGCAAGAATGCATACATAACTTGCAAAAACGATGCGGCAAATTACTTTGTCAGCAGTCTGAGGCGGGCGTGCTTTGGAACAGCGCGCCCGCCCTTTTTTGCGCAGCAAAAATTGTCATTTTCTGGAAATAAAACCTCGCCTTTCTTCTTTACAATTCATTGAATTCATGCTAGTCTAAATGTGTTTGGCTTAAAGCGAAATGCGAAGAATGCGCGGGAGGAGAACGCATGTCGGTAATGAACCTATTCAGCCTGGTGGGCGGCCTGAGCCTGTTCCTGTTCGGCATGAAGATCATGGGCGAGGGACTGGAGCGCACCGCCGGGAACCGGCTGAAGAACATCCTGAATATCGTGACCCACAACCGGGTGCTGGCCGTGCTGGCGGGCTTGGGGATCACCGCGGTCATCCAGTCCTCCTCGGCCACCACGGTGATGGTGGTGGGCTTTGTGAACGCGGGGCTGCTGTCCCTGACCCAGGCGGTGGGCGTCATTATGGGCGCCAACATCGGCACCACGGTCACATCCCTGATGCTGTCGGTGAAGCTGGACTTCGGCATGATCTTTGCCTGCCTGGGCCTGGCGCTGAGCATCCTACCCAAGAAGCACCCCACGGCCCGTGCCTTTGGGGAGGTGCTCATGGGGCTGGGTATCCTGTTCGTGGGCATGGATACCATGTCCGGAGCCATGGAACCCCTGCGGGACTGGCAGCTGTTCCGGGACGCCATGACCGGCATAGACAACCCCGTGCTGGGAGTGCTCATCGGCGCGGGCATCACGGCGATCCTGCAATCCTCCTCCGCCTCGGTGGGTATTTTGCAGGCCCTGGCCGGGGAAGGGCTGATCTCCCTGCACGCCTCCATTTATATCCTGTTCGGGCAGAACATCGGCACCTGCGTCACCGCGCTGCTGGCCAGCTCGGGCACCAACGCCACGGCCAAGCGTGCCGCCATGGTACACCTGTTGTTCAACGTACTGGGCACGGTGCTCTTTCTGGTGATTTCCCTGACGCTGCCCTTTTCGGAGTGGGTGATTTCTCTGTCCCCGGACAACATGCGCCTACAGATCGCCATTGTCCACGTGATCTTCAACGTGACCACCACGGCGGTGCTGCTGCCCCTGGCCACGCTGCTGGAGCGGGCCGCCTGCCTGCTGGTGCGGAACAAGGATGGCCGCGGCGAAACCATGCGTCTGAAATACTTCGATACCCGTCTGATGAACACACCCCCCATCGCCGTGGCGCAGCTGTTCAAGGAAGTACAGCGCATGGGCGCCATCGCCGACGCCAACTTTACCGGCGCCATGGCCTGCTTCCACACCTGGGATGAAGAGCGCGCTCGAGAGATCATGGCCAACGAGGACGTGCTGGACTTCCTGAACAAGGAGATTACCGCCCGGCTGGTGGAGGTCAAGGGTCTGGAGCTGAACGAACGCGATACCCGCCTGGTAGGCTCCATGTTCCATGTTATCAACGATATGGAGCGCGTGGGCGACCACAGCGTGAACGTGCTGGACGCCGCACGGCTCAAGGAAGAGGAAAGCGTCAAGTTCACCGAGAAGGCTACCCGGGAACTGGAGGAACTTTCCGTCAAGGTGGAAGGCCAGCTGCAAGCGGCCTTGGAGATCTTCCGCACCCAGCGTGATACACCGGAGATGCTGGAAAAGGTGGAGCAGGTGGAAGAGGAGATCGACCAGGCCACCGAGGCCCTGCGCAACCATCATGTAGAACGGCTCAAAAACAAGAAGTGCTCCGCCCGCAACGGCATGCTCTATCTGGACATGCTCACCAACCTGGAGCGTATCGGCGACCATGCGGAGAACATTGCCACCTCCGTGGACAAGGAAGCCCCGGCCGGGCGGTAAACAGATTCAGCCAAGGATAAGGAGAGGAAGCCCCATGGAAAAAATCGCGTCGTTCACCATCAACCATGACCTGCTGACGCCGGGCATGTACGTCTCCCGGGTGGACGGGGACGCCGTGACCTATGACCTGCGCCTGAAATACCCCAACCGGGGGGATTATCTGGCCCAGGGAGCGCTGCACACCCTGGAGCACCTGATCGCCACCTATGCGCGTTCCTCCGCCCTGAGCGACCGGGTCATTTATTTTGGACCCATGGGCTGCCGCACGGGCTTCTATCTGATCCTGCGCGACAGCGTGAGCCGGGAGGAGGCCATCGCCCTCACCCGGGACGCCTTCGCCTTCGCCGCCGCCTTTACGGGCGAGATCCCCGGCGCAAAAGCGGTGGAATGCGGTAATTACCTGGAGCACGACCTGCCCGGCGCCCGGACGGAGGCGGCCGGATACGTGGAGGTGCTCCAGGGCTGGACCGCGGAAAAAATGGTTTATCCGGCCTGACAACACAGGGAGGTAAAAGGGTACAATGATGCAAAAGATCAAGCAGGCCTTTGGCGTGCAGGACATGACCGTGGGCCGTCCCATGGACAGCCTGGTCCGCTTCTCCATTCCACTGCTGCTGGGCAACCTGGCCCAGCAGCTGTACAACACCGTGGACAGCATCGTCGTAGGCAAGTACGTGGGGGATACCGCGCTGGCGGCGGTGGGCACCGCGGGACCCATCCTGAACCTGCTCATCGTGCTGTTCATGGGCATTTCCACCGGCGCCAGCATTCTTTCGGCCCAGTATTTCGGCGCCAAGGACCGGGTACGTTTGAGTCAGGCGGTGGGCTCCACCATCGTATTGACCATCGCCTCGGGGCTGGTGATGACGGTGGTGGGATACTTCGTTTCTCCCTGGCTGGTGGCCATGGTAACCCCACCCCCGGAGGTAGCCCCCGGCGCTACGGCATATTTGCAGATCATCTTTATCGGCATTCTGGGCTGCGGCATGTACAATATTCTCTCCGGTGTGCTCCGGGGCCTGGGCGACAGCCTGAATCCGCTGATCTACCTGGTGATCGCCAGTCTGATGAACATTGTGCTGGATCTGTATTTCGTGCGCGATCTGGGCATGGGCGTGGCCGGGGTGGCCTGGGCCACCATCATCGCCCAGGCGGTATCCGGGGCGCTGTGCCTGATTCGCCTGGTGCGCATGCGGGATACCGTGGACGTGAACCGGCAAACCCTGCGCCTCAACGGGCAGCTGTGCGCCCGCCTGACGGCCCTGGGCCTGCCCGCGGGCGTCACCCAGGCGATCTTCTCCCTCTCCGCCATTGTGGTGCAGAGCCTGACCAATTCCCTGGGTACGGCAGTGATCGCCACCAACGTGGCGGTCATGCGCGTGGACGGCTTCGCCATGATGCCCAACTTCACCTTTGGCACGGCCTCCACCACCTATACGGGACAGAACATCGGCGCGGGGCGGCTGGACCGCATCCGCACGGGCACCGGGGATCTGATGAAGCTGGCCCTGGGGGTGGCCGGGGCGCTGGTGCTGTGCATCCTGCTTCTGGGCGGGCAGCTCATCAGTCTGTTCACCAACACCCAGACGGTGATTGAGATGGGCATCCGCGGCCTGCGCTGGCTGGCCTTCGGCTATCTGGCCTTTGCGGTAAGCCAGGTACTCCAGGGCGTCATGCGCGGCGTAGGTGAAACCATGACTCCCATGTGGATCAGCATCGTATGTACGGTGCTGCTGCGCCTGCCCATCGCGTACCTGTGGGCGTACCTTACCCGCAGCCCCGCCTGGCCCAACGGCCATCCCGACAGCATTTTCGCCTCCCTGCTGGTGTCCTGGACGCTGAACATGCTCATCACCCTGGCCTGCTTCCGTTTTGGACGCTGGCGCAAAAAACTTGAACCCCAGGCTACAAAGGCTTGACCAGCACTGGCAAGCCAGCCCCTGTCAGGAGGCTTGAGCGCTATCCCCGGTGATTGCCGCGGCGCGGCAATCCCGCATGGGCGCTCAGGCCTCTCCTTTTTTGCTGTCCAATGGTTTTAGCGGCTCTGCAAGAATTTCCTGCGGTTTTGGGCGCGAATTCTTGACGGCAAAGAGCCTCAGATGATATAATACAGTGTTGCTGAATCATAATATAGCATGATATACCGTGGGAGGGATACGATGTCCGGTCATTCCAAGTGGCATAACATCCAGGCGAAAAAGGGGAAGGCGGATGCGGCCCGTGGCAAGATCTTCACCAAGATCGGCCGCGAAATTGCCATTGCCGTGCGCGAAGGCGGCAGCAACCCCGATGTCAACGGCAAACTGAGGGATGTAATTGCCAAGGCCAAGGCTAACAACATGCCTAACGATAACATTACCCGCTCCATTAAAAAGGCCGCAGGCGAGCTGGGCAATGTGGATTACGAACAGATCACCTATGAAGGCTACGCGCCCGGCGGCGTGGCGGTGATCGTAGAAACCATTACGGACAACCGCAACCGCACGGCCAGCGATATTCGCCACTGCTTTGCTAAGGTCGGCGGCAACATGGGCACCACCGGTTCGGTGAGCTTTATGTTCGACCAGAAGGGCGTGCTGGTGGTAGAGCGCGAGCCCGGTAGCGACGAGGACGAAATGATGATGATGGCCCTGGACGCCGGCGCAGAAGATGTCAAGGCGGACGAAGACGCCTTTGAAATCTATACCGCTCCCAACGATCTGACCGTTGTGCGCGAAGCGCTGGAAAAGCAGGGCATTTCTTCCTTCCTCACCGCCGAGGTGCAGATGATTCCCCAGAATACCGTTGCCGTAGAAGGTGAAAATCTGGAAGCCATTCAGAAAATGCTGGAATTGCTGGATGACTATGACGACGTACAGGAAGTATTCCACAATGCGGAACTGCCCGAGGAAGAAGAGGAAGAATAACCCCGCTTCCAAGGGAACCCCATGGGGCTGCGGCCATCTTCATGTGGTCGGTCCGGTGTCCCGTTTGAAAAAGGCGCATGCCTGCATGAAGGGGCTTGCGCTTTTCAGACGGAAAACGCTTTTTCTTCGTTCTTTCGTCTGCCCGTCTCCGGCTCCATGCAGCCGGAGACGCTTTACAGGTTTTGAAAGCAAAAGTATACTTTTGTCGGACGTCACGGCAAAGTATACTTTTTTTGTATCGGCCGTTGGGGCGTTTTGCGCCCTCCCATGCCCTTTCCTGTTTGCCGCCCCTGGATGGGGCAGCAAGTCTGCAAGCGGGTTTTGCCTGCATGGGCAAGGCGCCTGCTTGCGCTCTCCGTTCGTTCGCCTTGGGCGAGAAGTGTTCATTTGCATAGATAAAAGGGCCGCGATGGGTATCCCCCATCGCGGCCCCTTTGCCGTCTTACGCGCCCGCCAGGCGCAACAGCGCGTTAGCGAAAATACGCGCGCTCCTCATTAGCCCCGAGACAGAGGCGTATTCCCCCGCCTGGTGCGCCAGGTCTTCGTCGTCCGGGAAGGCCGCGCCGAAGGCGACGCCCTGCTTGAGCACCTTGGCATAGGTGCCGCCGCCGGTGGCATACGCCTTGGCCGGCAGGCCCGTCTCCTCATGATAGGCGTCCAGCAGGCAGCGCACCAGCTCGCTGTCCTCGGGCACGTGGTGCGGGGGCTTCTGCTCCACCACCGTTACCTCCACGCCGGGGAGATGCTCCCGGGTGGCGTTGATGAGCGCCTCCTGGTCCGCGGCCACGGGGCAGCGGTAGTCCAGGGTGCAGAAGATGCCGCCGTTCTCCACGCGCATGATGCCCATGTTGCAGCTCAGGGCGCCGGAAATCTCGTCGGCGCAGGCGCAGCCCAGGCCGGAGCCGTCATGCTCCATGCCCACCGCCCGGGCAATGGCGGCCAGGGGGCCTTCCACGCCCAGTTCCAGCATCAGGCAGAGCATCATCCCGATGGCGTTGCGCCGCCCCTGGGGATAGGCCGAATGCCCCGGAATGCCCTCGGCGGTAACCAGCACGCCCTCGGGGGTCACTTCCACCGTGTAGGGCAGGCAGGTCTTGGCGGCGTAGGCGCGGACGCGCTCCGCCAGGGTCTCGCCGCCCTCCAGCAGCGCCTGGGCCACGCCGGGAATCACGTTCAGCCGTTCGCCGGTAACCCAGCGCTTCACCTGCAATCCCGTATCAGCCGCCCGGGCCGTCAGGTGGAAATGCAGCATGCCCTTTTCCGTGTTGATAACCGGAAAGCTTGCGTCGGGAGAGAAGCCCACCTCAGGCATCTGCGCATGGGCCGCGTAATAGGCCATGTCTTCCCAGCCGCTTTCCTCGTCGCAGCCCAGAATCAGGCGAATCTTTTTCTTCAGGGGCACGCCCGCCAGCTGCAAAGCCTTCATGGCCACCAGGGCGGCAATCACCGGGCCCTTGTCGTCGCAGCTGCCCCGGCCGTAAATGCGGTCGCCCTCCTGCACGGGGGTGAAGGGCGGCGTCTGCCAGCCGTCCCCGGCGGGCACCACGTCCAGGTGGCCCAGCACGGCAATGGTTTCCTCGCCCTGACCCATTTCGGCGTCGCAGGCGTAGCCGTCATAATCCTTTACCGGAAAGCCCAGGGCGCGGATGTCCGCCATGGCGGTGTCCAGCATGCGGCGTACCTCCGGCCCGAAGGGCGCGCCGGGGGCGGCCTCCGCCTTTACCGAGGGCACGGCCACCCAGCGCTTGAGCAGCTCCACCAGGGTGGGTTCCAGGCTTTCCAGTGCCTGGGCAAGTTTCGTATCCATCATCGTTTTCCTCCTTGCGATCAACATAGCGTCAAGGGAAGGCGCTTCCGCCTGCGGTTTATTCCGCAGTTTCGAGGGCTACCTTCAGCCGCAGGATGCCTTCCTCCACATAGCGGGCGGGACAGCCGATATTCACCCGCAGGAAGCCGTCTCCGGCCTCCTTGCCAAAGAAGGCGCCGCCGGTAAAGGCCACCCCGGCCCGGCGGGTAAGCCTGGCCAGTTCCTCATCGCCATGGCCGTAGGCCCGCAGGTCCAGCCAGCCCAGATAGGTGGCCTCCATGGGGGTGAGCACGGCCCGGGGCAGATGCTCCCGTACCAGATCCGCCAGCAGGCGGCGGTTGCCGTCCAGGTAACCCAGCAGCGCGTCCAGCCATTCGTCCCCGTACTGGTAGGCGGCGCGGGTGGCCTCCAGGGCAAAGATATTGCCGCTGCGCACCCCGGCCCGGTTCATCTCCACCTGGATCAGGCGGCGAATCTCCGCATCCCGGCAGATCAGACTGGCCTGCTGCAGGCCCGCCAGGTTGAAGGTTTTACTGGCGGCGCACAGGGTAATCATCCGCGGGGCGTCCAGCTTCAGGCAGGAAACAAACTTCTCCGGGGCATAAACGAAGTCCGCGTGAATCTCGTCGGCAATCAGGGGCACCTGGTAGCGGGTAAGCAGGGCCAGCAGTTTTTCCAGCTCCTCCCGCCGCCACAGCCGGGAAACAGGGTTGTGGGGGCTGCAAAGCACCATGGCCTTGGCCCCCTGCTGCAAGAGCGTCTCCAGATGGGCGTAGTCCATGTCATAGCCGCCGTCCGCCCGGCGAATCAGCGGATTGTCCAGCACCTTGCGGCCCGTCTCCTGCACCGAGAAGCGGAAGGGGCCGTACACGGGGCTTTGAATAATCACCCCGTCCCCGGGCTGGGTGAGGGCCAGCAGAGACAGGCGGATGCCCGTCACCACGCAGGGAATCATCATGATGTCCTCCCGGGTGAAGGTCACCTCATGCCGCCGCGCCCAGAAGTCGATCAACGCCTGATAGTCGTCCGCCTCGGCCTCCGTATAGCCGTAGGTGCCGTGGGCCGCCCGGGCCAGCAGCGCCTGCTGCACCGCCGGCGGGCTGGGGAAGTCCATGTCCGCCACCCACAGGGGCAGGATGTCGCCGCCCTCCCGCTGGCGCAGCTCGTCCCACTTCTCGCAGCGGGTGCCCATGCGGTAGATGCCTTCGTCAAAGTATTCTTTGGTAAATGCCATGGTTCAGCCTTCCTTCTTCAGGGGTTCCCGGGCGCAAAGCACCCAGAAGCCGCCGGATTTCTTGAGAATCTCCACCTGCCCGAACAGGGTTTTCAGGTACTTCAGGCAGCTTTCCGCCCCCTGCTGCTTGCGGATCACCAGGCACAGCCCGCCCCCGGGGAGCAGCGATTCCGCCGCCTGGGCGAACATGCCGTAGATCACCTGCTTGCCCGCGCGGATGGGGGGATTGGTCACCACCCAGTCAAAGCGGCGGCCGGAAAGCGCAGCAAAGCCGTCGCTTTCCAGCACCTCCAGGGAAACGCCGTTGGCGGCGGCGTTCCTTTCCGCCAGGGCCAGGGCGCGGCGGTTCACGTCCACCAGGGTCAGGGTCAGGGCGGGGTTGTCCTTTTTCAGGGCGACGCCCACGGGCCCCCAGCCGCAGCCCAGGTCCAGCACCGAACCGCGCAGGGGCGGCAGGGAGGCCAGCAAAAGCTCCGTGCCCTTGTCCAGCTCGCCCTTGGAAAACACCCCCGCGTCCGTCTCAAAGCGCAGGGTGTGCCCGCGAAAAAGCACCGTGCAGGCCACCGGCCGGGAGGCGCTGGACGGGTCCGCGGTATAGTACTGGTCGTTCATGCTTCCGCCTCCAGGGTCGCATCCTGATACAGGGCGTTGATTTCGTCTTGGGTAAGCTCCCGCCAAGCGCCCGGCTCCAGGGCCGGGTCCAGGGTCAGGGAGCCGAAGGTCAGCCGGGTCAGCCGGGTAACCGTCCGCTCCCGAGCCTCGAACATGCGCTTGATTTGGTGAAACTTGCCCTCCCGCACCCGCACCCGGGCCAGGGAGCGCATCGGCCCCGAGGAGAGCACAGTCATCTCCGCGGGCAGGGCGGTGAAGTCGCTCAGGGGAATGCCCTGCGCAAAAGCCACCTCGTCGGCGGGGTACAGTGGGCCGTCCACCTCCGCCTCATAGGTTTTCCATACGTGCCGGCGGGGGGAGAGCAGGCGGTGGTTCAGTTCCCCGTCGGTGGTCAGCAGCAGCAGCCCCGTGGTATCCTTGTCCAGACGTCCCACGGGCATGCAGCCCATGGCCGCGTAGGCAGGGGGCAGAAGCTCCATTACCGTGGGCTGCTTTTTATCCCGGGCGGCGGTGAGCAGCCCGGCGGGCTTGTGGAGCATCACGTGGCGCACCAGTCGCCCGTCCACGGGCTTGCCGCCCACCGTGAGCGGGGTGACCTCCGTGGGAAAGTCCGCCGACGGGTCGCGAATGCAGTTCCCTCCCGCGCAGACCGCGCCGGAGCGGATCATCCGCTGCGCCTCCGAACGGCTGCCCAGGCCCAGGGTTACCAGCCAACGGTCCAGCCTCATGCCTGCGCCGCCTCCGTCCGCACCGCTTTTTTCCAGGGAAGCGCCTGGGCGAAGGCCGCGGGGATCAGCGCCTTCAGGGGCAGCAGGGGGCACAGCAGCGCCAGGAAAGCAATGCCCACCAGGTAGAGGTTGTCCGTCAGGGGAGGCAGGGTTACGCTACCCGTGGCCAGGCCGTTGATCGCGGCCACCAGCTGGGACAGATACCCCCGGCCGATGAGCGCCACCGCCGCCAGAAAGGGCACGAAGGTCAGCGCCCCCACCAAGTTGGCCCCCAGCAGGCGCAGGCGATATCCGCGCACCGCGCGCTCCGGCAGGCGCCGCGCATCCCCGTGCCGCCGCCAGGACAAAAAGGCCATGCCCACCAGCAGCACCACCACCGTCAGGGCATAGATGGCAAAGCCCACCAGCAGCCCCTGAGTGAACTTGCCGCCCCCCAGGCTCATGAAAAACCGCATCAACGTGAACACGTCCACCAGGTTATAGGCCAGGGCCATGCCCACCGTCAGCCCCAGGCAGGGCAGTCCCCACACCAGTAGCCACAGCCCTTGCCGCAGGCTGCGCGCCAGCTTGCGCCCGTAGTCCCGGAAGGAAACCACCGCCAGCAGCGGATATACTCCGGTATTCAGCAGGCAGTCCAGGGCCAGGGCGGCGTTCTGCCGCATGGGCAGCACCAGCAATACAAACAATACCGGGCACAGCCAGGCCAGGGGCGCGGCCTGGGGCACGGATAAAAACAGCAGCGGCGTCAGGGCGATCAGACACACCAGCGCCTGCAGCAAAAGCCCCCGCAGCAGCGCCCCGAAATGCGCGATATACGTTCTCCAGGCGCAGTGCAATACTTGCCGTATTTTCATAAAATGCAGCGTCCTCCTTGCGTGTAACATCCCAGCCCATTATACCCAACGCGCAAGGGAATTGCAAACATTTCACATTTCATGGTAGAATAAGAAATCATTTTCCCCTGCCATTTCCCAAGGAGGAGGCGTCCCCCGCCATGCGCGTAACCCTTGCCGGGTTGAGCAGCCAATACATCCACGTGACCCTGGCCCCCTGGTGCCTGCGCCACGCCGCCCGCAAGGCCGGGCGTCCTGAAAAGATCGCCCTTTGCGAATTGAACGTCAACGAGCCCGCAGAGCAGCTCATGCGCAGGCTCATGGATACGCAGCCGGAGCTGCTTGGATTTTCCGTCTACATCTGGAACCGCAGCCTCACTGGAACGCTGATTCGCCGCATCAAGGCGGCGTTTCCGTCCCTGCCCATCCTGGTGGGCGGGCCGGAGGTCACCTGGTCCCCGGAGGAAACCTTCCGGGAGATGCCCTGCGACTTCCTGCTCCGGGGCGCGGGGGAGGAAAGCTTTCCCCTGCTGCTCTCCGCCCTCCAGGGGGAAATCCCCCTGGAGCAGGTGCCCAGCCTGTGCCGCCGCGCCTCCGACGGGGTGTACATCTCCCCGGAGGTAGCGCCCGCGCCGCCCCCTGACCCCGGCGTGTACAGCGACGAATACCTGGCCGCCCTCAAGGGCCGCATGGCCTATGTGGAAACCTCACGAGGCTGTCCCTTCTCCTGCGCCTTCTGCCTGAGCGGCCAGCGGGACAGGGTGCTCTTTCTGCCCAAGGAGGAAGCCTTGGCGCTGCTTCTGCGAGTGGGAAAGAGCGGCGTATCCATCGTCAAGCTCATCGACCGCACCTTTAACTGCGACCGCAAGCGCACGGCCTACCTGCTTTCCGGGCTGATGGAAGCGAGGAATCGGGGTGAGCTGGGACAGGTGTGCTACCACCTGGAGGTGGGGGCCGACCTGTTCGACCCGGAGCTGCTGGCGCTGCTGGCGGAGGCTCCCGCGGGGCTGTTTCAGCTGGAGGCGGGCATCCAGTCCTTTCATGCCCCCACCCTGGAGCGTTGCCGCCGCCGCACGGACATGGCCCTGCTGGAAAGCAACCTGCGCGCCCTGCTGGCCCCGGGAAACATCCATATCCACATTGACCTCATCGCCGGGCTGCCGGAGGAAGACCTGCCCACCTTTGTATCATCCTTCAACCGGGCCTATGCCCTGGGGCCGCACATGCTGCAGCTGGGCTTTCTGAAGCTGCTGTACGGCAGCGCGCTGCGGGAGGAGGCGGAGGCCAACGCCTGCCGTTTCAGCCCCGACCCGCCCTATGAGGTACTTTCCACCCGCTGGCTGAGCTATGCGGACCTGTGCCAGCTCAAGGACGTGGAGCAGGCCCTCGACCGGCTGTACAACAGCGGCAAGTTCCAGCGTACCCTGGCCTGGGCGCTGCCCCGCACGGGGCTGACGCCCTATGCCTTCTACCTGGCCATGGGCCGGCGCATGAGCGAAATCCCCGGCAAGTTGAGCCACGAGCGGCTCACGGAACTGCTATACGCCTGCCTCACCCAAGCCGGCCTGCCCGCGGAGGAGCTGCGGGACCGCCTGGTCTGGGACCGCCTGGCCACGGACAATACCGGCTACCTGCCCCCGCTGCTGCTCCGGGACCCCGCCGGGGTCAAGGCAGCCGCCCGCCGCTACCGGGAGCTGCACCCGGAGGCCCGCCGGGCGCGCTTCGCCCTGACGGAGAACGGCGCCACGCTGCTGGCGGCGGACTGGGAGGAAACGCACCCCGTCACCCGGCTGGGCGAGGTTACCGCCCTGGCTGCAAGAACTCTTGTTCCCGACAGTATGCAGCGCTGAAGGAAGTATCCCCCCATATGCATGCATAAAAAAAGGAGGGCCAGTATCATGATTCCTATGCGGTACAAGTACAAGGATTACGGAAAAATGGCGCCGCGGGCTACGGCATACAGCCGTTCCCTGGGCATCTTCAACAGTCCGGTTGCCCTCATCATGTGGGGCTTTCTGTGGGCGGCGCTATGGGGCTTCGTGCTCAGCGAAAACGCGGGCCTGGCCGACGAACTGGCCTACGGCATCGCCTTCGTGTCCCTGGTTCCCTTTTACTGGCTGCTCCACCGGCTGAAAAAGCATCTCACGGACAAAATCGACCGCCTGGCGCGCAAAGAGATGGAAGCATACCTGCAAAAGACGCAGGGAAAGTAAAGCATGTCTTTGTCAACAGTTTGAGAGGCCGCGCCGGAAGGCGCGGCCTCAGCGTGTCAAAAAAGTGGCGTCGCCACTTTTTTGAGGAAGCACCTTCGGCCAACCAGAGGTCGTCCGAAGGT